>JANYAK010000011.1 GCA_025361335.1 Coriobacteriia bacterium
GGCGGGCAGGGTCGTAGCGTTCTTTCTGGCCATCGTCTCCTCCTTGGTAGTCGGCCTTGATCACCAACCATCTTGGAGGGCGGTGGCCGCCTTCGTCACTTCAGGCGGCCACGCTACTTACAGAACTTCTCGGACACGACCGAATACATGGCCGGGTGGCACGAGCCAACCGCGGCCGACTGGACTAAACTGACTCGCTACCTAGCCAAGTGGTCTGATGTATTCGTGACCAAGTATCGACCGCTGAGGCACAAGGTCTACGCGCATCGTGACCGGTTGGAGCAGGCGGAGTTGGAGAGCCTCTTCTCTGCTACGAGTTATCGAGAACTCGAGAAGCTGATTGCCTCTATGTGCGCTCTGTACGAAGCGCTTTGGGGGCTCTACCACAACGGTCGCAAACCAGTGCTTCGACCCCGGCGACATTCCCTTGTTGAGATGATTGAGCGACCCGGAGCCGCGAAGCCATGTCGAGTGGAGGGCGAGATGGCCGTCCTCGAGGCCAAGTCCGTGCTCGCTGAGTACAAGCTGGGGCGCACTGCCAGGCCGTCCAACAAGCGCAACACCTGACTGCCAGAAGGTAGACTGACCTGAAAGCTGGTGCGCAGCGGGTTATGCGCAACACGTTGAGCGCAACAAAGGGGGCGGTCGCGTGACGGCACCTGTCTTCCAGTCCCGCGAGGCGAAGGCGGTCCGAAAGATGCTCGACCAGCACGCAGGCTGTGGCATCATCGATGAGATTCGTGTTGACGGCGTCAAGGTTACGGCTGTGTCCTGGCTCAATGTCTCTCTGAAGGATGAACAGGCCGTCGCGACGGAGTGCCTCGACGTTTACAGGAGCGGCAAGCGTGTCAGCGCCCAACCACTCAGAGTCGTCCTTGAAACGTCGACCTGCTGGTTGAGTTCGGGCCCCTGGATGCATTCGCGCTCGTTGTCACGTACTTCGCGATGCTCAACGCGTTGCGGGGTCTTCTAGGTACGAGAGTCGACCTGGTCATGAGCGACGCCATCAAGAACCGTTACGTCGCCGCCGAGGTCGAGCGGACCAAGCAGGTCCTCTATGCAGCGTGAGCTCCGGGCTTATGTTCTCGACATCATCGAGGCGTGCGACGCGAGTGTGCTGAGTTGCTGACGCGGTTGGACCAGTCGCTCGGGGACTGACCGCCCCCTGTGGGCTTGGATGGCTGGGCGAGCAACGTGGATCAGGCGTCAGTCGGCGCCTCCGCCTCCGCCGCCGCCGAAACCGCCGCCACCACCGCCGGAGAACCCGCCGCCACCGCCGGACGCGCCGGACAGGGTGCTCGACGCGATCGTGGTCGCCGACGTGAAGCCGGTCGACAGGGCCGATATCGGCGCAGCGTATCCTTGGCCTGCCGAGACCCACCAGTACGTGGTCGCGAACGTCGGGTCGGCCGCCACCTGCGGCACGCTGACCTTCAGCCTCGCGATCACCTGCTCCGCGATCCCGAAGATGACCGCGAGGACGAGGAACTGGTTCCACAGCACCACCGAGGCGGGGGGCGCCTCCTGCAGCCGCGAGAAGTCACGCAGGTAGTTGCGTAGGGCGGCGTACTTGGCGTACAGCTCCGCGGCGGCATGGGATCGCCTCGTCATCTTGACCGACAGGACGATCAGGACGACGGCCACCGGCGTCATGCCCACGGCGATCCAAGCCGACTCGGCCATCACGGAGGAACCGATGGCCGCGGCGATGGCGAGGACCGCCATGATCCACGCAAACCCGCGCGCGATCTGGCCGCCCTCCTCGATGAGGCCTTGGCGGTCCGCTTCTTCGACCACGGCCACCTTGAACGCCTTGATGCCGTCCTGGAACTCCTGCGCTCTGGACTTCGCCTTCTCCTGCATCTCGCTGATTGTGAGCGTGTCGTCCCCGGCGATGGTGGTGAACAGGAAGGACAGCAGGTTCTGGTCGAGCGGGTCGAGGGTCGCCCACTTCGAGGTGTCCAGGGTGAGCAGGAACGTGTTCTCGTCTTTCGCGCCGAACAGGCCGGGCTTCTTGACGACCGTGGGCTCCATGCGCAGGACGCCGCGGTCGGCGAGGTTCATGAGCGATGCCGAGATGGCCGTATCCTCCACCGTCCCCATGGTCCACAGGTAGCCCACGAGCGCCGGGTGAAGGTCGGACGGCGGCTCGCGGAAGTACTCGCCTGAGAAGGACGGCCGGTACTCCTTCCCGTAACGCGCGTAGAGAGCGATCACGATGCCCAGCAGGAGCAGCGGGATCACCACGCCGCACGCGCCGGCCCACAGGATCTGGCCGCGTGCCGCCGCGCGCTGCGCGTTGGCCGTGTTCGCCAGTCCCGCCTCCTCGGCGAGGATGGCTGCGCGCTTCGCCTCCGTGCGCGCAGGTACTTGGGTGAGGACGTCGCCGGGGAACAGGATCCGGGCCTCGACGAACGTGTTGGCGGCGAGGCTCGCCACCTTCAGTGACACCACTCCACCGGCGCCGATCGTCACGTTGCCCGTGAGAGGCCCGTGCGCCCAGGCCTTGACCTGATCGGGCGCGGTGTCTGACGGCGGGCGGATCGTGATATCGACCGAGTCGGTCGTGGCCGCCCAGTTCTTCGCGATCGCCTGCCAGTACAGCTCGCCGGTGTCGGCCCATCGCGTGGCCGCCCCGGTCACCCGGTAGGTGAGCGTGTACGCGACGGTCTCATCGGACCAGGCCCCGTAGACCTCGACCCGGGTGAGGTAGTCCTGCTCGGTGAGGCGAGCGTAGCCGGAGGGACGGCCTTCAGCCTGCGTGAAGGGAAGGGGCGATCCCGCGGAGTCGAGCACGGTCACGTCGGTGATCGTGCCCGCGGGCGGAGTCTCCAGGTCCCAGTACACGCGCGTGTAGTCGCCGGAGAAGTCGAACGAGCGCTTCTCCACCACGGCCAGCGATCCGTCCGGCGCGATGCGGGCCTCGATGCGGACCGTCGGCATCGAGAACGACTTCGCGAGGGCCCGCGAAGGCCCCGCGAGCGCGAGTAGCGCCAGCGTGACCGTGACGAGGGCGAGCCCGCGGCGGGGGAGGGTCGACATCATGGAGGCTCCTCGGGTCGGCGTCGGACGAGAGGGAAGCGAGTCGCCGCGCTTCACCACATGTACGGGATCCTGGTCACAGTGCTGACGTTGAGTAGGACGTAGACCATCTTGACGATATCGACGATCACCACGAGCAGGACGAAGGTGCGGTAGTAGGTGAGCATACTGGCGTGGCGGCTCACGAACGATCGGCGCAACTCCGCTGAACACGCCGCCCCCAAGCGGGCGTTGAGGCGAGCGATCCAGATCAAAAGGATCGCGTGAGCCCCGAGAAGGCCGCTAGCAACCAGAAGCCACAGCGGGTCGGCCATCCGGCTGGCGGCCGTACCGGTCCCGAGCAGGCTGCCGAACACGCCGATGAGGGCGACGTAGGCGACAGGGAGAACGGCACAGGCGAACGCCGCGGAATCTATGCTGAGGACCGCGCGCACGGCGGCCTGAGTGTCCACTCGCGAGGCATCGGAACCGAACGAGAGCGGCTCCGGCTCGCCGGGCGCCGGAAGGAGCGCCCTGGCCAGAAAGGACGTCCGCGTGATGGATCTGAGGTACACGAGAGCCCCGACCGCGTAGACGGCCGACAGCATCAGGTAGACGTAGACGTACACCTTGGAGCCCATACGACCCTCCGGAACCGGCGATCCCTCCCCGAGACCCCTGCGCCAGTGTAGCGCACAGCATCGCGGAGCACGGAGGCTCCGGGGTCCGACCTGCACCAGTGGGGTATGCTGGAGCACACTTTGCTGGGTACGACGTCATCGGACAGGAGCGATAGGTGTTCGAGATATTCCTTCAGCCGTCGAGCTGGATCGCGATCGCCACTCTGACGCTGCTCGAGATCGTTCTCGGGATAGACAACATCGTGTTCATCGCGATCCTGTCGGCCCGTCTCCCGCGCGATACGCAGAAGACGGCGCAGCAGCTCGGCCTGGCGCTCGCCCTGTTGACTCGTCTCGTCCTGCTGTTCGCGATCTCATGGATCACGAGCCTTGAGCACCCGCTGTTCGTCGTGGCCGGATTCGGCGTGAGCGGCCGGGCGCTCATCCTCCTGGGAGGCGGTATCTTCCTGATCGTCAAGTCGACGCGGGAGATCTATGAGAAGACGGAGATGGTCGAGGAGCACGGCGCACGGACAGCGGCGGTTGCGACCCTCGGCGCCGTCGTGGCTCAGATCGCGCTCATGGACATGATCTTCTCTCTGGATTCCATCGTCACGGCGGTGGGCATGGTGAACAAGCTGCCCCTCATGGTGACGGCCATCGTGCTGGCCATGATCGTCATGATCGTGTTCGCCAACCGTGTGAGCACCTTCATCAACGACCACCCGAGCCTGAAGATCCTTGCGCTGGCGTTCCTCCTGCTCATCGGCGTATTGCTGGTGGCCGAAGGCATGGGGCGCGAGTTCCCCCGGGGATATGTCTACTTTGCGATGGCGTTCGCGTTGGCTGTGGACCTGCTGCAGATGCGCTACGAGGCGAACGCGGCTCGGCACCGCCTGGAAGGGTAGGGGCCGGCGCCGAGCAGGATCCGCTAGGGCTGCGCCGGCACCATGAAGGTCGCTGCGAGCGGTAGTACCTTGGCCGAGAACGGGGTCGATGCGCCCAGCGTCTCGCCGTCCGCCTGGAGGGGGAGAGCGGGGGTGGCCGTGACGTCGACCCGGCGGGCGCGGTAGGTGTCGAACACCTGGCTGCGGTCGGGGAAGTCCCCGATGCGGTCGAGCATCGCCGCCATGACCGCCGGCAACAGGTCCGTCATATGCCGCGCCTTGATGACGACCACTTCCAGAAGGCCGTCCGTGCCGTCGCTATCGTGGATCACCGACAGGTCGAACTGGATCCGCGCAAAGTTGACCAGGAGAAGGGCGCTCCCCTCGGTCTCGACGAGACGGCCGTCGATCTCCATGCTGATGTCGGCGACGGTCGGCTGCAGGATCTGGATGGCCCCGACGAGGTAGGCGCCGGCGCCGATCGAGTCCTTCAGTCCGCGCGCGCGCTCCATGATGTCGGCGTCGAATCCGGCGCCGGCGATGCCGGTGAACCCCATCTTACGCTTGACTCGCGGCCTGGCGAGTCGCCGTCGCTCGCGTGGCACGTCCTCGGGGGGTGTCGCGTACGACAGTTCGCCGAGGTCGGTGCGGAGCACATCTCCCGTGAGCGTGGTCTCGGCCAGCCTCAACGGATCCAGCGGGATGCCCAGGTTCAAAGCGATCAGGTTCGCCGTTCCCGACGGGTACGGCAGAAGCGGGATGCCCGTCCCCCGCAGCACGTGCGCCGCCGCCGAGACGGTGCCGTCCCCGCCTGAGGCCACCACCCGGTCGAAGTTTCGCGCGTCGCGTAGAGCCCCGGACAGGTCCGCGCCGGGGATGAGCGGCCTGAGCGTGACCTCCGCACCTCTGGCGCCGAGTTCGCGCACGTAGTCGTACAGCCCCGCGTCGCCTTGGCCGGACCTCGGATTGTTGACGACCAGCACCTTCATCGGCTGCGGCCCCTCGCCCTGTCGCATCGCACGCGCGTCTGTTTGATGTTAGCCCACCCTGCGGGATACTGTTACAGCCTGCGTGTGGACCGGAAGCATGATGCCCGACGAAGGAGCCCGCTTGTTCGCACACGACCCCGAGACGCTCGCCTCTATAACGCGGGCCGCCCGCGAGGCCGGGGTGCTGGCTCTGGACACCGAGTTCATGCGGGAGAAGACCTACTACGCCAAACTGTGCCTTCTCCAGCTGGCGGTCGATGACGCTGCGTGGATCGTGGACCCGTTCAAGGTCCCCGATCTCGGTCCTCTCGCGGAAGCCCTTCTCGATCCGGCCGTCATCAAAGTCGTTCACGCAGGCAGTCAGGACATCGAGATCCTGACTCGGATCCTCGGCCGCCCTCCCGGACCGGTGTTCGACACGCAGGTGGCCGCGACCCTGGCGGGTTCCGCGGCGCAGGTCGGCTACGCGCGGCTCGTCAAGGACATGTTCGATGTCGACGTGGACAAGTCGGACACGTACTCGGACTGGTCGAGGCGCCCCTTGACTCCTGCGCAGGTCGAGTACGCCGTCGCCGACGTCACGTACCTGCCTGAGATGTACCGGCGCCTCTCCGACCGGCTTCGTTCCGAAGGGCGTATGGAGTGGCTCGAGGCCGATCTCGCCGCGCTGTCGGACCCGGCCACCTATGAGGTCGTCCCTGAGATGCAGTTCATGCGCATCAAACGCGCATCGTCCCTCAGCCGCCGGCATCTCGCGGTGCTGAGGGAAGTCGCGGCGTGGCGGGAGCGAGAGGCACAGCGCCGCGACCTGCCGCGCCGATGGGTCGTCTCCGACGAGACCCTGGTGGAGGTGGCGCGACGGCAACCTCGGGACGCCGCCTCGCTCGTGGAGGTCAGGGGCATGAACGTCCGCGCCTTGGGCGACGGAGGAGCGGGCCTGCTCGACGCGGTCGGACGCGGAGTCGCGCTGCCCGAGGAGGAACTTCCCCGGATGGCGCACCGCCACCGCGCCGATATCGACGTCGACGGTATCGTCGAGCTCATGGGCGCGCTCGTGCGCGTGCGTGCGGGCCAGCATGGTGTCGCGGTGCCGCTGCTGGCGGCGAGGGCGGACCTGGAGCGTCTGGCGGGCGGTGAGCGGGAGCAGAGTCCCCTGCTCCAAGGCTGGAGGCGGTCACTGATCGGCGAGGAGCTCGTGGAACTCGCCGAGGGGCGGCTCTCCCTGCGCGTCGGTGGAGGCAAGATCGTTCCCGAGCGGGTCGAGTGAACCGGTAGGAGTCTGGTCGGGAACCGGTAGGAGGCTCGCGCGACACTGGTCGCGTCGAGAGGCGCGCACATGGACCCACGCGAGACCGGAGGATCGACCGAGCTGGAAGACGCGCTGTACCGGGTCTACGGCCATCGTCGCTTCAGACCTGGCCAGAGGGAAGTGGTCGCGGCAGTGCTGGAAGGTCGCGACTGCCTGGCGCTCATGCCCACAGGCGCCGGCAAGTCGGTCACGTTTCAGTTGCCGGCTCGGGTCGCCGGCATGGCCGTGCTCGTGGTGTCCCCGCTCCTGTCACTCATGCGGGACCAGGTCGCGGGGGCGCGTGGTCGAGGCCTCGCCGCGACGTGGCTGGACTCGACGCTCGACAGGGCCGAACGCGAACGCCGACTCGACGGGGTGCGCGCGGGCACATGGGAGCTGATCTACGCGTCTCCGGAGGGGCTTCCGGGCATCGTCGCGTCGATGGCGGGCCATGTGGGGCTCCTCGCGGTCGATGAGGCGCACTGCATCTCGCAGTGGGGGCACGAGTTCCGGCCCGCGTACCGCGCCATCGCGGCGGCGCGCGTCGTCCTCGGGGATATCCCGACGCTCGCCGTGACGGCCACCGCGACGACGTGCGTGGCGGCGGACATCACGGCGTCTTTGGGGCTTCGCGACCCCTTCGTATGGCGCGGGACGTTCATGAGGTCGAACCTGGTGTTGGCGGCACACGCCAAGGATCGGCTGACCGACGTGAGGCGCGTCATCCTCGGCATCCTGCGCGCGCAGGAGGAGGGCTCCGCCATCGTGTACTGCCTGTCGCGCAGGGACGCGGCGGCGCTCGCCACCTTCCTGCTCTCTCACGGCGAGGCGGCCGCGCCCTACCATGCAGGCATGGAGACGACGGCGCGCGAGGAGGTGCAGGCCGCGTTCGCCGACGGGAGCGTGCGAACGGTGGTCGCCACCGTCGCGTTCGGCATGGGCATCGACAACGGGGCCGTGAGGCTCGTGCTCCACGCCGACTTGCCGGGGAGTGTCGAGGCCTACGCTCAGGAGGTGGGTCGGGCGGGACGTGACGGCCGGCGCGCCGACTGCCTGCTCCTGTACTCGTGGGACGACGTCCGCCGACGCCACAGGCTGGTCGCCGGTTCGTCGGACGCGGTCAGGAGCGAAGCTCGTGTGCGCGTGCATGAGATGTACCGGTTCGCCGCGGGTAATGATTGCCGTCATCGCGTGCTCTGCGGTCACTTCGGCGAGGAGGTGCGGGACTGCGGCACGTCCTGCGACGTGTGCGCGCCGCATTCGAAGGCGATCGGGCTGGGACGGCTCGGCGGTCGGGCGCACCGCGTGGCCGCGACCTGTGCGAGGTAGAATCGTGGCGCCGAACCGTGAAGGGGGGCCTGAGTGATCGAACCGACCCGAGCTCTGACCGTGTCCGAGGCCATGTTCGCCGCCAAGAGGGCGCTCGAGCACCTCGCCCTGAGGGTCATCGGAGAGGTCTCGGAGGTCACCGACCGTCCGGGATACAAGGCCGTGTACTTCACGCTTGGGGACGGGGCCTCCGTGCTGCCCTGTCTGGCGTGGCGCGACGTGTTCGATTCGTGCGGTGTGACCATGCGGGCAGGGATGCTCGTCGAGGTGACGGGCGGGATGACCGCGTACGCGGCGAAGGGGAGGATGCAGTTCCAGGTCCGCTCCATCGCGGCGGCGGGGGAGGGAGTCCTGCGGATGCAGGTCGCCGCCGTGGCTCGGAAGCTCGAGGCCGAAGGGCTGATGGGGCCGGGGCGCAAGCGCGACCTGCCTCCCTACCCGGATCGCATCGGCCTGGTGACCTCCCCACGGGGCAAGGCGGTCCACGACGTCATACGCACGCTTCGACGCCGATATCCGGCGGCGGAACTCGTCGTCGCCGGCGTGCCGGTCGAGGGCGTCGCTGCTGTCGCGCACATCGTGGATGGGCTTCGCCGCATCGGCGAGGAGGGCGTCGACGTGATCATCCTCGCGCGCGGAGGCGGCTCCTATGAGGACCTGATGCCCTTCAACGACGAGGCCGTCGCCCGGGCGATCGCGGCATGCCCCGCCCCAGTGGTGACGGGGATCGGCCACGAGCCGGACACGACGATCGCGGACATGGTGGCGGATGTGAGGGCGTCCACTCCCACCGCAGCCGCGGAGGCGGTCGCTCCGGCGACTCAGGAGGTCGAGGCCCGCTTCGCCGGCGCGGGGGCGCTGCTGGCACGAAGCCTGCGGCACGCGGCCCAGCGAGCTTCGCACAGGCTCGAGTCGCTTTCGGGGCGGCCCGTCCTGAGCGACCCCCGGACGCTTCTCGCGACCCCGGCCCAGCGGCTCGACCTTGCGGCGGCCGGGTTGGATCGGGCGCTCCCGGGGTGCCTGTCGCGGGAGCGCGAGCGCCTCGCATACGCACGGCTCTCCCTGCCACGCGCCGCGCGGGAGAACCTCCTGCGCCGCAGCGAGCAGGAACGGCTGATGGCGGCGCGATTGGCGGACCTTTCGCCCCTCGGTATCCTCGGCCGAGGGTACGCCGTATGCTATGACGAGTCGGGCCGGCGGGTGGTGCGTTCGGCCGGAGAGTTGAGGCCGGGGGACAGGGTGCGTGTCAGACTGCACCGGGGTCTCGCGGGGTGTCTCGTAGAGAGCGTCGACCAGGAGGAGACTGATGGCTGAGCCGGAACGCGCCGCGGAAGATCTGCGCTTCTCAGAGGCGCTGTCGGAGCTCGAATCGATCGTGGCCGCTCTCGAGGGGGGCCAGTTGGATCTCGAGGACAGTCTCGCGCGATACGAGCGTGGTGTCGCTCTGCTTCGCGCCGGTCAAGCCAAGCTCGCGAAGGCGGAACAGCGTGTGACCATGCTGATGGGCGAGCTCGACACGGTCGAGAACGAGGATACGGATCCCGCCTGACGGGCGGCCGCGACGGGACCTCCCGTGTCGACGATGGAGGATCGAATGGACAACTGCATCTTCTGCATGATCGCCGGCCATACGCTCGACGCACGGGTCGTGTACGAAGACGACCTCGTGCTCGCCTTCGACGACATCACGCCCCAAGCACCGGTGCACACGTTGATCATCCCCAAGTGCCACTACGCGGACATGAGCGACAACGTCCCGCCCGCGGTGATGACGGCGCTCTTCACCGCCGTGCCCAAGGTGGCGGCGCTCAAGGGCGTCGATACCACCGGATATCGCGTGATCGTCAACAACGGGCGGGACGCCTCGCAGTCCGTGGCGCACCTGCACGTACATCTCCTGGGCGGACGATCGATGTCACACGGTATGGTCAGCTTCGGCTAGGAGGACGAGTGCCCGCCGCAAATCGTGCCGTCTGGATCGTCACCGACAGCACGTCGGACCTGCTCCGCGATGTCGCGGAGGGACTCGACGTGATGATCGTCCCGCTGAACGTGACGGTGGGTACGGAGACATTCAGAGACGGCGACCTCACCCAAGCCGAGTTCTTCGACCGGATGGGGCGCGCGTCGCGCCTGCCGACGACGAGTCAGCCATCGGTCGGGGCGTTCGTCGAAGCCTACGAGGCGGCGCTCGAGAAGGCGCCGGATGTGGTGTCGATCCACATCTCGTCCTCGCTCTCGGGCACCATCGACTCGGCGAGTCAGGCGGCCGAGCAGTTCGCCGGACACGTGCACGTGTTCGACTCGCGCAACCTCTCTGGGGGTCTGGCGCTGCAGGTGATCGCCGCCGCGCGCGAGGCGCAGGCGGGTAGTGGCGTCGAGCGCGTCCTCGAGGTCGCGGAGTCGGCGCGCGACCGTGCGCGCATGATCGTCGGCGTGGACAGGCTCGACAACCTCGCCAAGGGCGGGCGCATCGGCGCGGTCTCCGCGTTCCTCGGAGGACTGCTCAATCTCAAGGTCACGTTCACGGTCGACCGCGAGGGCAAGTTCGAGCCCGTTGGCAGGGTCCGCGGGGCGACAGCCGCGCTGGAAGCCACGCTGGACTGGGTCGGCGCCCAACTGGGCGAACGCAAGAGGGGCGCATTCCTCGTGTTGCATGCTATGTCACACGACAACGCGGCGTGGCTTCGGCAGCGCATCGAGGAAGCGTTCGACGTGGTCGAGTTGCAAGTCGTGGAGGTCGGCGTGGTGATTGCGACCCACACGGGGACCGGATGGGGAGTCGCGGTCCTGCCGATGGACTAGCGCGCGTGGTCCGCGTCCGTGGCACCCCGTACAACGGGACGAGCCCGGCCTTCGGGCCGGGCTCGTCGTATTCCTTCCCTGTTTACCCCTGAGTCTCATGATGGTCCCGCTCATGCGGTCCCATCGGACACAACGTCGCTGAAGAGTGCCGGCTCCCGCGCCTGCGGTGTCCATAACCCGCGTTCGGATTCCCCGAATGCGGACACAAGGGAAGGGAAACTTCGAAAGAAACTGTCAACGCGGCAACCTTACCGCACGGCGTCCGTCTCCGCAACGCCATTCGAGGAGTTGGGCGCGCGCCGCGGGTCGAGCGGTCCTTCGGCGCGGCTTTCGCCGCCGCACACCGACGAAACATGCCGCCCACCCCCATGTCTGCGGACAGCGGGCCGGCCGGACGAGAATACTGATCATGCGGCCACAGAAGGGCGCGGGTGACAAGGGCCCGACGGCGCCGTCACTCATGAGGGCGGGTGGGAGACCCGTCCGAACGGACCCGATGCGCGAGATGAGGGAGGCGAGCATGTCCGAATCTATCGAGTCGATGCAGCAGGAATTGCGCCGGATCGACCCCGCCGAGTGGGTGCGCGACAAGGCCTACATCAACTCGCGGGAGCAGTACGAGGAGATGTACCGCCGATCCATCGAGGATCCGGAGGGGTTCTGGGCTGAGGCCGCGGAGGAGTTCCTGTACTGGGACAAGAAGTGGGACAGCGTCTTGGAGTACGAGTTCGAGACGCCGCGAGTGGAATGGTTCAAGGGCGGCAAGACGAACGTCGCCTACAACTGCGTGGATCGTCACCTGACCACGTGGCGCCGCAACAAGGCGGCCCTGATCTGGGAATCCGACGAGGGCCGCTCCAAGATGTACACGTACCAGTCGCTGTACTACAAAGTCTGCCGGGTCGCCAACGTGCTCAAGAAGCACGGCATCAAGAAGGGCGACCGCGTCGCGATCTACCTCCCGATGATCCCCGAGCTCCCGATCGTCATGTTGGCGTGTGCCCGTATCGGAGCCATCCATTCCGTGGTGTTCGGAGGGTTCTCCGCCGCCGCTCTGCGCGACCGCATCCAGGACTGCGGAGCCAAGATGTTGATCACCGCTGACGAGGGCCTTCGTGGCGGCCGCGTCATCCCGCTCAAGGCGGACGCCGACACGGCGCTCTACGAGTGCCCGACAGTCGAGACATGCCTCGTCGTCTCTCGCGCCCGCGCTCGCGTCGACATGGAGCCGGGCCGCGACTTCTGGTACCACGAGGAAGTCCACGCCGCCGACATCGCCCGGCATTGTGAGCTGGAGTGGATGGACGCCGAGGACCCACTGTTCATCCTGTACACCTCGGGTTCCACGGGCAAGCCCAAGGGCGTCCTGCACACGACCGGCGGCTACCTCCTCTTCGCCGCGATGACGTTCAAGTACAACTTCGACTACCACGACGAGGACGTGTTCTGGTGCACCGCCGACATCGGGTGGGTCACCGGGCACTCGTATATCGTCTACGGGCCGCTGTGCGTGGGGGCGACATCTCTCATGTTCGAGGGCGTCCCGAACTACCCGCATCCCGGGCGCTTCTGGGAGATCATCGAGAAGCATGGCGTCAACCAGTTCTACACGGCGCCGACCGCCATCCGATCGATGATGAAGTCCGGCGACGACTGGCCGAAGAAGTTCGACCTCTCCACTCTCCGGGTCCTTGGAACGGTCGGGGAGCCGATCAACCCCGAGGCGTGGATGTGGTACTACAACGTCGTCGGCGGCGCCCGCATCCCCATCGTCGACACGTACTGGCAGACCGAGACTGGCGGGCACATGATCTCGAACCAGCCGGGCTGGACGCCGATGAAGCCGGGTAGCGCCACGGTGCCGTTCTTCGGCATCAAGCCGATAGTGCTCAACGAGGATCAGAGCGAGACGCCCGCGGGCAGTGGCGGCCGGTTGTGCATCGAGAAGCCGTGGCCGGGAATACTGCGCGGTACATGGGGCGACCCAGAGAACACTCTCATGAAGCAGGTCTACTTCACGACGTTCCCGGGCCGCTACTTCACCGGCGACGGCGCACGCGTGGACGCGGACGGCTACTACTGGCTCATGGGTCGCGTGGACGATGTGATCAACGTGTCAGGTCACCGGATGGGCACGGCCGAGGTCGAGTCCGCCCTCGTCAGCCATCCGCTCGTCGCTGAGGCCGCCGTCGTCGGCTTCCCGCACGACATCAAGGGCGAGGGCATCTACGCCTACGTGATCCTCAAGAGCGGCGTGGATGTTCCGAAGAACCTCGAGTCCATCCTGGCCGGCCACGTGCGCGAGCAGATCGGTCCCATAGCGAAGCCGGACCGCATCCATATCGTGCCCGAGCTCCCGAAGACGCGATCCGGCAAGATCATGCGACGGATCCTGCGCAAGATCGCCGCCGGTGAGCGTGACATGGATGCGTTCGGGGATATCTCCACTCTCGCGGATCCCTCGATCGTGAAGACCATCTTGGAGACCGCGCCCGACGCATAGAGCACACGCCGCGTCGTGGGCGCGTGCAGGTACGATGAGGGCCGGCGACAGCGTTCGCGCCGGCCCTCATCGCGTGCGGCCCGCGCGGCGAGTGCGGGCATCCGTGCTGATACACTGGCCGGGTACGCACGCCGAGGGAAAGGACCGCTGGCACATGTCGAAGACAGGGGTTCTGCTCACCGCTTTCGGCGCTCCGCGGGGGCTCGAGGATCTCGATGCATTCCTCTTGGCTGTCTCGGGCGCGGCGCCGACGGCCGACACGCTGTCGGTCGAGCGGCGCAAGCTGCTCACGATCGGGGGAGGCTCACCGCTGCACGCCGGGGCCGAGAGGGTCGCGGCGCAGCTTGAGCGCCGCCTCAGCGGGTTGCCTGCCGCGGTGGCCACTCCCGGCGAGGACGACGGGCTTGGCTTCGGGCTCCCCGGAGCGGACGCGATCGTGTCGCGATCGCTGCGGACGCTTGGGGAAGTCGTCGCCCCCGTCGAGGTAGGCATGCTGTACGGGAACCCGAGCATGGCCGAAGCCGCGCGTACCCTCAAGGAGAGGGGAGCCGAGCGGATCGTCCACGTCCGCCTGTCGCCGTTCGGATCGGCGATGTCGGACGAGGGGTGGCTCGAGGCAGTGGCGGGAGCCGTCGAGGGAGCGGGCGTGGAGTGGTCGGACGCTCCCGGTTGGGGCACGACGGACGGATTCGTCGCGTTGGCGGCCGACGCGTGCATCGCCGCGCGCGAAGAGCTGCCCGGCGAGGCGCGGACTCTGGTCGTCTTCGTGGTGCCGAGCCCGGCTGGAGCGAGGACGGGCGGCGGACCGGTTCGGACCGACGCCGAGGACGCGGCGGCGCGGGTCGCCGCGCTCTGCGGACTGGGGCCGGTGACCGTGGGCGGGGCGGGCCTGGCCGGCATTGCGGGGGTCGGCGGATCCGCCGGCAAGTCGCCGTGGCTGATCACCCTTTCCGGCGAGGCGGACGGAGCCGAGGGTGAGCTGCTCGGGATCATCGACGCGGCAGCCGCCGGGGCGTTCGCGGCGGTGGAGGTGTGCCCCATGGGGTGGATCGTCGCGGACGCGTGGACCGCATACGACCTCGACGTGATCGCGGCCGAGCGGGCGTTCGGGCTCGACATGGACTTCGGTCGCTCCCGCGTCCCGGGAGAGGAGCCGGCGATGATCGAGGTGCTCGAGCGGGCGGTGCGGCAGAGCGCCTGACGGCGTTTCAGTCTTCTCGTCCGGCGTCAGGCGCGCGGAGGCCATCCTTCGGCGGCGAATCGAGTGATCGCCTCCAGCAGCACCGGATGGAGCCTCGGCCCGGCTGCCAAGTGGTCGGCCGTCTCGATGGTCCACGGTGAGCCGTCGATAGCGGACACGACCGCTCCCGCCTCGCGGAGGATGACCACGCCCGCGGCGGTATCCCAGGGCTTGAGGGCGTACTCCCAGAAGCCGTCAGCGCGGCCCGCGGCGACGTGGCAGCAGTCGATCGCCGCCGACCCGTCTCGCCGCAGGCCGTGCACGAGGCGCACCATCCGCGTCATGACGGCGAGCTGGCGGTCCAGCGTGGCGGTGCGGTCGTAGGGGAACCCGGTGATGAGCAGGGCGTGCTCGATGGCGTCCACGTCGCTGCAGTGGATCGATCGCCCGTCGAGTGTGGCGCCGGCGCCGTCGGCTGCCGACGTCATCTCGCCGGTGGCCGCGTTGCCGACCGCACCGGCGACGGGCTGTCCATCGCGAACCAGCGCCACCGACACGGAGTAGCACGGATAGCCGTGTACGAAGGAAGTGGTGCCGTCCAGGGGGTCGACGACCCAGACCTCCGGGTCTTTCAGCGTTCCTCGGCGGACTCCAGCCAGGTCGTAGACCTCCGGCTCCTCGATGACGAAGCGCGCGGAGGGCATCCTCTGGCCGATCGCACGGGCGACAGCCACTCCGGAGGCGATGTCCGCCTCGCTGACCAGATCGCTGGCGGATGACTTGGTCCGCACTCGACCGGCGTTGCCCAGGTGAGCGCGCAGGACATCGACTCCGGCCGATGCGGCCTCACGCGCGATCTCGAGCACGTCCGCCACTGGATCTTCGCCTCCACTCTCCGCCGTTGCTCCGCCGTCCGCGTAGCGGACCTCAGCGCGGCCCCTTCGTGAACAGGCGTATCGCCTCTAGTATCCGGGCGTCGGGGCCCGCCTCGGCTCGCGGGGTGGGTGTGATGCCGCGCTCGGCCAGGACCGTGAGCACGGCTGCGACGGCGGCGGGAAGCGCCGCCTCCACCTCCGGAGTCAGGCCTATCTCGATCACGCTCATGTCCTTGATCTGGATGCCGATGCACTCCGCCTCGGGGGTCGAGCCCATGAGCATGGCCGATTGCAGGACGTCCACGAAGCGGATGTCGTGCAGGGAGTGCATGACCTGGTTGTGGGCCAGATCCTCCGGAGACAGGCGAACGATCGTCCCCGGATCCTCGCCCGTGCCGTCGATCGCGTCGATGACGAGCATGTAGTCGCAGTCCCGGAACAGGTGGAGGATGCTCATCCCCATCGTGCCGACATCGACCAGCGTGACGTTGTCGGGAAAGGCGAGCGTACCCATCAGGATCTCGATGACGCGGACGCCCACACCCTCGTCCCGCACGAGCGGGTTGCCCATTCCCATGACCGTGATGCGTTCGGGTGCCATCGAGCCTCCGTGTGATCGCGCGCGTGCCGACGCTGGATTGTACCGCACGCCACCGCGAGCGCGACGCAGGGCCGCGCGTCAGGCGGAGGCGCACTCCGCCTGCGGGAGCGGCTGGCCGTCCAAGAGCAGCATCCGCTCAGCCGGGGACAGGGCGGCGCGTGCCTCGTCGCGCAACTCGTTGGAACCCGACAGCATCTCGCGCATCATGACGACGAGCAGGTAGCGTCCAGCGGGAGTGAGCGTGATGCACTCGTCGTCATCCCGCTCGATCCCGCCCGCGGCGCGCATGAAGGTCAGCTCAAGCCACAGCGCGCGGTCCGCGGAGACCCCGAAATCGCGTTCGAAGGCGCGCTTGTCCAACCGGAGGCCGAACAGCTGGTTGATGAAGCGGTAGCGCATCATGGCGCGGGCGTCGTACGGCTGGCCGGCGGTCGCGAGCCCCATGCATCCCGAGCGTATGGCGGCGTCGTAATCCGCCAGGGAGAACGTGTTCCCGTAGACACGATCGCCGATGAACGACAGCGCACCCGAGCCGATGCCGACGTACTGGTCGTAGTCGACGATGTACTCATCGATCATGCCGCCGCGGTCCTTCGAGAACGTCCAGGCTGACGCCGGTTCGAAGGTGCCTGAGAGAGCCTCGTCGATGAGGTGGTAGTACTCGCCTTCGCGCACGAAGTCGATGCGTCCCACGGTATCGGCCAGCGCTCGCGCGGCGTTCGGGCCGGCCATCAGCGGGTAGAAGGTCACCTGGTTGCAGCCGGTGTCCTTGAGGCGATCGATGTCCGCCAGGAGCATGCGTTCCGTCTGGCTGGGGAAGTTGAAGATCATGTCGACGTTGAGCGAGCTGAACCAGCCCTGCGCCCGGACGATCGTCTCGTAAAGGTCCTGCCCGCTGCCATACTTGTCATACCGATCCATGACGCGCAGCAGGCGGTCGTCGAAACTCTGCACTCCGACGGACATCCGGTCGATCCGGCCGCCGAGCCGCTCGACCACCTCCGACGTGAGGTGATTCGGGCTGGTCTCCGACGAGACTTCGCCGATGTCGAAGAGATCGCGCGCCAAGTCGATCGTCAGGCATAGTTCGTCCAAGAGGATGGTGGGCGTGCCGCCGCCGAGGTAGAGCGCGCCGAACCGGTACCCCAGGTCGGCGACCATGCGCATCTCCTCGCGCAGCCTGGCGAAGTACTGGCGCGCGAGGTCCTCACGATAGAGGAAGCGGTTGAACGAGCAGTAGGTGCACAGCCGTTCGCAGAACGGGACGTGCGCGTACAGCAGGTACGTCCGCTCGGGATCCGCGGGCGGCAGCGTCGTGAGGCTCGTGGGTTCGTGGGCCATGTAGCGGCGGCCCAAGACACGCATTGCAGCTGTCAGCGCGCGTTCGGAGAGCATGCTTGGACTCCCTGACAAAACATCGTAGGTACCGTGGGAGCGTCGCCCGGCAGCGTCACCCTCTCCACGTGGTCCTTCTTCTGCATGAGGGGCTCGAATCCTGCCCCGCCACACGGCGGGAGGCCCGAGGAATAGCTCCCCGGACCTCCCGCTCCAGTGGCGACCGTCCCCTCGATCGGGGTCCGATCCACCACAGAGGCTCTAGTGCCCCTCGGGCTTCGTCTCGACCCAGGCGAACATGATCTTGGTCGGAGCGATGCCGTGGATGTTCGCCAGGTACGCGTGCACCATGGTGAACACGATGATGATCCACATGCCGAAGTAGTGGATCATCCGCATTGCCATCAACCCGCCGACAGCCGCGGTGCCCGCGTTGAAGAACGGCGCCAACGCCCAGTGCTGGGCGGGACCGTACAACGCGAACCCGGTGTAGGCCATCGCGTACGTGATCGGGATGGTGGCCAGGTAGGCGGTCTTCTGCAGGGAACCGTACTTCCCTGAGATGACGTGTTCCTTGCGAAGGAACAGGTAGTACTTCACGGTCTCCAGGAACTGATGCTTGTTCTCCTTCTGAGGCAGCCAGTTCTTGATGTCGGTATCGACAACGTTGGATCCGAGGAGCAGCGCATCCTTCACCCAGAAGGAGAGGATGATCCGCGCCGTCAGGTTGATGATCAGGATGAACATCAACATGAAGTGGATCGAACGGGCCAGGCCCATGGACCAGACGAAGAACGGGTAGTGGATGAAGAAGCCCGTGAAGGCCAGACCGATCATCGAGATCAGGTTCACATAGTGAGTGAACACGAAGATCAGCGGATGCGCGGCACGGTAGTGTGCGTGTTGGGACATACCACTCACCTGCCTGCGGGCTTGGACATCACGAACGACTGCTTCTTAGTCTTGGGTTCTATCAACTGAACCCCGCATCCGATTCAAGGATCGAAGCTATGGACGATCCGGAGCGCCTCGAGAGGCTTCTCGATGTCGGCGATCGGAGTGCCCACGAGCGCTTCCTCCAGCGGACCGCGGACGCCTGCCGCATCGCGCGGCGAGCAGTCCCACGTCGACGGGGAGACGACCTGATAGTTCGCTATCTTGCCGTCCTTGACGTCGATGAAGTGGCCGAGCGCGCCACGCGGCGCCTCCCACAGACCGGCACCCTGGCCGTTGGTCTCGGTGGGCTCGGTGAAGAACTTCGCGTCGCCGCCCTTGACGGCGCCGATGAGCTCCATGATCCACTCGCCCATCTTGTCGGCCACGAACTTGGCCTCGAGGTTGCGCGCCGCGAGGCGGCCGAGCAGGGAGATGAGCACCTCGGGCTTGCCCGCGACGCCGAGCGCCGTGAGCGTCGTGTCGACGAGATCCTTGACCTCGGGCACGCCGGCCAGATACGACACGAGCATGCGCGAGAGAGGCCCGGCTTCCATGGGCTTCTCGTCCAGGCGCGGAGCCTTGATCCACGAGTACTGGGCGTTCGTGTCGTACGAGGTGAACTTCGCCTGAGTCTGTCCCTGCGCCGGGTTGAGGCCGGAGGGCGACGAGTACCACGAATGCTCGACATACTCCTTGATCTTCGCCACGTCGGGCTGGACAAGCTCCAGCTTGCCGTCGAGGATCGCGCCTCGCGGCATGACGCGCTTGAGCGGGTCGAGGCTCTTGTCCTCGAACACACCCCATGAGAGGAAGTTCTTGACGCCGCCGCCATAGGTCGCGGCCTCGATGTAGAACGGCGCGATCGCCAGCGTGTCGGGGATCAGGGCGTTCGTGATGAACTCGCTGACCGTCTTCCAGCGGAAGAGCACGTCATCGAGCTTCTCCTCGGTCGGCATCCATGCGGTGCCGCCGGGAATGGACGTCATGAAGTGCGGGAACTTGCCGCCCATGACCGCGATGATCGCCGCGGCCTCGGCCTGTATCTCGAGCGCCTGGAGGTAGTGCGCCACGGCGATGAGGTTGAGCTCCGCCGGAAGCTTCATGGCGGGGTGACCCCAGTAGCCGTTGGTGAAGATGGAGAGCTGGCCACCCTCGACGAACGTCTTCAGCCGCTTCTGGATCGCGCCGAAGTCGGCGACGGCCGTGCCGGCCTTCTCGGCCAGAGCATAGGTGTCGGCGATATTGGCGGACAGCGCGGACACGACGTCGACGTAATCGAGCGCCGTGAGCGTGTAGAACCACAGGATGTGGCTGTGGAGTGTCTCCGCACCCTCGATGATGTTGCGCACCAAGCGCGCGCCGTCGGGCGGGGTGACCTTGAGAGCGTCCTCCGTCGCCTTGGTGGAGGCGTGACCGTGGGAGATCGGGCACACGCCACAGATGCGCTGCGAGACGTAGTACGCATCCGCCGGCGCGCGACCCTTCAGTACGGTCTCCATGCCGCGGTAGAGACTGCCTGAGGACCAAGCGTCGGTGATGACGCCGTTCTCGACTTCGCACTCCACGCGCAGGTGACCTTCGATTCTGGTAACGGGATCGATGATCGCTCTAGCCACTAGTTATCGCCTCCCTTCGAGGCCTTGTGCTTCTTGTCCCACGCCTTCTCGGTCTCCATCGGAGGGCCGGACGTGCGTCCGGTCGCCGCGGAGGCGATACCGTGGACCAACAGACCGGCCGCGGCGGCAGCACCGACGACCGTTCCGACCGTCTCGGGGCGAACGCCGCCGAGACCGGGCAGATTGACGTCGGTCATGCGGCTCAGGAACGGCGCACTGGCGTCGACCCAGTTGGTGTAGACGTGACCGCAACCGATGCACGGCGAACCGGACTCGACGCACCAGCTGGCGCGACGGTTCCAACGCACGCTCGGACAGTTGGTCATGGTCTGCGGGCCCTTGCAGCCCATCTTGTACAGACACCACTGCTTGACCTCGGCCTCGGTCCCGAAAGCCTCGACGAACTCGCCGTTCTCGAAGTGGCCGCGGCGCGGGCAGTTGTCGTGGATCGTGGAGCCGAAGATCAGGGTCGGGCGGTTCTTGTCGTCCATGGCCGGCAGCTTGCCCAGCAGCAGGACGTCGACGACCATCGCCACGATCCACTCCGGGTTGACCGGGCAGGTCGGCAGGTTGATGGTCTTGGCCTTGAGCTCGGGCATGACATCCAGAACGCCCTTGCCGCCGGCAGGGTTCGGAGCAGCGTTGACCCAACCGCCGTCCACCGCGCAGGACCCGACGCAGATGATCGCGTCGGCCTTGCCGGCGGCCTCCTTGAGGATCTCGAGCCCGGTCTTGCCCGCGATGCGCAGCGTGTTGCCGCCCTCGCCGGTCATGATCGCGCCCTCGACGACGAGGACGTAGCCGCCGTCGGCGATCGTCTTGGTCCTGGCCTCTTCCGCCTGCGTGCCGGCCGCGGCCATGATCGTCTCCATGTAGTTCACTGACAGCAGGTCCAGCACGATGGACGCCACATCGGGCGTATCCACCTGAGCCAGGGACTCGGTGCAGCCCGTGCACAGGCCCATGTCGAGCCACACGGTCGGCTTGAGCTTGGCACCCGCTTCGACCGCCGATACGATCTGCGGAGCGTACATCTCGGACAGGCCGAGCAGCGCAGCCACCGACCCGCAGTACTTCACGAAGTCGCGCCGCGACACACCCCGCGCTGCGAGGAGATCGTAGATCCCGTCTCGCACTCCTTGCGCCATCCCATACACCTCCTTGCGAAGCAACGAAAAACTTCAGTCACGTGCTCGCCGACCTCCCGCCCGTTCGGGGCAGGCGGTCCTCCCTCAGCCCCTTGCCCTCCTTTCCTGCACACACGCATATCTCGCACAACTTTGGGCCACGGCGCCAAGACGCCGCCCGCGCCGATACGAGATCGACGGGCGGGCGGCGCGGGCCGGAACGGGCAGGGGGGCGGCGCGCCACAGCGCGCGGTGTTCGGGCAGACCTGCCCGGGGGATCATTCAAGTACCGCCCGCGACAGTGGGCCGGACGAGTCGAGCATGCCCGGCCCTGGAAGGGCGTGTCTCCCGGGTATGGTGATCGGACAGTGCGATCGAGTCGGTCCCCATGGCCCCTCGTGGATCGGCTTCGCGGTCAGGCACTGGATTGAAGTCTGAAACTTGTGGGCCTCCGAGACAATACCATTCCTCGTACGGCCTCGACCACGATGATACCTCGCCTGCGGCCAGATGGTGCATGCATGAGGAAAGGTGGTCAACGGGGCGGCGGCAGCAGGAAGATCGGTGTAGGCGCCGAATACCGTCCATGTCGTCGCGCGGGACACCCGACCAGCGGGGATGTCGGCGCGGTCGGAGGAGGGAGGGTGAGGGTGTCAGCCGCATCGAGCGGGCTCGTGATGGACATCCGCGGCCTCACGCCAGCTCTCCGGCGTCCGCTTCTCTTCACCGTGATCGATAAGATGCTCGACTTCGACTGCGTCGACAGTCTCGTGGTCATCTGCGACCACGAGCCGGCAGGTCTTGGTTACCAGATGGAGCTGCGCCACGAGACCAAGGGGCGCTTCGAGTTCTTCTACGACCAGCGTCTCGACGGGGCATGGGTGGCGCTCATCCGGCCACGCGTACATTGAACGGCCGTCAGGCGGGCCGAGAAACGAGCCGCGGGAGCAGATCGGCCAGATCGTCCAGGCTGCCGCTCCAGTCCGCGCTCACCCCATCGTCCCGCCCCGCATAGAACGTGCGCATCCCGGCGTCGGACGCGGGCATGTCCATCGACCGGTCGTCTCCCACCATCATGCATTCCGCCGGAACGCATCCGACCAAAGCGGAGGCCTCACGGAAGAACGCGGCATCGGGTTTGCACGCGTGCATGTTCTCGTACGTCGTAAGCACGTCCAGCCGCAGGTCGGCCAAGCCCGCCCATGCGAGGCGGTGCTCGACGGCCACGCGCGGGAAGATCGGCTGGGTCGCCACCACGACTTCGAGGCCCAGAGCCTTCGCCGTTGCCACGGCTCGCCGTGCGCCTGCGCGGGGACCGCTGTCGTCGCGCAGCTTGGGGAATGTGTCGGCGTAAAAGCGCTCGAACACCTCCCAGTGCTCCCCGAGGTCGATGCCGGTGCGCGTGAGGAATGCCGCGTCGAAGGCCTCGCGATTCGTGCTGCCGGGATGGGACTGCTGCATCGCGTCGGTCGAGGTCAGGATGGCCGGGACGACCTCATGGCCAGGGAATCGCGAGGCGGTCATCGCCCCCAGGGCGTCGAAGTAGCGCGACAGGAATCGCTGAAGGTCGATGTCGAGCAACGTTCCGTCGAGATCGAAGAGGATCGCGCGCACTGCGTGGACTCCTGACGGGGCGCGGGCGGGCGGGACGCGGGTAAGGGCGCCCACATCGTAGCATCGTCGAGGAGGGCGCGACGTCCGGCGGGCTTCGTGTCCGGGTCGACGCGTCTGCTTCGATGTGTGTCTCAAGTCACAACAGGGCGGTGCCGATAACGGCCGTATGAACACTTCACCCGCAGGCCCCGTCATCGTCTCCAAACTTCGAGCCTTTCCGATGTTCGCCGAGCTCGACGCCGGCTCGCTGGCGACGCTCGCGGGACTGGTGACGTATCAGCAGGTCCGCAAGGGATCATTCCTCGTCACACAGAACGACAGGGGCGGCTGCATGTTCCTGCTCGTGTCCGGGCGGGTGAAGGTTTCGCTCGCATCGCCCCACGGCAAGGAGATCGCGCTGTCATACATCGACGCGCCGAACCACGTGGGAGAGATGAGCGTCGTCGACTCGAAGCCGCGCTCCGCGGACGTCATCGCGGTCACTGATGCCGAGGTGCTCCGCCTGGAGGCGAAGGACCTCTCCGCTGCCATCCAGCTGCAGCCCGCCCTTGCACTGTCGCTCATCGCGACGTTGTCACGCCGACTGCGCCAGACCATCTCGCGCATCGAGGACATGGCGTTCCACGACGCGACTCACAGGGTCATGCGCGTGCTGCTCAACGTGGCGACGGCATCATACGAGTCGAGCGGAGTGCCGGTCATCTCCGGGCTGACCCACTACGAGATCGCGACGCTGGCCGGAACGTCACGCGAGACGGCCAGCCGAGTCATCTCCAGCCTGGGCAAGGAAGAAGTGCTCGCGACGAAGGGGCGCCGGATCGTGGTCGACCTTCTGCGCCTGCGCGATCGCCTGGCAGCCGAGTAGGCTCTGGCGAACCCGCCCCGCCCCGCCCCGCCCCGCCCTCGGCGGCGTTCCCTCGCGTTTCGTCCGGAGGCCCGTCAGGTATGTACTCAACAGCCGGCGCCGGGTCGACATCTGATACGCGGGAGGACACATGAAGGACTTCACAGCGGAGGAACTGGCCTCGTACGACGGACGCGAAGGTCGCCCCGTATACGTGGCCTACAGCGGTGTCGTGTACGACGTCTCAGGAAGCATGATGTGGAGCGGTGGGGACCACGAGGGCTCGCACCAGGCCGGACACGACCTCACCGCCGAGCACGAGGACGCACCGCACGATGTCCACATCGTGGACTTCCCCGAGGTGGGACGCCTCGTCTGAGGCGCACGGAAGGTTCGTCGCAGGTCAGCGGTCGCGGTCGAACACCGCGACCGCTTCCACGTGGAACGTCTGCGGGAACAGGTCCACGGGCGTGGCACGCACGAAGGTATAGCCCAGGCTGCGGAGTCGGCCGGCGTCGCGCGCCAGGGTCGCCGGATCACATGACACATAGACGATCCGGCGCGGGCCGAGCGACGCGAGCAGGTTCGTGACATCCTCGGGCAATCCGCTCCGCGGTGGGTCGACGACGGCCAGGTCGAACGCCTCCTCGTCCTCGAGGACTCGTGCCGCGTCGCCGGGAGACACCTCGGCCTCCAGGCCCGCCAGGTCGAGGTTGCGTCGCAGATCCCTGACGGCCGCGCCGGCCGACTCTATGGCGACGACCTCGCCTGCAACATCGGCGATCGGCAAGGTAAAGGTGCCGACACCGGCGTACAGGTCGAGTACGCGGTCCGAGCCGTCCGCGGCCAGTTCGGACACGACCAGCGAGCTCAGGAGCTCCGTCACTGACGAGTTGATCTGGAAGAACGACGGCGCCGAGACACGGAACTCGAGCCCCGACAGGCGTTCGCGCCAGTAACCGTGCCCCGAGAGGACCTCGACTTTGGCGACATCCCGCGACGTGCCGTCGCCCCGAGTCAGGACCCTCGTGAGCGAGTCGAACTTCACCGCACTGGAGAGAGTGCGCACACCCGTGCCGCGCGGGAATGGTCCCGGAGCGGCCCACAGGTCGACCTCGACTGAACCCGTGTTCTCGGCGCATCGGACCGCCACGCGTCGCAGCCCGAGCCCGTCTCCGCGCGAGAGATACCTGAGCGCCCCGCCGAGGGCCTTGGGGTACGCGCGGACCTTCTCCGGGAGCAGAAGGCACGCATCGATCGGGACTATGCGGTGAGAGCCCGCGGCCGCGAGGCCGAGGATGAGCCGTCCGCGCGCGTCGGTCGCGGCGGACAACTCGATCTTGTTTCGGTACCCATACGCCGCGCCGCCCGTGACCACGTCGGCCACGCATGGATCGGGTATGTCGGCGATCCGGCGCAGAGCCTCGGTGACGGCATCCCGCTTCGCGGTGACCTGTGCCTGATGCGACACGTGTTGCCACTGGCAGCCCCCGCACTCAGCGAAGTACGGGCAGGGCGGCGTGCGGCGATCGGGAGACGGGTCGAGTATGTCGACCACTCGCGCCTGCAAGTACCGTCCGTGGTCCGCCGTGACCTGGGCGGTTACGAGGTCGCCCGGACAGCCGCCCGCGACGAAGACCGTCCGACCGTCGTCGGCGCGGGCGACGGCGTCTCCTCCGAAGGCGAGCGATGCGATCCTGAGCGATATGGGGTGATCCACGCGTGTCTCCGGATGTCTCGGGCGCTGCGTATGTGGGCATGTGGGGCGTCGCGTGTGCGCAGCCGATGATAGGTCAAGCGGAGCCGGCGTGGGGAAGCGCCGCGCCTCGCGTCGCGCGGCGCTTTCGGCCGTTGAGGTCGCGGCCCGCATGCCGATGTACAATCTGAAGGACTTCGCGTGCTCGGTGCGGGTCGCACGGACCGTTCGATCGCACTGGTCGACTGTGGATGCTCGGGAAGGGGCTCGCACTGTGCCGAAGGTACTGATCGTCGACGATGACACCACACTCATCGAGCGCATCACGGCCCGCTTCAATGCCGACCAGCCCGACTTGGAAGTGATCAGCGCGATATCGGGGCCACGCTCGATCGGCATCGCATCCCAGCGCAAACCCGACGTCATCATCGTCGATGGGGACATGGTGGGTCTGGACGGCTACTCCATCTGCCAGCAGCTCAAGGCGGATCCCGGGCTCGCCGGCATACCGGTGATCATACTGGCCGATACTCCGTCCGAGTCCACCGCGCTCAAGGCGCGCCAGTCCGGAGCCGCGGCCCATCTTCCGGTATCGGCCGACCCCGGGGCGATCTTGGAAAAGATCCGCACTCTCCTCGGCATGGGGCCCGCGGCCTCCAGTGTGGCGCCCATTGGTGACGGCACACCCGTCGGCCCGTCCACGGCCGGCGAGCGCCCGGTGCCTGCCGGCTCCTACGGGGAACCCCGGCCGATGCCCGCGAGCGAAGGGGTCCGCGCCGCCGGCGACGTGCAGGTGAAGTCGGGCGACGCCCCACACATCGATGACCTGCTGCGGCTCATGATCGATCGTGGCGGCTCCGACCTGCACATCACTGTCGGGAGCCCTCCCGGCATCCGTCAGCGTGGAGACCTGCTTCCCGTGGAAGGCATCAGGCCGCTGTCGGCGCGGGACACGCAGGCGATGATCCTGTCGATGCTCTCGGAGGAACAGCGCAAGCGGTTCGAGGTCGAACTCGAGTTGGACTTCGCCTACAGCATCCCGGGGCTGTCGCGCTTCCGCGCCAACGTCATGCAGCAGCGCAACTCGATGGGAGCCGTCTTCCGGGTCATCCCGCTCAAGATCCCCACGATGGAAGAGCTCAACTTGCCGAAGGTGTGCAAGTATCTGTCCGAGCGCCCCCGAGGACTGGTGCTGGTCACGGGTCCGACCGGATCGGGCAAGTCGACCACGCTCGCCGCGATGATCGATCACATCAACGAGACCCGCCCGGTCCACATCATCACCCTCGAGGACCCGATCGAGTTCATGCACCGCAACAAGCGCGCGTACGTGAACCAGCGCGAGGTCGGCGAGGACACGCACTCCTTCGCGTCCGCGCTGCGACGTGTGCTTCGCCAGGACCCCGACGTGATCATGGTCGGCGAGATGCGCGACCTCGAGACCATCGCCGCGGCCATCACCGCAGCCGAGACCGGCCACCTCGTCTTCGCGACCCTGCACACGACCGGCGGTCCGGAGACGATCGACCGCATCGTCGACGTCTTCCCACCGCACCAGCAGCAACAGGTCCGCATGCAGCTGTCCAGCACCCTCGAGGGTGTCCTGTCCCAGGTCCTGCTGCGCAGCACGGACGGGAGGGGTCGCATACTCGCCATGGAGATCATGCTCGGCATCCCGGCGATCTCGAACCTGATCCGCGAGGGCAAGACCCACCAGATGCCGACCATCATCCAAGGCGGCGCCCAGCTCGGCATGCAGACTCTGGACCAGCACCTCAAGACGCACCTGCAGGCGGGGCGCATCACCTTCGAGGAGGCCATCGGCAAGGCGAAGGAGCCCCGCGAGCTTGCCGCCATGCTGGGGCGCAAACTCTAGCGGCGAGGGCATACATGGCTCGCTTAAGGGCGCCCGGGGTCCCACGTGGACCGCGGGCGCCTCGACGGACGGGAATGAACCATCACGAGACGGAGATTCAAAGCGAGGGCTTCGGGAGGCGTCACATGATCGACACCGTGCGCGTTCGTCATTGCAGGGGAAGGCAGTTCGTTGGATGGGACGAACGCGGGCACGGTGTGGTGATGGATGCCGCGGCGGAGTTCAAAGGCGAGGGCACGGGGGCGCGCCCCATCGAGCTCGTCCTGTACGCGTTCGGCGGATGCACCGCGATGGACGTCGTGAGTGTTCTCGAGAAGAAACGCCTCGACGTCAGGGGTGTCGAGGTCGTTCTCAAAGGGACGCAGCGCGAGGACGAGCACCCGCACTACTACCGGACCATCGATGTCGAGTACGTGGTGACCGGCGTCGGTGTCCCGGACGCCGCGGTCGCCCGGGCTATCGAGTTGTCTGAGGACAAGTACTGCTCGGTGAAGGGCATGTTCGGCCCCCAGGTGGAGGTGACCACGTCGTTCCGGGTGATAGAGCCTGCGGACCCAGGTCCGTCCGCGGTCGAGGTGTAGCGGGTGTCGACTCCTTGCTCGGCGAGGACATGTGTGGTGATGCCGGTGTACGACGAGGCTCCCACTGTGGGCGCCGTGCTGGACGCCGTGCGCAGGCAGTTCTCGGGGTGGGTCGTCGTGGTCGATGACGGTTCGACCGACGGGACGTCGGCGATCGTGGGGGTCCGCCCCGACGTCCTGCTCATCCACCACCCACACAACCAGGGCTACGGGTCATCGTTGGTGGACGGGTTCGCGGCCGCACTGACGCTGGGTGCGGACTCGATCATCACCATGGACTGCGACGGCCAGCACGAGCCGCGTCACATCTCGGAGTTCTGCGAAGCGCTCGCCTCGACCGGGGCCGACGTCGTGTCGGGCAGCCGCTACCTTCCCGGTTCCGGTGCGGTGGGTGAGGCGCCACGAGACCGCCAAGCCGTGAACCGGCGCGTGACGGACGTGGTCAACCGAGTGACCGGATGGGGCCTCACGGACGCCTTCTGCGGTTTCAAGGCGTACACCGCTGATGCTCTGCGCCGCGTGCGCGTCGAGGAGCCGGGCTATGCGATGCCGATCGAGTTCTGGGCGCGCGCGTGGCGCTCGGGGCTGGTCGTTCGCGAGATGCCCGTCGAGCGCATCTACAACGAGCACGACCGCTCGTTCGGCCAGGACCTCGACGATCCCGAGCGGCGGTTCGCCTACTACATGGATGTATGGGAGCGCGCCATCTCAGCGACGGTCCCCGTGGCGGAAGAGGCAGGCTGAAGATGGCTGACGTGGTGTGTGTCGGGGCCCACCCCGACGATGTCGAGATAGGGATGGGCGCGACGGTCGCCCAGTTGGCAGGGAGGGGGGTCGACGTTCTGCTCCTGGACCTGACGGACGGGGAGCCCACGCCGCGAGGCACGCACGACACGCGCATGGTCGAGGCCGCCGCGTCGGCGGCCTCTCTCGGCGTGCGTCGCCGCACCCTCGACCTTCCCAATCGAGAACTGTTCGACACGGTCGAGGCGAGGACGATGGTGGCCGAAGTGTTTCGCGCCGAGAAGCCGCGCCTGGTGTTCGCGCCGTATCCCATAGACGCGCATCCCGACCACATCGCGGCTTCCGCGATAGTGGAGGCGGCCCGCTTCTACAGCAAGTTCGTCAAGACGGACATGTCGGGCGAACCGCACTATCCCGCGAGGGTGTACCACTACTGGGCGGTGCATCTGCGGATCCTGGAGCGGCCGTCGTTCATCGTGGACATCGGAGCCACCATGGAGGCGAAGATGGCGGCGCTGGCCTGCTATGCGTCGCAGTTCGCGGCCAACGGCAGCAACGCGGGAGTGCTGTCGTGGGTGCGGACCCAGGCCGCAGCGTGGGGGGCATTGGTCGGGGTAGAGGCCGGCGAGCCGTTCTACGCTCGGGAGCAGATAGGGATCCGCGACGTCAGGGACCTGATCTAGATGGCGCGGGCGAGGGCGACCACTCCCGCCGGGCATGGCGAGCTGCTCGCGCAACCCGAATACGGCACGTGGGCGGATCTCGCGCGGGCGAACGCCGCCGCCGCGGCTACGTGGGACTTCAGCCTGGCCGGCGTGCCCGTTCAGGCGCTGCGCGCGGCCGCGCGGCGAGAGGCGCTCGAGCGAGCCCAGACGTTCTCCGAGCGGATGGGCGTGTCCCTCGACCCCGTCGCCGACGACCCCGAGCTGCTCGTCGTCACGGGTCACCAGCCGGAGTTCTACCATCCCGGCATATGGGTCAAGGACTTCCTCCTTCAGCGACTCGCCGAGGAGACGGGCGCCGCCGCCATCGACCTCGTGGTCGACTCGGACGGGTTCGACACGCTGGAGGTCCACTCGCCGTGTCTTCACCCCGAGGTCCGGGTCTGCCGCTCCTACCTTGCTGTCGGCACGGCCGATGGCTGCTACGCGTGCGCGCCCGTCCCGTCGCTGCGCGACATCGAGGGGTTCTGCGCAGCGGGCGCTGAGCACCTATCGACTGTTCCGGCACCGGCGCTGGGTCACCACTTCGCCACCTTCTGCGAGAAGCTGATCGAAGCGGCTGGGCGGGCGGACAACGTCGCCGAGCTCGTCACCTTCGCCCGGCGCGCCTACGAGGCGTCCGCGGAGACCGGCTACCTCGAGCTGCCGGTCACGTCGCTCGCGAGGTCCCGGGCGTTCGCCACGCTGCTGGTGCACATGGCCTTGGACGTCCGCCGGTTCGCCGATGTGTACAACCGCGCGCTGGGCGACTACCGGGATCGCACCGGTGTGCGCACGGCGGCCCAGCCCTTCCCCGACCTGAAGTCGGACGGCGACTTGGTGGAGCTGCCGATGTGGGACTTGCGCAAAGGACGGCGCGCGGCGATGTGGGCGCGGACGGGCGCGCGTCCGGCGCTGCTGTCCGACGGCGAGGTGTTGTGCGAGCTGGGAGGACCGGGGGATCCGGTCGATGCCGTGCTGGCCAGCGCCGCGCGACCGGCGCCCAAAGCCCTCTCCCTCACGCTGTTCAGCCGCCTGCTGGTCGCCGACCTGTTCATCCACGGCGTCGGAGGCGGCCGGTACGACCAAGTAACCGACGACGTCATAGAACGGTACTTCGGAATCGAGCCCCCCGCGTTCGTGGTCGCGTCGCTCACCATGTACCTGCCGCTCGGTGCGAGGATGGTGCGTGACGAGGAGGTGGAGGCGCTCTCCATGGCGCTCAACCGACTGAAGCACAATCCCGACCAGATGCGTGCCGAGGTGGAGTTCGACAGCGCGGACGAGCACGCGGCTGCGTCGCGGCTGGCCGCGGAGAAGACCGACCTTGTCGCGGCCATAGCCGCCACCGGTGCGGACAAGAAGGCCTTGGGTCTGCGCATCCGCGCCGTGAACGAGGAACTGGCGGGGCTGTTCGAGCCGTATCGACGCCAGCTTGCCGCGGAGCTCGAGCAACTGATGGGCATGAAGGCGGTCAGCGAAGTGCTGACGGACCGCACCTACCCGTTCTGCTACTGGAGCCCGTCGGAGGTGGCGGACAAGGCGCGCTGAGGTGGACGCTCTCGCCATCACGCGTCGAGCGGTGCTAGAATCCACCACGCTCCTGCGACTGGAGCGTCCGCGCACCCGTGGAAAGGAACCCACACATGGGCAAGCCTGTCGTCGACAAGGATCTGTGCACCGCCTGCGGCATCTGCGTGGACGAGTGCCCCACCTGCGCCCTCGACCTGGGCGACACCGCCGTCCTGGCCCGTCCGGACGACTGCACCGAGTGCGGCACGTGCGAAGAGGTCTGTCCCAACGAGGCCATCACGCTCTCGTAGGGTCCTCATAGTCGGACGAACGAGAAGGCCGGCCCCCTCTACGGGACCGGCCTTCTCGTTCACTCGGAACGCGACCGTCAGCCGCGTGGCCCCATCGAGTCGTGGATGTAGAATCGCGGCTCCTCGCCTTCCAGCATGCCCACGAAGCGCTTGTGGTGCGCCCAGTACACGATGATTCCCATGAGAAGCGCGAACGGCCAATCGGGGGAGCGCAGGACCAGAGCGCCGACCGGGAGCGAGGCGGCTGCCGCGACCTGGCCCGCCATCAAGTAGCGGGTGATCGCGACCGTGGCCAGACCGACGACGACGACAATCGCGAAGTAGCGCCAGTCGTAGGCCAGAAGGGCTCCCGCCCCCGTCGCGAGGCCCTTGCCCGTGCGGGTGAGGCGCCGATGGGCGATGGCCAGCCACTTCGAGTAGTTGTGGCCCAGCACCACGCCGAGCACGGCGAGCATCGGCACGTAGAACCCGAGGTTCGCGTACCAGACGGAGTCGACGCTGAGCAGGGTGTCGGCCCATGGTCGCGCCACGAAGCCGAGGACCGCCCCCGGCCCGGCGAGCCAGACCTTGGCGGCGAGCGCGGGAACGAACCCCTTCAGCATGTCTGCGAGCATGGCGACGCCGAACCATGCCCATGAGCCGGTCGTCCGTTTGACGTTCATGGCTCCGACGTTGCCCGTCCCGTGCTGTGAGATGTCCTCTCCGGTGACCCACCACACGATGAGGAAGGCCCATGGTATCGAGCCGACCATGTACGAGACGACGAAGGTCGCCAGGGCCATCGTCGCCGCCACAGGAGAAGCGCCGTTCACGACTGCTCCATGGGCACGATGCACGTGATGGCTCCCGGCAGCATGGATATCTCGTAGCGGCGCTCGAGCAAGACCTCTCCGTCGATCTGCGCCGGCAGGGGTGACTCGCACTCGAGGACGATCGAGGTGTGCCGGGACATGCGCACGACCTTCATCTTGGTGTGCTTGCCCGCGATGACGAGCGGGAGCCGCCACAGAGCCTCGGGCAGCGAGAGCGGATCGATCATGCAGATGTCGAACAGCCCGTCGTCGGGCACAGCGCCGGGGCAGATGACGAAGCCTCCCCCGTAGGTCTCGCCGTTCGTCGCCGCCAGGATCAGGGTGGTGACCCTCGCCGGCTCACCTCCGTCGAACGACAGCGTCACGTCGAAGGGGTCGAGTTCGTTGAACAGCACGTGCAGGAGCGCGGTGAGGTACAGCCAGAGGCCATCCCGCTTCCTCGTCACCTTGTACTCGACGGCCTTCGCCGTGACCTTGGCGTCGAGACCGGCCGCGAAGGAGTTGTTGAAGAAGATGCCGTTGCACACGCCGACGTCGAAGCTCCGCCGCCGACCGGTGGACAGCTCGATGGCCGCCTGCGCGAGGTCGGCCGACACACCCAGCGTCCGTCGGGTGTCGTTGCCCGAGCCGGTCGGCAGGAGGCCGAGGGTGGGACGCGATGAGGGGGGATGAGTCATCAGGCCGTTGAGGACTTCGTGGACGGTGCCGTCGCCGCCCATGGCGACCACGACGTCGTAGCCCGTCGCGGACGCCGCGATCTCGGCGGCGTGGCCTGTGCGGCACGTGAGCACCGTGTCATGCGGCAAGCTCTGGAGAAGCTTCTCGATGACGGGGATGAGCGCCTCGGTCTCGCCGTGCCTGGCCGCGGGATTGATGACCAGCAGCATGCCCTTCCGGTCCATCGCGCCTCCGCCGTCCTCGGGTCCCTCGGGTCCGTCACGTTCGACAAGGATAGCGGTCCGGGGCCGGGCGGGGAACGGGTCGAGCGGCACGGGTCGAGCGGCCGTGTCGGGTCCCCGGTCGCGGCATCCGCGGCCCTTCGAGGGAGGGGCGCGCAGGTGGCGCGGCCCTCGTGGCGTGTGCTACCGTACACCGGCGGACCACGAGGTCGCGTCGCGCCCTGTTAGCCCAGCGGATAGAGCGTCTGCCTCCGGAGCAGAAGGTCGCAGGTTCGAGTCCTGCACAGGGCACCAACGACACCCACGCGACCCGGCCGACGAAGCCGGGTCGCGTCATGTGCAAGACGGCCCGGAGACAGCGATGAGGGGGCGTGCCATGAAGATCTCGACCACCCACGCGTACGTGTTCCCGGATCCGGTCGCGCTGGTGACGGTGCCTGATGGCACGGGCGGCGCCAACATCATCACGCTGGCGTGGGTCGGAATGTCATGCTCGGACCCGCGCTGCGTCAGTGTGGCGATCCGCCCGTCCCGCTACAGCAACACCTTGCTGAAGGCCGCGGGCGAGTTCTGCCTCAACATCCCCGGGGAGGAGCTGGTCGCCCAGACCGACCTCTGCGGCGTGGTGTCCGGACGGGATCACGACAAGTGGGCGGAGGCCGGCCTCACGGCCGAGGCGTCCGAGCACGTCGCGGCGCCGCGGATCGCGGAGTGCCGCTACGGGCTGGAGTGCACCGTCATCGAGACGCTCGCGCTGGGGGCGCACGACCTGTTCGTCGGGCGCGTCGAAGTGGCGTGGGCCGACGAGAGCGTGCTCGACAGCCGGGGGCACGTCGACTACGCGGCGCTGCGCCCGATGGCGTACATGCCCGACCAGTACTGGTCCCTCGGGCGGAAGATCTACGGCTACGGCGACAGCAAGAAGGCCTGACGCCCGACCGAGCCTACTCCGCTTCGCGGTCCTTCTTGGTCTGTTCGATGATCTTGCGCGCCATGTCGCCGGGGACGTCCGCGTACTCGCCGATCTCGAGGGTGTAGACGCCGGTGCCATGAGTGATCGAGCGCAGCAGGAGTGCGTAGGTCACGACCTCGGCGTAGGGGACCGACGCCTTGATGACCTGCTTGCCTCCCATGCCCTCCATCCCGAGGATGCGCCCGCGTCGTGACGACATGTCGCCCATCACGTCGCCGGCGTACTGGTCGGCGACCGTGATCGTGAGATGCGCGATCGGCTCGAGCAGCACGAGGCCGGCCTTCTCGGTCGCGGCCCTGAAGCCGATGCGTGCGGCTGTGCGGAACGCCATCTCGGAGCTGTCGACCGCGTGGTATGAACCGTCGTAGACGGCGACCTTCACATCGACGATGGGGTATCCGGCTAGGACACCATGGACCATCGTGTCCTGGATGCCCTTGTCGACGGCAGGGATGAACTGGCGGGGTATGCGTCCGCCCACGATCTCGTCGAGGAACTCGTAGCCCTTGCCGGGGTTGGGCTCGACCCGCAGCCAGCAATCGCCGAACTGCCCGGATCCCCCAGTCTGCTTCTTGTGGCGTCCCTCGGCCTGAGCGACCTTGCGGATCGTCTCGCGATAGGGGATGCGCAGGTCGACGAGTTCGGTCTCGACGTTGAAGCGCGTCTTCAGGCGCGACATGACGACATCGACATGGGTGTCGCCGAGGCCGGAGAGAATCGTCTGGTGGGTCTCGGGATCCCGCCGCAGGCGCAGGGTGGGCTCCTCTTCGGCGATCTTGTTGAGGCCGGTGCCGAGCTTGTCCTCGTCGGCCTTGTTGCACGCGCGGATCGCGACGGCGTAGAGGGGCTCGGGAAGCGGCATCGGCGCGAAGGAGATGTCACCCTTGGCCGAGAGCGTGTCGTTGGTGGCCGTGTCCGCCAGTTTCGGCAGGACGGCGATGTCGCCGGCGGGCACGGACTCCACGTCCTTGGTCTCCTTGCCCATCATCCTGAGCACGTGGGCGCTGCGTTCCTTCTTGCCGGTGCGCGAGTTGACGAGCTCCGCGTTCGGCGTGAGCGTCCCCGAGATGACCTTCACGAAGTTGAGGCGTCCCAGATACGGGTCGGAAACCGTCTTGAACACGAAGGCGCTGACAGGCCCCGTCGTGGAGACCTTCACCTCTCCGCCGTCGGCGGTGGGCATCGGACCGTGTGCCGTCGGCTCCGGGAAGAACGAGACGATCTCGTCCATGAGGTCCTCGACGCCCTGCAGCTTGAGAGCGCTGCCGACGAACACGGGAACGATGATCCCCTCTGCGATCGCGAGTCCGAGCAGCTTCTCGAGGTCCTCCTGCGTGAGGGTCTCGCCTTCGAGGAACTTCTCCATGAGTTCCTCGTCGGCTTCGGCGACGAGGTCGGTGAGCCTCTCGCGAGCCGCCTCGACGGCCGCCGAGAACTCGGCGGGGATCTCGTCCATGTGCTCGCCGTCGGCCTCGTGGTGGTAGGCCTTGAGGCGGATGATGTCGATGACGCCGTGGAACGAGGCCTCAGCGCCCATCGGGATCTGGACCGCGCCGACGCGATGGCCGAACTGCGCCTGCAGCTTGGACAGCACGGCTTCGAAGTCCGCGTGCTCCTTGTCCATGCGGTTGATGAAGATGGCGCGAGCGATGCCCATGTTCCCCGCGACCTCCCACAGGCGCTCGGTCTGCACCTGCGGGCCGGACACCGCGTCGACCACGAACAGCGCCATCTCGGCGGCTTCCATCCCCGCGATCGCGTCTCCGCCGAAATCGGAGAATCCCGGCGTATCGATCACATTGATCTTCACGCCCTTGTGGGTGAGCGGTGCGAGGGCCAAGTTGACCGTCATCCCCCGCTTGATCTCTTCAGGATCGTGGTCGAGTGACGAGTGCCCGTCCTCGACGGTGCCGAGGCGCTTGGTCTCTCCGGCCATGAAGAGCATCGCCTCGGCGAGGGATGTCTTCCCCGCGCCCCCATGGCCTACCAAAACGACGTTGCGGACCGTGTCGGTGCTCACTGCTCCCATAGTTCGCCTCCACCACGAGAATGCGAACGGGCCGCTGTAGCGGCGGCCCGCGCGGTTCGCCGAAGGGCCGGTGTGCTCGGCCCGCCGATACGATAGCACAACGCGCGCGTGCTCCCGCGCGTGCACGAGGGGCCGCCCTCGGGCTATCGGCGGGCCGTCCGGAAGCCGATATCGCCTGGTCGAGAGGCCCGTCTGGCCGCGCGGCACGGGTGGCTGGTACTATGTGCGAGCCGCGCAACGGAGTCGAGAGGCGAAAGACCTTGGATCATCGACGCGTCATCACACGGATAGCCGCCGCCGCGCTGATCGCGTCGGTAGCCGTCCTGGCGGGCTGCTCGGGACCACAAGCGGCATCGCCCGCGAAGACCAACGCGCCCGCGGCTGAAGCGCCCGCCGCTCCCGCGGCGCCGGATCCCGGGGTAGTGCCGCTGCACGTCTCGGATACCAAGTTGCAGGGCGACGAGAAGGTCGTCATCACGACGCCCAAGGGCGTCATCGAGCTCACGCTGATGCCCGACAAGGCTCCGAACACCGTGGCGAGCTTCGTCGAGTTGGTTCAGAAGGGCTTCTATGACGGCCTCAAGTTCCACAGGGTCGTGCCGAGCTTCGTGGTGCAGGGCGGGGATCCGCTGTCTCGCACGGACGATCCCAAGACCGGCACCGGCAACCCGGGCTGGCATCTGAAGGCCGAGTTCAGCGACGCCAAGCATCTCGAAGGCACACTCGCGATGGCGCGGTCAAAGGACCCCGACAGCGCGGGTTCGCAGTTCTACATCACACTGGCGCCGCAGCCGAGTCTCGACGGCGACTACACCGTCTTCGGCACCGTCGTGAAGGGCATGGACGTGGTCCGAGGCATCCAGAGCGGCGACGTCATCACCTCGATCAAGATAGTGCACGGCTCGTAGGGGGGCACCGCGTGGACAACGAGCGGCTCTCACAGGGAGACAAGGCGTACGCGGCGGGGGACTGGCGCGCTGCGGCTCGCGAGTATCTGGCCGCGGCCCAAGGCAGCGATGCCGTCGGGGCCGGTCGCGCGTACCACATGTCGGGCAACGCCTTGATGCGTCTGCGACGCAACTCGGACGCCGCGACGGTCTACGGTCACGCCCTGAAGGACGAGTCGTACGACAAGCGGGCGGCGGTGCTCACGAACCTTGGGGTCGCGCTGGCGGCCGACGGCCGCTACTCGGAAGCCCTCGAATCGAGCGAGGCGGCCCTCGCGGAACCCGGCAACGACGCTCCATGGAAGGCCCAGCAGTGCAAGGCCGGGGCGCTCTACGACATGGGCCGCTTCGAGGACGCCGCTCAGGCGTATCGCGAGGCGTCGTGGATCGAGGGCAACCCCGATCCGGGTCGCTCCCTCAACAACCTCGGGATGTGCTTCATGACGCTCGGGCGGCCGGAGGATGCGGTCGAGGCGTTCAAGGCCGCGATCGCCGTCGACGGCTACGCGGGGAAGGGGCGCTCGTCCGCCAACCTCGGGCTCTCATACGCGGCGATGGGCTTTCACGAGGAGGCCGTCAGGGCTTTCGAGGCCGCGCTCGGCACGTATTCGTACCACCTCACGGGGGCCACTCTCGCGGCGTACGAGGCTGCGAAGTCGGCGACCGGACCACAGGCGTCGGGCGAGATGGTCGAGGGGTGGTGGAGCACGGGCGAGATGCCTCCCGTGGCAGAGGGGGCCGAGGGTGACGTCGAGCCGGCCGGTCCCGCGACGATCGAGGACACGAGGTTCTTCACGATGACGGAGGACCAGATGCGAGCGGAGGGCCGGGAGGCCAGCAAGGCCCAGCGTCGGCAGAAGCGCAGTGGTCGCGGACTGGCGATCCGCATCTGGCTCGCCGTCCTCCTAGTGGCACTCGTGGCCGGCGGAGTCGCCGCGGTATGGTACTTCGGCTTGGGATACCCCACCCAGACGGCCACGGTGTCCGATATGATCGACGCCTATCGGCAGGGTGGACGGGTCGCGCAGTATTGGGTGGCGGTCCCCGCCACCGATGTCGAGAGGGAGATGCGCACGTTGCCCGCTCGTTTCGCGTCATACTCGGTCGCCGCGGTGCACAGCGGACCGTCCGAGTCGACCGTCCGAGTGACGGTCAAGCTCGAGAAGTCCGGCACGCAGGACTTCAGCGTCTCGCTGGTCCGCGAGGGCGTGGGATGGAAGGTCAACGGCGTCCGCAACGACTGGCGTTCCACAGGTGGCGGTTCCTGAGCGGCCAGCCGGCCTCGAAACCGCGCAATCACATTGCAGGGGAATCGGCTTGAAAGTCGAATTTGCTTGTAACACAACGATACAAGGAGCAGAAAGTGCAGCAGAGGACGTACGTCATGGTCAAGCCGGATGCGGTCGAGCGTCGCATGATCGGCAGGATCGTCGGCCGGTTCGAGAGGGTCGGACTCGCTATCGAGCGGTTGGAGTTGGGGATGGTCACGTCGGCGCAGGCCGCCGCGAACTACGCGGAGCACGAGGGCAAGCCGTTCTACGAGGGCCTCATCTCGTACATCACCAGCGGACCCGTCGTGAAGATGGTGCTGAGCGGGCCTGAAGCGGTGAGCGTCGTGCGCAAGCTCATGGGCGCCACCAACCCGCGGGATGCGGCGCCCGGGACCATCAGAGGCGATCTCGGTCTCACGCTCGACGCGAACGTCGTGCATGGTTCGGACTCGCCTGAGAGCGCGGAGCGGGAGATAGGCATCTTCTTCGGCGAGTAGGTCGCGAAAGCTTGGTCGGCGAGCACGTGCTGCCTTCACGGCAGCGGGAAAGGGGGCAGATTGTTCTTCCGGATGATCGAGAAGGAGCGGCTACCGGACCTGATCCGGGGGCTCTCGACCGAATTCGAGGTGGTCGGCCCGGTGGCGAAGGGGGACAAGTTCGTGTTCGCCCCCATCGACGACCCCGCCGACATGCGGTTGGACTACGACACGACCATCCTGCCCCCGAAGAAGTGGTTCTTCCCGCCTGAAGAGACCATGATGCGGTTCCGGGTCGCGGACAACGAGGTCGTCGACGACGAGGTCTACGCGCCTCCCCGCGTGCTGTTCGGGCTGCACCCGTGCGATATCAACAGTCTCCAGCTGATGGACAACGTCTTCTTCGGCGCGTACATCGATCCCTACTATCGCGCGCGCCGCGAGAACACCCTGATCGTCGGCCTGTCGTGCGTGCCTTCGGAGACGTGCTTCTGCAACGCATGGGGCACCGACGAGGCTCACTGGGGCTTCGACATCTTCCTTTCCGACGTGGGCGACGAGTACTTCGCGTCCATCCGCTCGGTCAGCGGCGCGGAGCTCGTCGACCGCCACGTGAAGACGCGTGAGATCACCGACAATGACACGCGGCGATTCCAGGAGCGCACGGCCGCGTTCAAGGCGGCGTTCGAGAACCACGTGGACACGTCGCAGCTGCCGCTTCTCATCGATGCGAAGTTCGAGTCCCCGATCTGGGACCAGTTGGGCGAGAAGTGCCTTGCCTGCGGCGCGTGCTCGATGGTGTGCCCGACGTGCTACTGCTACGACGTGCACGATGAGCTCGAGCCCGACCAGACGATGGGCCGCCGCGTGAGGACGTGGGACAGCTGTCAGTTCAAGGACTTCGCGGCGGTCGCGCACGGCCAGAACTTCCGCGACTCGCGGGCCAGCCGGATCAAGTACCGCTATTACCACAAGCAGTGGGGGTACCTTTCGAAGTTCGAGCGCGTCCTGTGCGTCGGGTGCGGCCGTTGCTCTCGGGCGTGCAAGGCCGGCATCAATCCCGTGAAGGTCATCGAGGCTCTGCAGACAGGGGTGGTGTCCTGATGGGCGGCGTACCCAGGAGCACCATCGCCCCGGGGGATCGGACGTCGGCGGGAGTCAATCCGTACCGCCCCTGGCCGGCGCGCATCACGTCCATCATCGACCTGACGCCGCAGGAGAAGCTGTTCGAGCTGAGGCTCATCGACGAGGGCGCCCGCGCTGCGTTCGACTTCGATTCCGGACAGTTCGTCGAGCTGTCGATCTTCGGCGTGGGCGAGGCCCCGATCTCGATCTCGAGCGCGCCGTCGAAGCAGGGCTTCATCGAGCTGTGCGTGCGCAACGCCGGCGACGTCACCGGCGCCCTGCACCGCAAGCAGTGCGGCGATGTGGTCGGTCTTCGCGGCCCGTTCGGCCGTGGATTCCCCTTCGAGGAGATGAAGGGCCACGACGTCCTGCTGGTCGCCGGGGGCCTCGGCATCGCGCCGCTCAAGAGCCTCATCAACCACATCCACGATGACCGTCATGATTTCGGCAACGTGACCATCCTCTATGGCGCCAGATCGCCGGCCGAGATCCTGTTCCGCTACCAGTTCGACGGGTGGAAGCATCGGGACGACTTCGATCTCATCCTCACGGTCGACCACCCGGACGACACCTGGGAGGGTGACGTCGGTCTGGTCACGAGGCTCTTCGACAAGATCGAGGTCGATCCCGCCAACGCGTTCGGCGCGATCTGCGGGCCTCCCGTCATGTACAAGTACGTGATCGCCGAGATGCGCAAGAAGGACATGGACGTCGACCGGATCTACGTCTCGTTCGAGCGGCGGATGAAGTGCGGCGTCGGCAAGTGCGGGCACTGTGGGGTCGGCCACCAGTACACATGCATCGACGGACCGGTATTCAACTACTGGGAAGCCATGAACCTGCAGGAGGCGATATAGATGGCGCCGAGAGTCGTCGTCCTTTCTCTGGCCTCCGACTTCGGATGCCAGGTCCAGATCACCAACACGGAGGATCACCTTCTCACGATCCTTGGGCTCATCGAGCTGTCCTACTGGCAACTCGCGTCGTCGGGCCACATGCCTGACGAGTACGACGTCGCGATCGTCGAAGGCGCGGTCACGACCGACGAGCACGCTCACCTTCTGAGAGACGTGCGCGGCAAGGCGGCGGTGGTCATCGCGATCGGCGCGTGCGCCACCATTGGCGGCATCCCCGCCCTTGCGGGCTCCGGGTCGCTCGCGGATCGATACGCCACCGTATACGGCGACGGCGTCATCGTCCCGGCGGTGCGCAGGGCTCCGGCCCCCGTCGACTCCGTCATCCACGTCGACTACCACGTTCCCGGCTGTCCTATCGACCAGAGCGAGTTTCTCCGAGTGCTGTCGCGCGTCCTTCTGGGGCTTGTGGACCACACGCCGGACATGACGATGTGCGGGTCATGCAAGATCGCCGAGAACGTGTGCTTCTTCGACAGCGGGGTCGGCTGCCTCGGACTCGTCACGCGCGCCGGCTGTGGCGCGAAATGCCCGTCCCTCGGCCGACCGTGCACGGGCTGTCGCGGCATCGCCCCCGATGCCAACGTCGTGTCCGCGCTCGAGGTCTTCGAACGCGCCGGCGGTGGCGCCGACGCCCTGCGCTCCGCACTCGATGTCTACAACACCGCTTCGGAGGTGCACGTCTGATGGCGAACCTGACCGTCGAGCACGTCGCTCGGATCGAGGGGCACGGCAACATCTCTGTGAGCGTCGAGGAGGGTGTCGTCCGCGACATCCAGATGGACGTCGTGGAGCCCGCGCGGTTCTTCGAGTCGATGGTGGTCGGCCGACGCTTCGAGGACGCGCCTCTGATCACGTCCCGGATCTGCGGCATCTGCTCCCCCAACCATGCGCTGACGTCGATCAAGGCGGTGGAGGCGGCGTTGGGAGTCGAGGTCTCCGAGCGCACCAGACTGCTTCGCACGCTGCTGGTGTACGGCTCGTATCTCCAGAACCACGCGACACATCTGTACGTGTTCGCCGCTCCGGACTTCGTGGGACTGCCCAATATCTTCCCGCTCGCGCAGACGCACCCCGATGTCGTGGGCCGGGCACTCAAGATCAAGAAGCTCGGCAACGAGCTGTGCAACCTCGTGGGCGGGCGTTCCGTCCACCCCGTGACGGCCGTTGTCGGCGGGTTCACGTCCGAACCGAGCAGCAGAGACCTGTCCGCCATGCGCGCCCGGTTGCGAGATATCGTCGGCGACGCTCTGGCGACCGTGGATCTGTTCGCGTCGTTCAAGGTGCCGGACTTCGATACGGCGGGCGAGATGCTCGCTCTGACCTCGCCGACGGAGTATGCGATCTACGACGGCGACGTCACGGCGCTCGACGCCGGTTGGACCCGCCCGGCGGCCGACTATCACGACACCCTGCGTGAGAGCATCGTCGGCCACAGCAACGCCAAGCATTCGACGGTCGGCGGCAGGCCCTTCCTTGTGGGAGCGGTGGCCCGGATGAACCTGAACGCGCAGCGTCTGGGTGCTCGGGGGCGAGACGCACTCGAGGCCTCCGGGCTGGTGCTGCCCACGCGCAATCCGTTTCACACGCACGTGTGCCAGGCCGTCGAGCTCGTCGACGCGGCGGAGCGGTGCGCTGGCTACATCGACCGACTGATCGGTTCTGACGGGTCGTCGGAGCCTGTGGCCGTCGACGTTTCGGCCGGCACCGGTGCCGGCGCCACGGAGGCGCCCCGCGGCACGCTGTACCACTCGTACTCGATCGGCGATGACGGTCTCATCACGAAGGGCGACGTCATCACCCCGACGGCGCAGAACCTCGCGAACCTCGAGGCGGACATGAGGGCGTTCGCCCCTACGGTCGCCGATCGGCCGAGGGAGGAGTTCGTGCTCCTGATCGAGGAGCTGGTCCGCTCGTACGACCCATGCCTTTCCTGCGCGGTCCACTAAACGATGGACGCGCGTCGCGCGTGATGGTTGAATGACTCAATCCCGACGCGACAGGGCTGAAGGAACATCGTCGCCGACGACGAATAGTGGGGAATACCATCCGGCCCGAGGGGGCGCGGAGGCCAGGATCCTGCGATAGCGGTCGGCGAGCAAGCGGCATGACAACGGCGCTCTCCGCGCATATCCGCGGAGAGCGCTGGCGCCCTAAGACATGTTCTTCCGACGAGAGGGGTGAGCACTTGGCGGTTCGGTTGTTCCGGGGCGGGGTGCATCCGCCGGACCGAAAGGAAGCGACCGCTTCCCAAGCCGTCGCTCGGGCGCCGCTGCCCGAGCGCATCGTGCTGCCGATGAGCCAGCATCTCGGGGCGCCGTGCCAGCCTCTGGTCGCCAAGGGCGATCGGGTGAGCCGAGGCCAGGTGGTCGGGTCTGTCGACGCGATGATCAGCGCGCCCGTCCACTCGCCGGTCTCCGGTGAGGTCGTCGATGTTGCGAAGGCGCTCACACCCAGCGGGGCGCGCGTGATGTGCGTCCACATCCACCCCGATGCGGACCAGGACCTCGCGACGTTCGTGCCCATAGACGCCGCTGCCGACGATGTGGCCGCCATTGCTCGCGCGGCCGGAGTCGTCGGACTCGGTGGCGCCGCGTTTCCGACGTCGGTGAAACTCGTGCCGCCGAAGCGCTCGCCGATCGACACGCTCATCCTCAACGGCTGCGAATGCGAGCCGTTCCTGACATGCGATCACCGGGTGATGATCGAGAGCGCCGACGCCGTCGTGGCGGGAGCCGCGCGGATCGCATCCGCAGTGGGCGCGAAGCGTGTCGTCGTCGGTGTCGAGGACAACAAGCCCGACGCCTTGGAAGCCCTGCGCAAGGCAGTGTCGGAGGCCGGGGCCGACATCGAGACGGTCGGCCTTCCGACACGATATCCCCAGGGCGCGGAGAAGCAGCTCATCTTCGCGCTCACGGGCCGAGTCGTGCCGCAGGGGCAACTGCCCTCGTCCGTGGGCGTGCTCGTCCACAACGTCGGCACCGCGGTCGCGATCCACGAGGCCGTCGCGTCGCGCAAGCCGCTCATGGAGCGGGTCGTCACGGTCGCGGGGGCGGTGGCTCAGCCGGGCAACTTCCTGGTGCTACTGGGCACTCCCATCTCCGACCTGATAGAGGCGGCGGGCGGGCTCGTCGGAGACGTCGGGCGCATCGTCGCCGGCGGGCCGATGACCGGGCAATCCCTCGCTTCGCTCGACGTGCCCGTCGTGAAGGGGACGTCCGGAGTCGTCGTTCTGACCGCCGAGGAGTCGGCGCCGCATGTCGACGGCGATCAGCCATGCATCCGTTGCGGGCGCTGCGTCGAAGCCTGCCCGATGGACCTGCACCCCTTCGCGATCGCGTCACATGCCGACCGGCGCATGTGGTTCGGCGTCGAGCGCTTCCATGGCCTGGACTGCATCGAATGCGGTTGCTGCAGCTACGTGTGCCCGACCCGAAGGCCGCTGGTCCAGCTGATCAAGTCGGGCAAGTCGGCCCTGATGGTGAAAGGGGTGAAGCGGTGAGCGATCGGTCCAGTCCCGCGGGAGTCGCCGCCTCACACGTCGTCGGGCCGGCTCCCCACATCGCCGCGCCCCTCAGCTGCCGACACATCATGCTGTGGGTCATCGCGGCTCTGGCGCCCGCCGCTCTGTGGGCGATCGGGAACATGGGCGCGCCCGCCATCGTCACTTTCGGCGTCGGCATCGGCTCGTGCGTTCTCACGGAGTTCGCATGGAACGCGCTCCTCAAGCGCACGCAGACCATCGGCGACATGTCCGCGGTCGTCACGGGCATGCTTCTGGCGATGTCGGTCCCCCCACGCACTCCCTGGTGGATCTGCATGGTGGGCGGCATCGTGGCCATCGGTCTCGCGAAGATGCTCTTCGGTGGGCTCGGGTTCAACCTGTTCAATCCGGCACTCGTCGGCCGCGCCATCGTCATGATGTCGTGGCTGGGGGTCATGTCGGAGATCAAGACCCCTGCGGGCGTCCCGGCTCCCGGAGGCTGGTTCGCGGCGTTGTCCGTGCCCGCCTCCGGCAAGCTCGACGCCATCAACGGCGCGACGCGGCTGGCCATCGCCGCCGCGGACCGAGCCGGCAACGGCGGATATGCGTACGATCTCGCGAAGCAGTACGGACCGTTGCTGCTGAGGAACCTCGAGGGCTCGCTCGGCGAGGTGTCCGCGGGGCTGCTGATCCTGGGTGGGCTCGTGCTGCTGGCCCGCGGCATCATCGATTGGCGCATACCGGTCGGCTACATCGGGTCCGTCGCCGCGCTGTCGTGGGCGTTCGGCTCCGACCCCATCTTCAATGTGCTCGCTGGAGGCGTGCTCCTCGGGGCGTTCTTCATGGCCACCGACTACGTCACATCCCCGATCACCCGCAACGGGCGCCTCGTGTTCGGCATCGGGTGCGGGGTCTTCAACATCGTGACGCGCTTCTTCGGACCGATGCCCGAGACGACCACGTTCGCGATCCTGTTCATGAACGGGCTCGCCCCGCTGATCGACCGCATGTTCATGCCCAAACCCTTCGGCTATCTCAGGCCCGCGAAGGCGGTGAAGGCAGATGCTTAGGCTCTACATGAGGCTCGGGATCCCTGTGCTGGTCGTGTGCATCGTCGCCGCGGCCGGCCTCGGTGTCACCTACGCCATGACGAAGGACAAGATCGCCGCCCAGGACCGCGAGGCGAAGGCGAAGTCCTTGCGCATCGTCCTGGGGCGTGCGAAGTCCTTCGTCGAGCTCGACGCGAAGAAGGACGCCGTTGTCTACGAGAAAGCCACGGCGGCCGCGGTGGACGTCCGTGTCGACGGTCTGTTCCGCGCCCTCGACGGCACCGGCGCCCAGGTCGGTTGGGGCCTGCTCGTGGCTCCCCGCGGCTACGGCGGACCGATCTCGATGGCTGTCGGCGTGGATAGGAACGGGAAAGTCACTGGCGCTACGATCGCGTCGATGAACGAGACGCCGGGTCTCGGCACCAAGGTGATCACGCAGAAGGACTGGCTGCCACGGTTCTCCGGACTGGACACGTCGGCAGGGACCGAGTCGGTCAGGAAGATCGACACGATCATGGGCGCGACCAAGTCGTCACGCGGGGTCCGCAAGGGCGTCGGGGCGGCCGCGGCCATCTACACGGATGTTCTCAAGAGTCTTGAAGGGGGGAGCGGGCAGTGAAGGAGTGGATGAGAGTCCTGAGAAACGGCCTGTCGCTCGAGAACCCGCTCACCGTGCTGATGATCGGACTGTGCTCGACGCTCGCGGTCTCCACGAAGCTCGAGGGTGCCTTCTTCATGGGCATCGGCGTGATCTTCGTGCTCGTCATGAGCAACGTGCTCATCGCCGCCGTGCGCAAGTTCACACCCGACGAGGTGCGCATCCCGATATTCATCGTGATCATCGCGTCGTTCGTGACCATCGTCGACCTCGTGATGAAGGCGTACCTGCCGAGCGTGTATTCGTTCCTGGGTGTGTGGATCCCGCTCATCGTGGTCAACTGCATCGTCTTGGGGCGCGCGGAGGCCTTCGCCTATCACAACACGGTGTGGCTCTCGGTCGCGGACGGCATCGGCATGGGCCTCGGCTACACGGTGATCATCGCCGGGCTGGCCGCCTTCCGCGAGCTGTTCGGGAGCGGACAGCTGCAGTTCCTCGGGGCGACACTGGTGACCATGCCGGCCTTCTACCGGCCGCCCAACATCCTGTTGCTCTTCCCGGGCGCCTTCATCCTGTTCGGGCTGATCATCGCCGGATCGCAGGCGCTGAACCGCCGGATCGCGGCGAAGGACGCGGCGCAGGCTGCTTCGCTGAAGGAGGCGGTGTGAGATGAGCGGCGTCGCGCAGTTGATGCTCCTGTTCATCGGGGCCGCACTCGTCAACAACATCCTGCTCACGAGGTTCATCGCTCTGTGCAGCTTCTTCGGCATCTCCAACGACATGCACACGTCGATCGGCATGAGCCTGGCGGTCATCTTCGTGATGATGATGGCGTCCACCGCCACCTGGATGTTCTACTACTTCCTTCTGAAGCCGCTCGGGGTGGGGGAGTTCCTCTACATCCCCGCCTTCATCCTCGTCATCGCCGCCCTGGTCCAGTTCGTGGAGATGTACTTGCGCAAGTACAGCCCGGCGCTCTACCGCGCCATGGGCATCTACCTGCCGCTCATCACGACCAACTGCGCCGTGCTCGCGGCGGCTACCGAGGCCGTGAAGCCCGGCTTCTTCAAGATGGGGATCGCGTACAACTTCACCCTCGGCGAGAACCTGATCTACACGCTGGGTGTCTCGTGCGGCTACGGCTTCGCGTTGCTGTCGTTCACGGCGATGCGGGAGCGCCTCGAGCTGGCGCAGGTGCCGGAATGGCTCAAGGGCTCGCCCATGGCGTTCATCACCGCGGGCCTGCTCACGCTCGGCTACATCGGTCTCGGCTCGCTCTTCGGGCTGTAGGAGGGAGGCGGATATGGACGTCATGCTCATCGTCAAAGCGGTCGGCGCGCTGAGTCTCATCGGCGTGATGTCGGCGATCCTTCTCGCCACGGCGGCCCAGAAGTTCCACGTCGATATCGACCCCCGCGTCCAGCAGGTGTTGGACGCGCTTCCCGGGGCGAACTGCGGCGCCTGCGGCAACCCGAGCTGCTTCTCGGTGGCCGAGGGAATAGCCGAAGGAAGGCTCCTCGCCACAACGTGTGTGGCGGGTGGGCAGGAGGTCGCTGATGCGGTCGCGACAGTGATGGGGCAGGACACCTGCGTCGTCGCCACAGTCCTCGCCTGTCGGCATTGCGGAGGCGGGACGAAGGCGCAGCGCGCGTACGTGTACGGCGGCGCACATTCGTGCAACGCGGTGGACAAGCTGGCCGGAGGATCCCTGCTCTGCCCCAACGGTTGTCTCGGCTACGGCGACTGCGTGCGGGCATGCCCCTTCGACGCCATGTCGATGGACGAGCGGGGACTTCCCGTGATCGACCTGGCGAAGTGCACCGGGTGCGGGGTATGCGTCACGGAGTGCCCGCGCGGTGGGACCGGCCTGCTCGAACTGGTACCCGAGTCCGCGGCCGTCGTCGTGCGGTGCGGGTCGCGCGATCGGGTCAAAGAGCGTCGCGCCTACTGTCCGATGACATGCATCGCATGCAAGAAGTGTGAACGCGCCTGCCCGTCGGATGCGATCCACGTCATCGACATGCTCGCGGTGGTCGACTACGACAAGTGCACCGCGTGCAACACATGCGTGGCCGTGTGCCCGCAGAAGTGCATCGACGTGACGGGACGAGCATCCAGGAGGTCGGCGACGGTCACCGACGGCACCGCCGGGGACTTCGAGGGGTTCGTCTCGAAGTCAGCCGCGCAGGTCGAGGAGGCCGAGCAGGCGTGACGCAAGGCGATCGGCTCATGATCGTGGCCGTGGCCCTTCTCGCCGTGCTGGCGTGGCCGGTCACCTATCTCGCTGCGTCCGGGAGATCGGACGTCGTCGTGGTGACCGGGCCTCACGGCCGAAGTGAGATCCCGTTGGAGGGCCCCTCGACCGTCGACGTCGAAGGCGCGGGAGGTCCGGTCACCGTGGTCATCCAAGATGGCGAAGTGCGAGTCGCCGCCTCCACGTGCCCGGACAAGCTGTGCGTGCGCCAGGGTGTCATCTCCGGTCCCGGCGAGGCGATCGTCTGCGTTCCAAACGGCGTGACCGTTCGCGTGGGGGGCGGTGGCGATGCGCTCGACTCGGTGGTCCGCTGACGGCGAGACGACGCGTTCGCTTGCCACCGCGGGGCTGCTCGTCGCTCTCGGCGCGGTCCTCGGGCTGGTCGAGAGCTCCATCCTCCCTCCGTTGCCCGTCCCCGGTGTCCGCCTCGGGCTGGCGAACATCGCCGTCGTCCTCGCGTTGTTCCTCTTGGGCCCGCGCAAGGCCCTGGTCGTGAGCATCCTGAGGGTGGTTCTCGTCGGCATGGCCGCAGGTTCGCTCGGCGGTCCCGCGGGCCTTCTGGCGCTGGCGGGGGCGGTCTGCGCGTGGGCCGTCATGGCCGGGATGGCCTCGCGTGGCGATGCGTTCTCCGTCGTGGGGTGGTCGGTGGCGGGCGCCGCGGCCCACGTGATCGGCCAATTGGTCGCCGCCTGCCTGGTCGTCGGGTCGGCTGCCCCGCTCCTCTTCGCGCCCGTTTCGCTGGCGCTGTCGCTCGGATGTGGTCTGTCGGTCGGGTACTCCGTCCGTCTCCTGCTCTCGCGTCTTCCCCTGAAGGTCCGTGCAGAGGTGACCGGATAGCAGGGGAGGCGTTGGTGGCGCCGAGGATGATCGTCGACAGGCGTTCGCTCAGGGATGTCGTACTATGCGGCCGCGCGGAATCGCTGTCAGACGCCGCGCTCGTCGGCGTCCTCGTCGCCGAGGGATCCGAGGAGACGGGGCGGGCGGTCCTTGACGCCCATCCCATCCCCGACGGGTTCTGGCGGCTCACCGCGGAGGACCTGGTCCAGTTGCCCGGCGTGGGCCCCGCGGGAGCCGCGCGGCTGCTGGTCTGTCTCGAGATGAGTCGCCGCGCCTCGGGGTGGTCGCCGGCTCGCCGCCCGACGGTCTCGACTCCCGAGGACGTGATCTCGCTGTGCGCGACTCAGCTGCGGGGCCTCGATCGCGAGCACTTCTGGGCGCTCGCCCTCAACACGAAGAATCAACTGCTGCGGGTGGTCGAGGTGTCGGTGGGCAGTCTCAACGCGTCCATCGTCCACCCTCGCGAGCTGTTCAAGGAGGCGGTGAAACTCTCAGCCGCCTCGATCGTGGTCGTGCACAATCACCCCAGCGGGGATCCGACCCCGTCGGGAGCGGACATCCAACTCACTCGCCGGCTTGTGCGAGCGGGGGAGGTCCTCGGCATCGAGCTGGTGGATCACGTCGTGATAGGCGACGGGGGCGCGCACGTCTCCCTGCGCGAGATGGGCGCGCTGTGACGGCCAGCCCCGGGGGCTTCGTCGCAGGTGCGGGCCGTGCGGCGGGATCTCTGTGCTAAACTCGTCCGGGCCAATCGAGCGTCGAAGTCGGCCCGTCAGGTTGCTGGCGGGTTCTTTCGTACTCCGGGCGCGGGGGGCGACGAACAGACTCATCCGGGCGTCCGCGCCCTCGAAGGGAGCGCATTCGTGTCGCTCATCGACATGTTCTTCAACTCCTGGGGCTCCGACATGGCCGTCGACCTCGGCACGGCCAACACCCTGGTGTCCGTGCGCGGCCGCGGGATCGTGCTCATCGAGCCGTCGGTCGTAGCTGTCGAGAAGGACAGCAAGCGCGTGCTGGCGGTCGGGATCGAGGCCAAACGCATGCTCGGACGCACCCCGGGCTCCATCGTGGCCATCCGCCCGCTCAAGGACGGCGTGATCGCCGACTTCGAGGTCACCGAGGCCATGCTGCGCTACTTCATCAACAAGACGCGCGTGAAGCGTTTCCCGTGGCAGCCCAAGCCCCGCGTGGTCGTGTGCGTGCCTTCGGGCGTCACGGAGGTCGAGAAGCGCGCCGTGTTCGAGGCGACGATGCAGGCGGGTGCACGTCAGGCTTTCCTTATCGAGGAGCCCATGGCGGCGGCGATCGGGGCCGGCCTGCCGATCCAGGAGCCGACTGGCAACATGGTCGTCGACATCGGCGGCGGCACCACCGAAGTGGCCGTCATCTCGCTCGGCGGCATAGTTGTCGCTCAGTCCATCCGCATTGGCGGCGACGAATTCGACGAGGCGATCGTGGCCCACGTGAAGCGCGAGTACAACGTCCTCATCGGAGAGCGCACGGCGGAGGAGATGAAGTTCGAGATCGGCTCGGCCTTCCCGCTCGCCGACGAACTCGACGTAGAGGTGCGTGGACGCGACCTCATGACGGGATTGCCACGCACGTTGCAGATCTCGTCGGAAGAGATCCGCGTGGCCGTCGAGGAGCCGACGAACGCCATCATCCAAGCGGTCAAGAACACGCTGGAGGAGACGCCGCCGGAACTCTCCAGCGACATCATGGAGTACGGCATCGTCCTGACCGGCGGCGGAGCCCTTCTCAAGGGACTCGACGATCGGCTGAAGTCCGAGACCGGCATCCCTGTCCATGTCTCCGAGAACGCGCTCATCAACGTCGTCCTGGGTAGCGCGATGGCTCTCGAGGAGATCGCCGTGCTGAAGGTACTGACCGTCTCCCGGTAACGCCGGCAGGCTGTCCGGGAAGAAGGTCCGCGGCGACGCGATGAAACGTCTCGAGATCGATACCAGGCGCGGAGCAGGTCGGCCGATCGTTCTGGTCGCCTTCGTCGTGGCTGCCCTCATCATCACCACGGTGTGGTACCGCGAGGGGGCAGGGGGCCCGTTGCACGGCGCCCGCCGGGTCATCCTCGCCGCCTCAAGACCCTTCGCCATCGCCGGCACCGTCCTCACTTCTCCGTTCAGGTCGCTGACGGGATACCTGTCCGACAGCGCCGTATCCCGAGCCGACTATGGCGCGCTCAAGACGCAGAACGATCAGCTCAAGGCGCGCTTGGCGCGGCTCGAGGAGGCTCGACTCGAGAACGAGCGGATCAGGGAGCTCGTGAAGTTCGCGCAGGCGCAGGACTACAAGACGCTCGGGTGCCGCGTCATAGGGCGGCCGTCCAACTCGTGGGAGCGTTCCATCGTGCTGGACAGGGGCACGGGCGACGGCGTCGAGGTCGGAGCGGCCGTGTTCGCGGCCGGTGGTCTGGTCGGCCAGGTCACCGAGGCGACGAGGGGCAGCGCGAAGGTGCGGCTCGTCACCGACGGCAGTTCCGGCGTGGCGGTCATGGTGCAGCGCACTCGCGCCGAGGGTGTGGTGCGCGGCTCGATCGAAGGACGACTCAGCCTCGATTTCGTCGGCAAGGAGACCCTGCCGGTGAAAGGGGACGTCGTGGTCACATCGGGAATGGGCGGCGTGTTCCCCAAGGGGCTCGTCGTCGGTGACGTCACCGAGGTGGCCGCGCCTCAGGCGGATCTTTTTCCCAAGGTGACCGTTGCCAGCCGAGTCGCGATAGGTCACATCGAGGAGGTCCTGGTCATGGTGGGTTCGCAGGGCGTCCAACCGGCTGGGAGCGCGGAGTGAACAAAGCGCTGCCGACAACGCTGGCTCTGCTCGCCGCCATCGTGCTCCAGATCGCGATAGCGCCGCGGATCGCCGTCTTCGACGTGGTGCCGAACCTCGTGTTCCTGGTGGTCGTGACCCTGGCGCTCGCCGAAGGCCCGCTCGCGGGCTGCGCCGCGGGATTCGTCGGCGGTCTCCTGTTCGACCTCATCGGGTCCTCGGTCGTGGGCCCGTATGCTCTCGTGTTCTGCGTGGTCGGGTACTTGGCCGGGATGCTCGAAGCGAACATGTTCGCTGAAGGCTGGTTGCTCCCGGTGTCCGTGGTCTTCATCGCAGGGCTCGGGGCCGAGGTCACGTACGGGGTCATCCTGCTGATACTGGACGCCGGCGGGCCGTTCTGGCCGTCCTTCCTGCGGATCATGCTGCCGGGCGCCGTGTATAATACGGCCCTGGCCGTGCTGGTCTATCCGCTCCTCGTGCGCTTCCTGCGGCGCGACCGGACCGTGAGGTCGTTCCAGCGCCTCGCGTGAAAAGAAGCCTCACCGGCGCGACTCACCCACCCCCCGTGCGGGATGCTCCGCCCGCTTCCGGAGCCGTGATCCATGACCACCTTCCGCCAGCAGCTCAAAGGCCGGTTCGCGACGCTGGGACTTATCGTCCTCGTGATGCTGGGCGGCCTTTTGCTGCGGTTGTGGAGCATGGAGGTACTCTCGGGCGCCTCGTTCGCGGCGCAGGCGGAGGACAACCGCATCAGGGAGGTCTCCATCGACGCGCCGCGCGGCCGTGTGCTTGACGCGAAAGGCCGGCCTCTCGTCACGAACCGTCCCGTCATGGTCGTGACCTTGGCGCCCTCGATCCTGACGCGCGAGGACAGCGCGACGGTCATCACGCGACTGTCGGCGCTCATCGACGTGCCGGTTCCCGACATCCTCAAGCGGTTGTCGAGTGACAAGCAGGAGCGGCTCAAGCCGCGGATCCTGCGCGCGGATGTGCCCATGACGACGGTCAGCTATCTGGTCGAACATGCCCCGGAGTTCCCTGATGTCGCGGTCGATGCGGCCGCCGTGCGCGAGTACCCGTTCGGCGGCCTCGCCGCCCATGTGCTCGGCTATGCCGGCGAGATCTCGGAGGGGCAACTACAGGACGAGAACCTCGCCGATTCCCGGATCGGCGACATCGTCGGCAAGGCGGGGATCGAGGCGCAGTACGACAAGGTGCTCCTCGGCGAGAAGGGCTACCGACGCCTCGAGGTCGACTCGAAGGGACGCATACGGAGAGTCGTCGCACAGGGCGAACCGAGGGCCGGCAAGGACATCGTCCTCACCATCGACGCTGACGTGCAGAGCGTCGCCGAGAAGGCGCTGGCCGACGCGCTCGACGAGGCGCATCGGCAGGGCTACACGAAGGCGCGCGCCGGAGCGGTCGTCGTTCTGGACATCAAGACCGGTGCGGTCGTCGCCATGGCCAGCGCTCCCTCGTACGACCCCACGATATTCCTGGGCGGGATCAAGGACGCCGACTGGAAGCGGCTGACCGACAAGGCCAGCGAGTACCCGCTCAACAACCGGGCGGTCATGGCCGCCTACCCCCCCGCGTCCACGTTCAAGGCCGTGACGGGGATGGCGGGGCTTCAGGACAAGGTGACCTCCGCCGGCGCCTCCTACTTCTGCCCAGGCAAGTGGGAGGGCATGGGCAAGCAGTGGGCGAAGTGGTGCTGGAACCACGCGGGACACGGCAGCATAAGCTTCACGAACGGGATCATCCAGAGTTGCGACACGGTCTTTTACGAGATCGGCCAGAAGTTCTACGAGCGCAAGAAGGAAGAGCTGCAGTCGTTCGCGCGCAGTATCGGGCTCGGGTCCGATACCGGGATCGACCTTCCGGGTGAGGTCTCCGGGCGTGTGCCGGATGCGGCTTGGAAGAAGCTCTACAACCGGAACTACCCCGAGTACCAGCAGTGGCTTCCCGGCGATACCGTCAACATGGCCATCGGTCAGGGCGACCTGCTCCTGACTCCGCTGCAGCTTGCCAGCGTTTACGCGGCGTTCGGGAACGGCGGGAAGGTCATGAAGCCGCATGTGCTCCAATCCGTGCTCGGGCCCGACGGGAAGCCCACTGTGGAGGTGTCGCCCGTCGTGGCTCACGACCCGAAGCTTTTGGCCGGCAACCTGGCCACGTTGCGGCGCGCGCTTGTCGGCGCGACGACATCGGGCACCGGCAGGGGAGCCTTCTCGGGCTTCAAGATCGCCGTCGCAGGCAAGACCGGTACCGCGCAGGTCAAGGGCAAGGACGACTACGCCTGGTTCGCGTGCTACGCGCCGGCGGACGCTCCGCGCTACGCGGTCTCCGTGGTGATCGAGCAGGGGGGCCATGGAGGATCCGTGGCAGGGCCGGCCGCGCGTCAGGTGCTCGCGACGTTGTTCAGCCAGCCGTGGCACCCAGTCCACACGACCGACGTCTCGAGGTAGCCGCAACGTGAGCACATCCGGCGTGAAGACCGTGACGGATCGACTGCACTTCGGGCTGCTGCTGGCCGCGGTCGCTCTGGCGGCTTTCGGCACCCTGATGGTGTGGTCGGCGACCGCCGGGATGCTGGCGCACGACGCGATGTTCAAGCGCCACCTCATCGGCCTCGCCCTCGGGCTGCTCCCGCTGGTCGGGCTCGGCATGTCGGACTACCAGAAGTGGAAGAACTGGGCAGGCCCCCTCATGATCGCGCTCGCCCTGCTCATCGTGTCGCCTCGCATCCCGGGGCTCGGCGCCAGCGCCAAGGGGGCCACATCTTGGCTGGAGGTGGCTGGCCAGAGGCTCTTCCAGCCGTCCGAGCCGGCGAAGCTGCTGTTCATCGTCGTGATGGCGGCCATGATCGCCGAGTTCTCCGGCAGGATCGACCAGTCGCGAGACGTCCTGCGCGTCGCGGGCTACATCGCTCTTCCGGTCGTGTTGATCCTCGTTCAGCCCGACCTCGGCACGGGGCTCGTCTTCGTGGCGATCGCCATGGGGATGCTACTGGTCGGTGGACTGGCGCCGCGTTACTTCGCCATCGCGGCCGTCGTCGGTATCGTGGCGATCGGCCTGCTCTTGGCGCTGCCGGGGCCGCTCGAGGCGTACCAGAAGGACAGACTGCTGGTCTTCGTCGACCCGTCCCGGGATCCCAAGGGGGCCGGATACAACCTGGCCCAGAGCAAGATCGCCATCGGCTCGGGCGGTGTGACGGGGAAGGGTCTCGGCGCCGGGTCGCAGAGCAACCTCAACTTCATCCCGGAGCGTCACACGGACTTCATTTTCTCGGTGCTCGGCGAGCAACTCGGCTTCGTCGGTGCGGTCATCCTCATCGGCCTGTTCCTGGCGCTGCTGGCCGCGGCGCTGTCTATCTCCACGTCGTCGCGCGACCTGTTCGGCGCGCTCATAGCCGCAGGGCTGCTCGCAATGTGGTTGTTCCAGATAGTGGAGAATATCGGCATGACCGTCGGCATGATGCCCATCACCGGGATCCCGCTGCCCTTCATGAGCTACGGGTCGTCGGCCATGGTCACCAACCTTGCGGGAGTGGGTATGCTGTTGTCCGTCTGGTCCCGCCGGTATGGCACGTAGAAGAGGGCTCAACCCATAGGAGAGTGACGCCGTGGCGAACGTGCCCATCGATGTGCGCGCGTTGATCAGCGCGGGCTCCAAGCTCATGGAGCAAAGGGACCTGCCCGTTCGCATCGCTGTTCTGGTCGAGATCGACGCGCCCGAAACGCTTGTCGATGCCGTGCGGGAGGGATTCCGCCCGCGTACGTCGAAGGCGATCGTGGACGTGAGCATCATCGAGCCGGAAACGGTCCTGCGCGTCGTTTCCGCCGCCGACGCGGCGGTCGTGCTGGTCGGCACCGGCGGTGGCGACATAGGGCCCACGCTCGCGGACCTGCGCGGACGCGCGATCCCGACGGCCGTCCTCGCGATACGAGCGGAGCCGGGCGACCTAGCGGGACTCGTGGGCCACCCCGGCGAGGATGTGCTGACCCGCCCTGACGCCTTCGAGCTCGTCCATGGCCCGCTCGCTGACTGGATCATGCGCCGTCTACCGGCGAAGCGCACGGCCGTCGCGCACAACTTCGAGTTCATGCGGCGCGCCGTCGCCCACGAGGCGGTCAAGGCGACGGCGTGGCAGAACGCGGTGATCGGCGGCGTGGGGATCATTCCCGGCACGGACATGCCGCTCATGACGCTCAATCAGGGCAAGATGCTGCTTCAGATATCCGCTGCGTACGGGCAGCAACTCGGCGCCGACCGCATCAAGGAGCTCGCGGCGGTCGTGGGCGGCGGCTTCCTGCTCCGGACGATCGCTCGGCAGGCGCTGACCCTCATACCGGGGTTCGGGTGGGCGGTCAAAGCCGGCGTCGCCTACAGTGGGACGATCGCAATGGGCGACGCCGCGATCGCGTATTTCGAGCGAGGTGGCGACGCCGGAGAGATGCTGGCCCGACTGCGCGAATCGGCGGGCAAGGTCGCGTCCTCGGCGAAGGGTCGGCTGCGCCGCGGCCGAGGCTCCGCGCCCAGGTCGACCGACTACATCGCCCTGCCGCCGATATGCGGGGAGCCCGAGACCACGGCGTCACCCGGCGGCGCCACCACTCCGGAGTCGGGCGCCGCATCGTGACGGACCTGTGGCCGCGCGTCGAACCGCTCCTTGCGCACGTGGAGCGGCCCGCGCGTTATGTCGACCGCGAGTGGGGGGCGCGCCACGACGAGTCCGCGTCGTACAGGGTCGCGCTCCTGTATCCGGATACCTATGAGCTGGGCATGGCCAACCAGGCGATCGCCATCCTGTACGACCGCTTGAACGGGCTGAAGGACACCGCCGCCGAGAGGGTCTTCGTGCCCTGGAAGGACATGGCGGCGGCCATGCGCCAGTCGGGCGTCCCGCTGTTCACCCTGGAATCATGCGCGCCCGTGCGCGAGGTCGATCTTCTCGGCGTGACGCTGCCGTACGAGCTCACATTCACCAACGTTCTAGAGGCGCTCGATCTGGCGGGGATCCCCTTGCGATCGGCCGATCGGTCCGAAGGGGATCCGCTGGTCATCGCCGGCGGGCCGTGCGCCTTCGCCCCCGAGCCCATGGCTGACTTCTTCGACGCCATCCTCATCGGTGAGGGGGAGGACGCGGTTGCCGACATCGTCGCCGCGCATCGTGTCGCGAAGGTCGCAGGCCTGAGCCGGACCGACCTGCTCGAGCGGCTGGCGGCCGTCCCCGGCGTCTACGTGCCGTCACTGTACGAGCCCGCGTCGCCCGAGGTCGCTGCTCATCCTCGCCCGGGAAGCGCCGCCCCGCCGGTGGTCGAGAAGCGCGTGCTCGCCAGCCTGTCCGAGCATCGGACCCCCGAGTGCCCGGTCGTCCCCTTCATGGATGTCGTGCACGACCGCGCGGGTGTCGAGATCTTGCGCGGCTGCACGCGCGGGTGTCGGTTCTGTCAGGCGGGGATGGTGTACCGCCCCGTCAGGGAGCGCACCCCGGACGAGATCGTGCGCGACGCCGTGGCCCAGTTACGATGCACGGGCCACGAGGATGTCTCGCTCACCTCTCTTTCGACCACGGACCACAGCCGCATCGAGGAGATCCTCCGGCGGCTGTCCGCGGCGACCAGAGGCGCCGGTGTGGCGATCTCGCTGCCGAGCCTGCGGGTCGATGCGTTCGGCGTCGAGATGGCCGCTCTGGCCTCGTCCGGCAAGAAGAGCGGCCTTACGTTCGCTCCGGAGGCGGGCACCCAGAGGCTTCGCGACGTCATCAACAAGAACGTGACCGAGCAAGACCTCCTCGACACGGTAGCCGCGGCGTTCGGGGCGGGCTGGCGACGCATGAAGCTGTACTTCATGATGGGGCTCCCGACCGAGACGGATGAGGACGTGCGGGGGATCGGGGAGCTGGTGCGCCGGGTGCTCGACGTGGCGCGCGAGGCGACGCCTCCCGCTCAGCGTGGAGGCTTGAGGATCGGCGTGTCGGTCGCGGTGTTCGTGCCCAAGGCACACACTCCCTTCCAGTGGGAGGGTCAGGCGCCCAACGAGGAGGTCCGCCGCCGCCAGCAGGTCCTGCGCGAGTCGATGCCGCGCAAGGGCGTCGAGCTGGCCTGGCATGACACGGGGGTCGCCCTCCTCGAGGGGGCGATAGCGCGCGGCGGCCGTGAGCTGAGCCGCGTCATCGAGCGGGCGTGGCGCTCCGGCGCGGTGTTCGACGCGTGGACCGAGGAGTTCTCCATGTCCCGGTGGCGCGAGGCATTCGCCGGGGAGGGCTTGGACCTCGAATCGCTCGCCACCACGCCCCACGACCCGTCCGAGCCGCTGCCCTGGGAGCATCTCTCAGCGGGCGTGGACCGTGACTACCTCTTGGGCGAACGGGAGCGCGCACTGGCGGCGGAGACGACCCCCGACTGCTCCTTCGATGGGTGCACTGGATGCGGCGTGTGCCCGTCGCTCGGCGTGGACATCGTGGTGGCGGGGGGTCGTCGTGGCTGACACCACCTACCGCCTTCGCGTCACGTACGGCAAGACGGGCCGTCTGCGGTTCCTGTCGCATCTCGAGACGATGCATGCGTGCGAGAGGTCGGTCCGGCGCGCCCAACTCGCGTATGCTGTCACTCAGGGCTTCAACCCGCACATGAAGGTCGGCTTCGGTCCCGCCCTCCCAGTGGGGACGGCGGGCTTGGCCGAGAGATACGAGGTCTGGCTCACGCGCTTCGTCTCACCGAGCGAGGCTCTGTCGAGGCTGCGCGAGTCGACGCCGGCGGGTCTGGCGCCCGTGGGGGTGCTGTACGTGCCCGAATCGGAGAAGGCGCTCGCCGCGTCGCTGACGATGGCGGCATACGAGGTCGTGGTCGACGGTCCGGACGTGGGTTCGGACCGGGTACGGGCAGGTCTTGAGGCGGTAGTCGCCGACGGGAGCCTGACGCTCGAGCACAAGGGCAAGACCAAAGTTTACGACCTGGCGGTCTGTCTCCCGAAGGAGCCGACCGTCGGGGAGACCCAGGGAAGTGTCGTCGTCGACGTGACCGTTCGCATCGGTCCGTGGGGGTCGCTCCGACCTGAGGCCCTTGTCGCTGAAGCGCTTCGCCGCTCGTCGGTCCAGGGTGCGGTCACATGCGTGACGCGCACCAGCCTCGACCCGGAAGGGGCGGGCGCGTAGGGACGCGCCTTGCGAAAGGGGAGCGACCGTGAGTGACATACTGAGGGAGATGCTCATCTCCCACGACCCGTCGGAGACGCGGGTCGCCGTGCTCGAGGACGGTAAGCTCGTCGAGTACTACATCGAGCGGGCGAAGCGTTCGGTCGTCGGCAACGTCTACCTCGCTCGCGTGAAGGACGTCCTGCCGGGGATGCAGGCTGCATTCGTGGACATCGGACTGGAGAAGAACGCCTTCCTCTACGTCGATGAGATCGTCGCGCCCGAGGGTGTGGAGGACATGCCCCGCCGCGACATCCAGGCGATCCTCAAGCCGGGCCAGCAGATCATGGTCCAGGTGCTGAAGGACCCGATGGGCACCAAGGGCGCGCGCGTCACGACCGACATAACTCTGCCGGGACGCTTCCTCGTGCTGATGCCGTTCTCCGACTTCGTGGGCATCTCCCGGAAGCTGCCCGATGAGGAACGGGAGCGGCTGCACGACATCATCACGTCGCATGCGCCGAAGGGCACGGGAATGATCGTGCGGACGGCGGCCTCCGGGGCCACCGAGAAGGACCTTCTGGCCGACCTCGAATTCCTCGAGCGGCTGTGGAAGAGAGTGCAGCACCAGGCACTCGAAGCTCTGCCGCCGGAGATCATCTACACGGAGATGGACCTCGCCCTCAGGTTCGTCCGCGACGTGTTCAGCGAGGACTTCAAGCGCCTTCTGATCGACGACAAGACCGTGCATGACAAGGTCCTGTCGTTCCTGAAGAAGACATCGCCCGCGTTGGCACGGTCCGTGTCCCTGTATCGTGAGCGTGTCCCGCTGTTCGACTACTTCGCTCTCGCGCCTCAGGCGGCAAGCGCCCTCGAACGAGTGGTGCGGCTGCCGTCCGGGGGCTACATCGCGATCGACACGACCGAGGCGCTCACGGCTATCGACGTGAACACGGGGAAGTTCACCGGGCGCAAGAGCCTGGAGGACACGATCCTGCGCACGAACCTGGAAGCGGCCGACGAGGTCGTGCGGCAGCTGCGTCTGCGAGACATCGGCGGCATCATCGTGATCGACTTCATCGACATGGAGGACCAGTTCCACCGTGCCGAGGTATCCGCCCGCATCAGCAAGGCGCTCGAGCGCGATCGCACGAAGACCCGCGTGATGGAGATCTCGCGCCTCGGGCTGGTCGAGATGACCCGGAAGAACGTCACGGATGGCCTCGTCGAGGTGTTGACGGATATCTGCCCGACGTGCCACGGGGAGGGACGCGTGCTGTCGGAGGCCACGAGGCGGATCATGGCCGAGCGCCGCATGCGTGAAGTGCTCCACAGCGGCAAGTCGGCCGCGTACCTGTTCGGGCTGCACCCGGAGACGTACGCGATCGTGAACGCGCCCGGGCAGAACGTCGTGGCCTCGCTGCGGGCGGAGACCAAGAAGCAGGTGGCCATCGTCGCCGACCCGGACTGCGGGCCCGGCGAGGTGCGGATCCTGATAGAGGGCCGCGCCGGCACCATCGAGCGCGCTCTGCGTTAGCGAGCGGAACAGGGACACTCCCGGCACCGTAGCACCGGGGTTTGCGCAGGCGGGAGCCTGTGGTAACATACCGCCTCGCGCATTCAACCGAGAGTGAGGGTTCCCCGAAGATGTACGCAGTGGTCAAGAGCGGCGGCAAGCAGCACAAGGTCGCGATCGGCGAAGTGCTCTCCGTCGAGAGGCTCGATGCGGCCGCCGGAGACACCGTCACGCTGCCGGTCCTCATGGTCAATAGCGAGGGCTCGGTGCTCACCGGCGCCGAAGCCGAGGCGTTCGTGGTCTCCGCGAGGGTCCTGGGCCAAGGCAAGGCCGACAAGATCGTCGTCTTCAAGTTCAAGAAGCGCAAAGGCTATAAGAACACCCGCGGCCATCGCCAGAACCTGACGCTCCTTCAGGTGACGGACATCGTGCGCTCCGACGGGAAGGGCGCCAAGAAGGCCCAGGGCGTCGAGATCGCCGCCGAGGCCGCGCCGGTCGCGACGAAGGCCGCTGCCGTGAAGGCGCCCGCCGCCAAGAAGACCGCGGCCGCCAAGACCGCCAAGCCAGCAGCCGCCAAGCCGGCAGCCGCGAAGGCGCCAGCCGCCAAGGCTGCGAAGGCAGTCGCCGAGAAGCCCGCGGCCGCCAAGAAGCCGACGGTTGCCAAGAAGCCGACGGCCGCCAAGAAGCCGACGGCCGCCAAGAAGCCCGCCGTGAAGAAGACCGACAAGCCGGCCAAGTAGTCCGGCACGGAGCGCAGCTAAGGGTGTTGAGAGATGGCTCATAAGAAAGGCCTCGGTTCCACCAAGAACGGACGCGACTCCAAGTCCAAGCGCCTTGGGGTCAAGCGGTTCGCCGGCCAGATCGTGACGGCCGGCTCGATCCTGGTGCGCCAGCGCGGGACCCACTTCCATCCGGGAGAGAACGTCGGCCGTGGCGGCGATGACACGCTGTTCGCGATGATCGACGGCGTCGTCGAGTACTCGCGCGGTCTCAAGCGCCGCGTGCACGTCCACCCACTGGGGTAGAAGCGCACCCACCACGAGGTATCGAGCCGAGCCCTCCGTCCGCGTCCGCGGTCGGGGGGTTCGCCTGTTGTTTGGAGCGAGACCATGTTCGTAGACGAGGCGAGGATCCACGTGGGTGCGGGAGACGGCGGCGCAGGCTGCATGTCCTTCCGGAGGGAGAAGCACGTCCCGAAGGGCGGCCCCGATGGTGGCGACGGTGGCCACGGCGGGAACGTCGTGATCCAGGCCGACCGCTCCCTCTCGACACTGCTCGACTTCCACCACAAGAGGCACTTCAAGGCCACCCGCGGGACCCACGGGAAGGGCTCACGCATGGACGGGGCCAACGGGGAGGACCTCGTTCTCAAGGTGCCGCTCGGCACTCTGGTCCGCGACGACGAGACGGAGGTGCTCGTCGCCGACTTGACGAACGAAGGCGACCGGGTCGTCATCGCTCGTGGCGGCAACGGTGGTCGCGGCAACACCCACTTCGTGACGCCCACGCGTCGCGCACCTGCGTTCGCCGAGCTGGGCGAGCCGGGCGAGGAGCACTGGGTCACCCTCGAGCTGAAGCTGCTGGCCGACGCCGCGCTGGTGGGTTTCCCGTCGGTGGGGAAGTCGTCCCTCATCGCCCGGATGAGCGCCGCGCGGCCCAAGATCGCCGACTACCCGTTCACCACGCTTGTGCCGAACCTTGGCGTCGTCCAGTCCGGCGAGCACAGCTTCGTCGTGGCCGACGTCCCCGGGCTCATCGAGGGCGCCAGCGAGGGGCTCGGCCTCGGTCACGCCTTCCTGAGGCACATAGAGCGGACCGCGCTCATCATCCACGTGGTCGACCTGAGTGGCGGATATGACGAGCGCGACCCCGTCGAGGGCATCGGTGTGATCGACGGCGAGCTGGCGGCACACGCTGAGTCGCTGGCGAGCCGGCCGCGCATCCTCGTGGGCAACAAAGTGGACGCCGAGGGCGCGCGTGAGGCGTCGGCGCGGGTGGCGGAGTATGCGGACCAGCGCGAGCTGCCGTACTTCGCGGTGTCCGCGGCGACCGGCGAGGGGATGGACGCCTTCACGTTGGCGGTGGGCGAGCGAGTCCACAGCCTCCGGTCGGCGGAGCCCGTGGTCGCGGCGCCACACGAGATCATCTACCGTTACGCTCCGCCGGAGGACGAGGACCTGCGTGTCGAGTCCGCGGGCCGAGGGCAGTACGAGGTGGTCGGGAGGCACGTGCTTCGCATGGTCATCGTGACCGACATGAACAACGAGGAGGCCGTGGCGCACCTGCAGCGCAGGCTGCGTCGGGCGGGTGTGGAGAAGGCGCTCCTCGAAGCCGGCGCCACCGACGGCGATTCCGTTACCATAGGCCCCGTGACGTTCGAATTCGAGGCGGAGACCGCCGGAGACTGATGGCCGTGCCTGCAGCCGGCAGACGGAGGCGAAGGGGTTGACCGCGTCCAAGCGTATCGTCGTGAAAGTCGGCACTTCGACGCTGACCGACGCTGACGGTCGCGTCGACCGGGGCTGGCTGGGCGATCTCGCGCGGCAGATAGCCGTGCTGCGCTCCGAGGGAGCGTCGGTCGTGGTCGTCTCGTCGGGCGCGATCGCGGCCGGGGTGGAAGCTCTCGGACTCGACGCCCGGCCCACGGACATCTCCGGACTGCAGGCGACTGCCGCGGTCGGGCAGGTGCGCCTGATCGGCACCTACTCGGAGTTGCTGGCTGAGTATGGCGCGGGGATCGCGCAGGTCCTGCTCACCCGCCACGACACGGGCCATCGCCAAGCGTACCTGTACGCGTGCCGCACCCTTGAGCGTCTGTTGTCGATGGACCTGGTGCCGGTCGTGAACGAGAACGACACGACGGCGGTGGACGAGATCCGGTTCGGAGACAACGACACACTGGCCGCACTCGTGGGAGTGATGGTCCACGCGGACCTCGTGGTCCTGCTGACCGATATCGAAGGGCTCTTCGACGCCGACCCCCGAACTGTGGACGACGCCTCGCTGCTGGAGCACGTGGATGAGGTCACCGACGACCTGATCGCCGCTGCCGGGGGCGCGGGTTCCGACGCGGGCTCGGGCGGCATGGTCACGAAGCTCGGAGCCGCCCGCATCCTCATGAAGGCCGGGATCCCGATGGTGGTCTGTGACGGGCATCGGGCCGACGTCCTGGTGGACGCGTTCAGAGGCCTTCCCGTCGGCACATACTTCGCTGGAGGGGACGTGGACGTCGAGGCCCGCAAGTTGTGGATCGCTTTCGCGAGCAATCCGAAGGGCTCCGTTGTCGTGGACGCTGGCGCGATCGACGCGCTATGCTTGCGCGGCAAGAGCCTCCTGCCGGCCGGCGTCGTGCGGGTCGAAGGCTCGTTCCGCTCGGGCGATCCGGTCTCCATCGTGGACACGGCGGGAAGGCAGGTCGCCCGCGGGCTCGCGGACATCTCCTCGGTGGATCTCGACGGCATCGCGGGATTGAAGTCCGCCGACATCGCGAGTGTCGCGCCGGGACTGGCCGGCATCGAAGTGGTCCATCGGGACCGCCTCGTCATACTGTAGACAGCGAGCCCGACACGAGCGGGCGCGAGGTTCCTCGAGGAATGGTGGCAGCGCGATGTCGGAAGTGATGGAGATCGCGGTCCGTGCACGTGAAGCGTCGCGTTCGCTGGCCGCCACGTCGACGCGGCAGCGCGACCGCGCCCTGCTCGCCATGTCGCACGCCATCATGAGCCGCCAGGACGAGATCCTCGAGGCCAACGTCAAGGACATGGAGGCCGCGCGAGCCAAGGGCACGGCCGCCCCGCTGCTCGACCGGCTCGAGCTGACACCGGCCCGCCTCAAGTCGATCTCGGAGGCCGTGAAAGGTCTTTCGCTCCAGCCGGACCCGATCGGTGAGGTCGTGACCGGCCGTCGGCTGGCCAACGGCATCCAGCTGACGCAGGTGCGCGTGCCGCTGGGCGTGGTGGCGATGATCTACGAGGCCCGCCCCAACGTCACGGCGGACGCCGCGGCCCTGTGCGTCAAGACGGGCAACGCGGTCATCCTGCGCGGAGGATCGATGGCGGTCGAGTCGAACCTTGCGCTGACCAGGGTCCTTGCGAACGCGGCGACCGGGGCCGGTCTGCCCGATTCGTGTATCCAGTCCATCGCCTCGACCGACCGAGCCGCCACCGACGAGCTCATGACCCTTCACGGCTACGTCGACGTCCTGATCCCGCGCGGGGGTGCCGGTCTGATCCGGTCGGTGGTCGACAACGCCAAGGTCCCCGTGATCGAGACAGGCATCGGCAACTGCCACGTCTACGTGCACGAGTCGGCCGATCCGGGGATGGCAACGCGGATCGTGGTCAACGCGAAGTGCACGCGCCCGGGGGTGTGCAACGCCGCCGAGACTCTGCTCATCGACGACGCCATACACGAGCAGGTCCTGCCGGGGATCCTCAAGGCGCTCGAAGCGGAGGGCGTGACCATCTGCGGTGACGAGAAGACACGTGCCTTGGGCGCGGTGACCCGGATACAGGCGGCCACGGAAGAGGATTGGTCGACGGAGTTCCTCGACCTCAAGATAGCGTGCAAGGTCGTCTCAGGCCTGGACCAGGCGATCACCCACATCAACACGTACGGCTCCGGCCATTCCGAGGCCATCGTCACCGCGGACTACGCGGCCGCCCAGCGCTTCCTGGCGGAGGTCGACGCGGCGGCCGTCTACGTCAACGCGTCGACTCGGTTCACAGACGGCGGCGAGTTCGGCCTCGGGGCCGAGATCGGCATCTCGACGCAGAAGCTGCATGCGCGCGGGCCCATGGGCCTGTCCGCTCTCACGTCGACGAAGTGGCTGGCGATGGGCAGCGGACAGATCCGGGAATGAGGACCGCCCTGTGAGGAAGACGCTTCGGCTCGGTGTCATGGGCGGGACTTTCGATCCCGTCCACTACGGGCACCTCGTGACCGCCGAGGAGGCCCTCGTACAGTTCAACCTGGATCGTGTCGTGTTCATGCCGACGGGCCGACCCGTGCGCAAGACGCACAGGCACGTCTCGTCCTCCGAGGACCGCTACCTCATGACGGTCATCGCGACCGCGTCCAACCCCGACTTCGAGGTCTCGCGCATGGAGGTCGATCGGCCGGGCGACACGTACACGGTCGACACGATGACCGCGCTGAGGGACACGTACGGGGGTCGCGCCGAGCTGTTCTTCATCACAGGCGCCGACGCAGTCCGCGAGATCCTCACGTGGAAGGATGCGGCCCGGTTCGCGGGGCTGTGCACGTTCATCGCGGCGACGCGACCGGGCTTCGAGCTCGACTCGCCGGCGGCGGGCCCCGAGAGCGAGGCGCGTCCGGCGGTCGAGACGATGGAGGTCCCCGCTCTGGCGATCTCGTCGTCGGACATCCAGCTGCGCGTCCGGGAGCGACGGCCCCTGCGCTATCTCCTGCCCGAGGCCGTCGCCTCCTACATCCATAAGAACGGACTGTACGGTGAACCTCTCGCCGGCTGACATCCCCATGGACGCGTATCGCTCCGCTGTCCGCGAGAGGCTCTCGCCCGAGAGCGCCGCGCATAGCGAGCGCACGGCCATGGCCGCACGAGCTCTGGCGGTGAGGCACGGCGAGAACGCCGACGACGCCGAGCTGGCCGGGCTGCTGCACGACTGGAGCCGCGACGAGACGGGGGCCGAGATGCTCGCGTTCGCCGGGTCGGTCGGGATGTCCGTCTCTCCCGCGGAACGCCGACAGCCCGAACTGCTCCACTCTCGCGTGGCGGCCGCGCGGCTTCGTGCGGCTTTTTCGCAGATCCGCGACGAGGTGCTTGCCGCCGTCGCCGCTCACACCGTGGGCGGCCTGGAGATGAGCCGGCTCGACAAGCTGGTCTACACGGCCGACAAAGTCGAGTCCGGACGTCGATACGCCGGGGTCGAACGACTCCGGGCCATCGCGCAGAACGGCTCGCTGGAGGATGCGTTCCGCGAATGCTATCTGAGCTCCGTCGCACACGTGCGTGACGTGGGAGCCGAACTGCATCCCATTACCGCGCGCGTGCTCGCCGGTTTGAGTCTCGCGGCACATGACGCGAGGGGAGACGCCCGATGAGGCGCTCATCCCGCGGACATCGGCAGGGGACGCGCCGCGCGCCGGAACCGGAAGCGCGCGCGGTCGCACAGGACGAGACCGAGGCCGGAGAGGCGTTCGCCGACGAGACTCCGACTCCTCCGCCGCCGGTCTCCACGCGTCGGGCACGCGCCGATCGCTCCGTGCGAGCCGTGGCTGGCGATAGTACCGCGATGCCGTCGGGCGCCCGACGGCGCACCATGCCCGATCCGCCGGACGAGCCCCGCGCCCCCGGCTACCGGACGTCGAAGCGCGCCTCCAAGAGCGGGAAGCTGCTGCGCAAGCAGGCGAAGACCAAGCGCGTGAGGGCCGAGGTCGGTGAGAAGACGGCCGCCGGAGCGAAGGTTCTGGGCCGCGGGGTGAGGATCGTGATCGCGACCGCGATCTCGGTCGTGCTCGTCGTCGGCCTTCTGTGGCTCGGCGCCGAGGGCATCAACGCGTTCGCGAGGTGGAACGCGCGCCGGCTCGCGGAGGCGGGAGCCGCGAGCAAGGCCACCGCGGTCGCCCGGGAGAACCTCGTGGTCATCGGGGCCGCCGGCAAGCAGGTCAAGGGCTTCGTGGCGCTCAAGGCGGAGCGCAGCGGCAAGCGCGTGCTCGGCTTCTCGATCCCTGACGGAGCGTTCGTGGAGGTTCCGGGGCAAGGCTTCGAGGCGATCGGCGACAGCTTCGCGGTGAGCCCGGTGGTCTCGCGAGACGCGGTGTCGAACTTCCTCATGGTGCCGTTCCCCCGCTATGTGGTCGTCGACGAGCGGGCGTTCCAGCGCCTTGTCATGGAGCAATCCGTGGCCGGCTTGCTCGACGGCACGGTGAAGACCGACCTCTCGGCGTCAGAGAAGGCCGGTCTCGCGGCGTTCTTCGCCGGCGTGTCGACGAAGGACGTCTGGATCGTGCCCATGCCGGTCAAACCCATCGCGGTGGGCGACGAACGTTACTTCGAGCCTCAGCGGGCCGAGATCGCGGACCTTGTCCTGCAGTGGTGGGGTGTGCGGGTCGAGCAGCAGAAGCAGGCGCTGCGTCTCATCGTCTATAACGGGGTCGGCACGCCCGGCGTGGCCGGCAAGGCCGCGCAGCAGCTCATCCGGAAGGGCTTCCGGATCGTGGATTCGAAGAACGCGGACAACTTCAAGTACGCCAGGACGCGCATCCTCCTGTACCATGGCACCCAAGCCGAGGCTCGCACCGTGAGGGACGCCCTCGGCACGGGTGACATCGTCGTGGAGTCGGCGCCGCAGAACATCGCCGACATCATCGTGATCATCGGGTCCGACTACACACCGCCGGCCGGTTCCTAGGCTCGGCAGGGGAGGTCATCTTGTTCGACGTCGAGCAGCTTGTGCGTGACGCGGCCTACGCCGCCGCCGAGAAGAAGGCTACGGATGTCATCGCGTTCAAGGTGGCGGACCTCCTCGTGGTGACCGACTACTTCCTCGTGGCGACCGGCGCCACGGACCGCCAGGTCAAGAGCATCGCGGACGAGGTCGAGGACAAGATGCGCGAGGCGGGCATCAAGCCGATCGGCCGCGAGGGCGAGCGCGAGAACACGTGGGTCCTTCTGGACTACGGCGATTTCGTGGTCCACGTGTTCCAGCCGGCGGAGCGGGAGTTCTACCGTCTCGAGAAGTTGTGGTCCGACGCGCCGCGGATGGAACTGCCGCCGGAGATCGTCAACGCAACGGCGCCGGCGATCGACGTCGCATCGGACGACGGAGCAGACGAGTCGTGACGCCCGCCACGCGGCGGTGGCTCATATCCGGGGCGCTCATCGCGGTGGCGGTCGTGTGGGGCGCGACCTTCACCATGGTCAAGGACGCCGTCGCGTCATACCCGGTCTACTCGTTCCTCGGCCTGCGCTTCCTGATCGCATGCGTGGCCTTCGTGGCGCTGTTCCCCACTACCTTCCGGCGCTTCAGACCCGGGACTGTGCGCGCCGGGCTCATCGCCGGGGCGTTCATGGCCTTGGGCTACGTGTTCCAGACGCTCGGTCTGGCCCGCACGACGCCGTCGAAGGCTGCCTTCATCACGGGGATGTTCGTGGTCATCACGCCCTTCATGCAGGCCGTGGTCCTGAGGCGCGCGCCTCGCTGGACCGCATGGCTGGGGGTGCTCGCCTCGGTCGTCGGTCTGTGGCTGCTATCCGGTGGAGGCGTCTCGGGAGGCTGGAACGTGGGCGACACGCTGGTCCTCGCGTGCGCGGTGGCCTACTCCGCGCACATGATCGTGCTGGGATCCCTGGGGCGAGCGCATGACCCGCTACCGCTCACGCTGGTCCAACTGGCCACCACCGCCGTGTTATGCGGCGCCGTGGGCATCGCGACCGAGCATCCGGGCCTTCCCGCCGCCCAGGACGTGTGGGTGGCGCTAGCGGTCACCGGTGTTCTCGCATCGGCGGTCGCGTTCGCCGTGCAGACGACGGCCCAGCGCTACCTGTCGCCCACGCGCACCGCGTTGATCCTCATCACTGAGCCCGCCTTCGGGGGCCTGTTCGGCTGGCTGCTGGCGGGCGAGGTGCTGGGTCTGCGGGGCCTCGCGGGCGCGGGTCTCATCCTGGTCGGCATGGCCGCCTCCGAGGTGCTGTCGGTGCTGGTGGCGCGCCGGGGCGAGGCGGCATCCCTGGAGACCTCGATGGAAGGACCCCCCGCGCAGGTCATCGAGCAGGTTGCCGGCAGCGGCGCGGGCGGCTGAGCCAAGCGCGGGCGGCGGGCGGCGTAGTGCCTCATAATGAAAGGTACTCGAGGACCTGATTCGCTGCCTCAGAATCAATGTACTCGAGCTCGGGTGCCTCCACCTCCTCTTTCCATCTCGGGTTCTTGCGGGCGTTGAGCTTGTAGAGCTTGCCTTGCAG
>JANYAK010000041.1 GCA_025361335.1 Coriobacteriia bacterium
CACTCCACGACCATCCCGATCAAGGGCGAGAGCTACCGCCTGAAGGACAGGAAGAAGGCCGGCATCGTCACGACGCCGGCCGGCTGAGGGTGGTCAATTTTCAATCGTCACCAGCTGGTCAGTTTTCAATCGTCATTGACAAGCGTGAATGTCGTGATCAGCTCATCGGCCGAGTGCCACGGGCTCACTACCGCAAACGGCACATATTGCAGCCCGTCGACGTTGAAGTGTGATCTCGACCTTGACCCGCATCGACTGCACGGGGAGCGTGGTCGTCTCGAAGCGGTAGTGCAGTTTGGCGCTGGCGGGACCCTGTTTCCAGGCCGGCTCCCCCAACCAAGGGTCGAGCGCCTCGCGAAGCTCAGCCAGCACGGGACCGATGGGACCGGTCGCGACCTGCACGAGATCAAGGTCCTCGGAGTAGCGCCCCGGAGGATCGAAGTGGAGCTTGTGCAGCGCTGTACCACCGCGAAAGGCGAGCGCTTGTTGCAATGACGGGCGCGCGAAGATCGCGGTGAGGGCTCTGGACAGGATCAGGTCCTGCTCGACCTGCTCGTCTTGGGGCCACGGCGCAGAGGCTCGCCAGGCCGTGATCTGGGCTCGAGGGATCACAGGTCAATCTCCACTTCCAAGTTCGGGATCACGCGCCAGGGACTGACGGCATCGACACCCGCCCGGGACGCGTCGGGAGCGAGTGCAACGGACCGATACCGCTTGGAGCCGAGGACGCGGAGCAGCGAGTCGGCGAGCCGGGGCTGACCGGTTCGGTCCAACAGGTAGCCTAGGCGCTGGATCTCTGGGGTCTTGCGCAGTTGCGCAACCGAACACAAGGCCCCGGGCTCAAGGCGCTCAGCGAGTTCAAGGAGCACCGTCGCAACGTTGCTCCAACCACCGCAGGCCGCCGGGAAGCGAACGAGATCAAACGCCGTCGATTCAGGCGTAGACACGCGCATGGTGCCTGTCTCCGTCTGCACTTCACCCGCGGGGGTCTCAGCGGCAGAGCCGCTCATGTGGAAGGTGATGCGCGCGCGTCCGGCCACGCCCTCGCGGGTGGGGCGGTCGGTGACGACCTGAAACGTCATCGGCTGTTGATGAGAAGCGCCGTGGGTAGCCGCGGCGGACAGCAGCCCCACGTAGTAGGGCTGGCCAAGGAAGCCCATCAGGTCGTCGATGAACCATGATGGCGGTGGCGAGCCGGCCGTGATGTATTCGGTGGGCACGATCGCGTAGAAGCCTCGACGCGGAACCACGATGCGCCCGCGCTTCCTGAGCCGGCGCAGGGCATTGTCGACCGCTATCTCAGACGTCCGCAGCGCGGCTCGCGCGTCGGCGTGGGAGAACGTGTAGATTCCCGTTGCCTGAAGCCGGTCGACGAACGCCGAGGCCTCTTCAGGGGCTGTCACGTCTTGAATCGCCATTTCACTTTCATAAAGTAGCGCGCAACGCTGCTTTACACAAGTAGATTGGCGCTTTCGGTAGAAGGGTGCACAGGCTCTCGCCTCCGGGGCAGCGAGTGCAATCGGGCTACAAATCGGGCAACAAGCCGGTGTCGAAGGCCGGTCAGGACCACCATGATGGGGATGCAGACCATTCCGGCGGCTCAAGGAACACGGGCGGTGACCCAATTCCCGTGTCAATCCGGCCGGAATAGCGTCAAATTGGCGCCAAGGCCCCGTTTCCGGGGCCTCGGCGACTCTAGCGAGAGCGCATTTGCGCAGGTAGAACATGGAGCCGACGCGGGGATTCGAACCCCGGACCCCCGCATTACGAGTGCCTACGACGGTCGGTCATTGAGGGCGCGTTGGGGGCAAGTGAGCACAACCCCGACGCGAGAAAGGGGCATGGGCGACACTCCGATACCGTCCCGCACACTGCCATAGGCGAACGAATAGACGAATCGCCGGGGGCTCTGGTACGTGACAGCGGCCCCGCCCTGACTGACCGGGCGGGGCCGCTGATGGTTGCACGGAGGGCTATGCGAGCAGGTCGCTGATCCGCTGCGGCCGGCCGTCGAACACGACCTGCACATCCTCGCCCTGGTTCGCTGCGAGCCAGTCCTCGCAGCGGCGCATGGTCTCCTGCGCCCCAAGGTAGGCCGGGTCCGTTATCCATGCGGTGCGCGCCTTGAAGATCGCGTCGGCCAGATCGGCAGCGGCGATGTCCAGTCCGCGCCGTCCCAGCTCTCTGACGAGCTGCTCGGCTGCGTCGTACAC
>JANYAK010000002.1 GCA_025361335.1 Coriobacteriia bacterium
CCCTCGCCCGAGACATCGCGGGTGATCGAGGGGTTGTCGCTCTTGCGTGAGATCTTGTCGATTTCGTCAATATAGACAATGCCGGTCTGCGCTTTCTCGACGTCGTAGTCGCACTTCTGCAGCAGCTTCTGAATGATGTTCTCGACGTCTTCGCCAACATAGCCCGCTTCAGTCAGGGTAGTCGCGTCGGCAATCGTAAATGGAACGTTCAGCAGCCTGGCCAGGGTCTCGGCCAGCAGGGTCTTGCCGCAGCCGGTCGGGCCCAGCAGCAGGATGTTGCTCTTGGCGATCTCGACGTCATCGGGGGTGTCGCACGGCATGCACCGGACGCGCTTGTAGTGGTTGTAGACGGCGACGGACAGGACCTTCTTCGCCTGCGCCTGGCCCACCACGTACTCGTCGAGCATGGAGAAGATCTCGCGGGGCGTCGGTAGGTCGCCGATCGGGACCACCAGCTCGGAGGTCTCCTCGGTCAGTTCCTCTTCCACGATGTCGGTGCACAGCTCGATGCACTCGTCGCAGATGTAGACGCCCGGTCCCGCGATGAGCTTGCGCACCTGGCGCTGGCTCTTGCCGCAGAACGAGCACTTCAGGTGCTCGGGACCATCCTGTTTACCCGCCACTATGCCGTCTCGCCCCTCTTCGCCATGACCTTGTCGACGAGACCGTACTTCTGGGCCTCTTCCGCGGTCATGATGTTGTCGCGATCGGTGTCGGCGTGGATCTTCGAGACCTTCTGGCCGGTGTGCTTGGCGAGGATCTCGTCGAGCTGGGCGCGGGTCCGCAGCATCTCGCGAGCGCCGATCTCGATGTCCGCGACCTGGCCCTGCACGCCGCCCAGCGGCTGGTGGATCAGGATGCGGCTGTTGGGCAGGGCCCACCGCTTGCCGTGAGCCCCAGATGCCAGCAGGACCGCCGCCATCGAGGCGCACTGGCCGATGCAGATCGTCGCCACGTCGCACTTGATGTACTGCATGGTGTCGTAGATGGCCAGGCCGGCCGAGACCAGACCGCCCGGCGAGTTGATGTAGAGCTGGATGTCCTTCTCCTGGTCCTCGCTCTCGAGGTGCAGGAGCTGGGCGATGGTCAGGTTGGCGATCACGTCGTCGATCTCGTGACCCAGAAAGACGATGCGCTCGTTGAGCAGACGGGAGAATATGTCGAAGCTGCGCTCGCCGCGAGACGTCTGCTCGACGACGATGGGGACCAGGTCGTGGGGCCCGTGGTTCATGGGGGTCACTCCTCGTTCTCGGCGGCCGGCTTGGCGGCCTTTGTGGCGGAGGCACCATCGGCCGCCTTCTTGACCGCCTTCTTAGGCGGCTTCTTCCCAGATCCGGCTTCGGCGCCCTCTTCGACGATCTCGACGTTGTCCATCAGCCAGCGGACGGCGAGACGATGCGTGAGCCCCTCCACGATCAGGGACATGGCGCCGTTGGCCTTCAGGCGGGCGCGCAGGGCCTCGGGGCCGGTCTCTTGGGACGCGGCGATGAGGCCGATCTCGGCCTCGATCTCCTCGTCGGTGACCGTGAGGCCGGCGGCGCGCGCCAGGCCTTCCAGCGCCAGCTCCTCGCGAACCCGGACCTCGGCTTCACGCTGGACGTCGGCCCGCAGCTCGTCGGAGGTCACGCCGGTCTCGGTGAGGTACTGCTCGATGGTCAGCTCGCGCGCCTGCAGCCCCTCGACGAAGTCCCGGAGCATGTCGTTGGCCTGGCTGTCGATCATGGCCTGCGGCACGTCGCCGACGAGCCGCGACGCGAGGGTCTCGCGTGCGCCACGCTCGACCAGGCGGACATGCGCGGCGGCCTTGTTCTCGTCAAGCTTGGCGCGGATGTCGTCCCGCAGCTCCTGGGCGGTCTCGAAGCCGCCCACGTTGCCGGCGAACTCATCGTCGACCTCGGGAAGATGCTTCGCCTTGATCTCGTGCACGGTGATGTCGAACCCGGCCATCTTGCCCACGAACTCGGGGTTCGACGACGTATCCGGCACATGGAACTCGGCGCGAACGGTCTGGCCGGGCTTGGCGCCCAGCATCGCGGCATCGAACTCGACGGGCATCTGGCCGCGGCCCAGTTCGTACAGGTACTTGTCGACCTCGTTACCGTCGTACGCCTCTCCGTCGACCGTGCCGACGAAACTGATGATGGCGAAGTCGTCGGCCGCAACGCCGCGGTCCTCGACGACCTCGAGGGTGGCGAACCGGTCGCGCAGGTAGTCGAGCTGCGCGTCCACCTCCCGGTCGCTGGACAGTGCCGGCGGGACCGTGATGGTGAGGCCGTCGGTGGACTTCAGCGTCAGCTCGGGCCGCAGCTCGACCTCAGCGGTGAACGTGTATGAGGCGGCCGGCTCCAACCCATCGAGCGTGCCGACGTCGGGCTGTCCGATGGGGCGCAGGCCCTCCGCGTCGATCGCGAGGGGATAGCTGTCCTCGACCAGGTCCTCAAGCGCGTCGGCCAGCACGGCTTCACGGCCGACGTACGAATCGATGATGGGGCGCGGGGCCTTGCCGGCGCGGAACCCGGGGATGCGGACGCGCAACGCGGTCTTCGCGTACGACCGGCCGATGCTCGCGTCCACTTCAGCAGGCGTGAGCGTGACCGTGAGCTTCACGTTCGTGCCCTCTAGCTTCTCAACACTCGTCTTCAACGATCCTCCTCGAGGGGATGTGCGGCGACGGGCTGCGCTCTTGGCGCCCGGTCGTGGTGCCGAATGGTGCGGGCGAGAGGGGTCGAACCTCCACGAGTCTCCTCACCGGGACCTAAACCCGGCGCGTCTGCCATTCCGCCACGCCCGCACGGATGACGAACAAACACTATACAGCAACGAAAGGTCGGGGCTTGGAGCCGCCGACCTTCCGAGGGTGTCGCGTGGTGGGCCGTATAGGGATCGAACCTATGACCTTGGGATTAAGAGTCCCCTGCTCTACCAGCTGAGCTAACGGCCCGCAGTGCTACGCCATTCTAGAAGATGCCGTTCAAAGTGCAATGGGGTGGGTGACGGGGCTCGAACCCGCGACCTTCGGAGCCACAGTCCGACGCTCTAACCAACTGAGCTACACCCACCATGTGGCGATCGTGGCACGCCCGGAGGGATTCGAACCCCCGACCTAGAGATTAGAAGTCTCCCGCTCTATCCAACTGAGCTACGGGCGCAGATCCGGTGCCGCTCCCGGGCAGGCGCGACGGTGCATCACACTACCTGCGGCATCACGAGGTTGTCAATGGAGCGGACGACGGGTCTCGAACCCGCAACATTCAGCTTGGAAGGCTGACACTCTACCAATTGAGTTACGTCCGCGGTTGTTGGTCGGGCCGGCCGGATTCGAACCGGCGGCCCCCTGCTCCCAAAGCAGGTGCGCTACCAAGCTGCGCCACGGCCCGACACCGGCAGAACCGGCCCGCTCCTACCGGAACGGCGTGCACCAGTATAGGGAGGGGGGCACCATGGGGCAACGGTCGCCTAGAGGCCCCCCAGCGCCTCGGCCAGCGCCCGCAGAGCGTGACCGCGGTGACTGATCGCGTTCTTCTCGTCGGCGGACAGCTCGGCCATCGTGCGGCCGCCTGTCGCGTCCGGCAGGAACAGCGGATCGTAGCCGAAGCCCCCCGAGCCGCGCGGTGCGGTCCCGATCGCCCCCTCGCACGTCCCGCGGGCGGTCGTCTCCGCGCCGAGACCGTCCACGTAGGCGACGGCGCACTCGAATCGGGCGCGGCGCTCCTGGGCGGGAGTGCCCGCGAGCGCGGTCAGCAGCTTCGCGTTGTTGTCCGCGTCCGCCGCGCCCTCCCCCGCGTAGCGGGCCGAACGGACACCCGGCTCCCCGCCGAGCGCGTCGACCATGAGCCCGCTGTCGTCGGCCAGCGTCGGGAGCCCGAACAGCCGGTGATAGGCGCCCGCCTTGAGCAGCGCGTTGTCCACGAAGGTCTCGCCCGTCTCTTCGACCTCGGGCGGCTCGATCCCCACATCCTCGGCGGTCACGAACTCCCATCCCGGGAAGGACAGCGCACAGCGGATCTCGTCGAGCTTGCCCCGGTTCTTCGTCGCGACTATGACCCGGTGGCCGGGATCATCGCCCATACGTGGTCAGCCCTCCGGCGACGACCTCTCGCTGGACGGCGATGAGACGCTCGGTGCCTTGGGAGGCGAGATCAAGCAGGTCGTCGAGTCGCTTTCGCGCGAACGGCGTCCGTTCCCCCGTGCCCTGCACCTCGATGAACCCGCCTTCGCCGTCCATGACCACGTTCATGTCGACCTCGGCGCGGCTGTCCTCGGAGTAGTCGAGGTCGAGCAGGACCTCCCCGTCCACGAGTCCCACGGAGATGGCGCCGATGTGCCCCCTCAGCGGTGAGGCCGCGATCTTGCCGGCCTCCTGCCATGTGAGCAGGGCGTCGTTGAGGGCCACCCATGCGCCGGTGATGGCCGCCGTCCTCGTTCCCCCGTCGGCCTGCAGAACGTCGCAGTCGACGTTGACGGTGACCTCTCCGCCCATCGCGGCCATGTCCGTCACCGACCGCAGCGAGCGGCCGATGAGGCGCTGGATCTCGTGCGTGCGCCCGCCGATGCCGCTGGCACCGATCTCGCGGCGGCGCCGCTCGTGCGTCGAGGCGGGCAGCATGGAGTATTCGGCCGTCACCCAGCCGAGGCCCGAGCCGCGCCGCCAGCCGGCGACGCTGTCCGAGATGCTCGCGGCGCACAGCACGATGGTGTCGCCCAGTTCGAACAGGCACGACCCCTGCGCGTGCTTCAGATACCCTCGCGTGAGCCTGACGTCCCTGAGTGAGTCGGACGCCCGTCCGTTGGTGCGTGCCATTTCCCCCGCCTTCCGCGAGTGCGCCGGCCTTTACGTGCCGCCGGTCAGATGTCGATGGCGAGCAGTTCGTCCGCGAGCATGACCTCCCCATCGAAGACCGCCCGCGCGTCGTCCAGTATGGCGTCCCTCGGCGTGGTCGGCCACAGATGCGTGAGCACGAGCTTCGACGCACCGGACTCGGCGGCCAAGCGCCCGGCCTCACCCGCGGTCATGTGGGGCGCGCGCCCGGCGTAGGCGGCGGGAAGCGTGGCTTCCGCGAGCAGGACGTGGGCCCCCTCGGCGGCGCGCAGGACGGCATCGCCGTAGCTGGTGTCCGACGTGTAGCACAGCCGCCGTCCGCCCGCCTCCGCGATGAGGGCCCAGGTCGGGCCGACGTGATCGACGGCGCACGGGGAGATCGTGAGCGGCCCGACCCGGACCGGAGACCCCGCCGCCAGCGCCGAGAAGTCGAACGCAGCGGCCAGTTCTTGGCGCCCGGCCTCCGACAGCAGACAGGCCGCTCGTTCCATGAGGCCTTCGGGGCCGTACACGCGCACCGCCGGGGCCGGCCCCTCCGGCGCGAACCGCAGCATCGCCTGCAGGGCATAGAGGTCCGCGAAGTGGTCGGGGTGCTCGTGAGTGACGAACACCGCATCCAGCGTGAGAGGGTCGGCGACGCGAGCCAGGTTGGCCAGCGTCCCGTTCCCGATGTCGAACATCACGCGGGCGCCGTCCGCCTCGAGCAGGTGGCCCGCGCAGGCACGACCCGCGTCGGCGTACGACGCGCACGAGCCGAGCACCGTCAGCCTCACGACCGCTCCTTCCTCCCCGCCGCATTGCGACGACAGCGCGCCTACCCGAGATCGGCGAGATCCACGTGCTCGACGCGGCCGAGGGATCGCCCCAGCACCCGCGCCCCCAGCTGCCCGAACTCGTCCGCATCCCCGGTGGTCACGAAACGGTGGACCGGGCTGGTCGTGCGTGGGGCCAGCTCCCCGCGAGCCTCGAGAGTGTCGGCGACCTCGCCGGCCGTCTCCTCCGCCGACGAGATGAGCCGCACCCCTTGCCCGACCACCTGCTGGACCGCAGGCGCGAGCAGGGGGAAGTGGGTGCAGCCCAGCACAAGGGTATCCACGCCGGTCCGCTTGAGAGGGTCGAGATACCCCCGCGCCATCTCGTAGAACGACGGTCGGATGAACACGTCGGACGCTTCCGCGAGCGTGTCCTCGAACGTCCCTGGGCCCATACGCAGGCCCGACTCCACGACGTCCACGAACTTCGGCGTCGCCACTGAGAACACGGTCACGCCGGCGTCGATAGCGCGGACCGCTTCGCTGTACGCGCCCGAGTCCACGGTGCCCGCGGTGGCGATCACGCCCACCCGACGGTTGCGCGTCGCCTTCACGGCCGCTCTCGCGCCCGGGTCGATGACGCCTATCACCGGCACGTCGAACTCGCGCTGAGCGGCTTCGAGGCCCGCCGCCGTGCCTGTGTTGCATGCGATGACCAGCAGCTTCACCCGTCGCTTCTCGAGCCATCGACCGATCTGCAGGACGAATCCGCGCACGTCGTCCTGTGGCCGGGGGCCGTAGGGGCATCGCAGGGTGTCGCCGAAGTAGATGACGGATTCGCCGGGAAGGACGCGCATGATCTCGCCGGCCACCGTCAGCCCTCCGAGGCCCGAGTCGAATATCCCGAGAGGTAGCTGATCCATGCGGACCAGTATAGCCCGGCCGCTCGACACCGAGCGGGGGCCGCGTGCACAGCGGACTAGACTCCGACCAACCGGCGCAGCTCGCCCGATATCGCGCCGATGGGCAGGACCTCGCCGACGCCGCCCAGCTCGGCGGCGGCCTTCGGCATCCCGTAGACGGTCGAGGTCTCCTCGTCCTGCCCGATGGTCGCGGCCCCGGCGTCTCGCATCTCCTTGAGGCCCTTGGCTCCGTCGTTGCCCATCCCGGTGAGGATCACGCCCACAGCGCCCGCGCCCAGGCTGCGCGCGACGGACGAGAACAGCGTGTCGGCCGACGGGAGGTACAGCTGTCCCGCGGAGGGTTCGGCGAAGCGCAGGACGTGTCCGTCGAACACCAAGTTGCGCCCCGTGGGAGCGAGATAGGCGGTCCCTCGTTGCGGTGAGGAACCGTCGGCCGCCGCGCGCACATCGATGGCGCATCCGCCCCCCAGCCAGTCCACCAGCCCCGGGATGAACCCCTCGGAGATGTGCTGCGCGATGAGGATGGGGAGCGGGAACTCCTTGGGTAGGCCGCACAGCACGGTCATCAGGGCGGACGGTCCGCCCGTCGACGAGCCGATCGCGATGAGGGAGTAGCCCTTCCGACCGGCGGAGGGAGGAGCCGTCCCCGGCGCGACCGGTCCGGCCGGGCCGCGCTTGCGGCCAGCGATGTGCGTGATCACCTTCACCCGGGAGAGCATCTTGACCTTGCGGATGATGTCGCGGCCGGTGCGCTCCATGTCCTGCCAGTCAGCCGGCTCCGGCTTCTTCATCACCTCGAGCGCGCCGAGAGCCATCGCGTCGAAGGCGAGCCCCGTCCCGGCACCGTGGACCGATGATGAGACCACCAGGATGGGCACGGGCGTGTAGGCCATGATGTGTTCGATGGCCTGCAGGCCGTCCATCCTGGGCATGTGGATGTCCATGGTGACGAGGTCCGGCTTGAGCCGGACGACCATGTCCGCGCCCTCTTGGCCGTCCTTGGCCTGACCCACGACCTCGATCCCGGGATCGCTCGCGAGTATGTGGGAGAGCATCTCCCGTGCGACCAGGGAGTCGTCGACTATGACGACGCGCATGCGCCGCTCGACCATGGGCCTCCCCCCGTCGTTCTACCTGATCAGGCGCTCGACCGTCTCGAGCAGGGTGTCCTGGTTGAACACGGACTTCGTGATGTAGCCGTCAGCGCCGGCGTCGATGCCTTCGGCCTTCTCCTCGTCGCGCTCGAGCGACGTCACGATCACGACGGGGATCACTTTCAGCTGCGCGTCGGACTTGATGGCCCGCGTCAGCTCGAACCCCGTCATGTTGGGCATCTGGACGTCGGTGACGACGGCGTCGATCTTGAGCCCCCCCTGCCGCAGCCGGGCCAGTCCCTGCGCGCCGTCCATGGCGACCTCGACCTCGTAGCCGGCGGCCTCGAAGATCGAGCGCTCCAGCTCGCGGGTGGTGAAGGAGTCCTCGCAGATCAGCACGCGGCGCGGCCCCTCGTGCTTCTCGACCTTCATCTCACGGACGCGCATCCCGGACCGCGTCCGGGCGTTGGTCATCAGGTCGGGCACGTTGAGGATGACGACGATCTCGCCGGCCCCCAGGACCGTCACTCCCGCGACGTTCTCGATGCGCTTGAGGTGCGTGCCGAGCGTCTTGATCACGATCTGCTGTTCGCCGATGAACGAATCGACCACGAACCCCATCCGGTGGCCCGAGAAGCCCAGGATCGCGATCGGGACCTTCCCAGTCCCCTGCTGATGGGGAACCCCCAGGATGTCGCCCAAGCGCACCAGAGGCACCGTGCGGCGCTGCCGCCGGATGACCTCGTGACCCTCCACCTTGAGGATCTCGTCCGGCGTCACGCGCAGGGTCTCCTCGATGCTCGCGGTCGGTATGGCGAACACGGCGTCGCCGACGCGCAGCAGGAGTGCCCGGATGATGGCCAGCGTGAGGGGGATGGTCAGGCGGAACCTCGTCCCAGCCCCGAGCTCCGACTCCACATCGAGCGAGCCCTTGAGCTTCTCGACGACGAACTGACGCACGACGTCCATCCCCACGCCGCGGCCTGAGATCTCCGTGATGATGGGGGCCGTCGAGAAGCCTGACTCGAAGATGAGGTAGCGCGCCTCGCGATCCGAGATCGCGAGCGCCTCGTTCTCCGTGAGGTAGCCCTTCCGCACCGCCGCCGCTCGGACTCTGTCCGGGTCGATGCCCGCACCGTCGTCCGCCACCTCGATGACGATGTGGTCGCCTTCCTGCCGGGCGGCCATCCGGATGGTGCCGATGCGCGGCTTGCCCGCAGCCTCGCGTTCCTCAGGAGACTCGATGCCATGGTCGACGGCGTTGCGCATGATGTGGATGAGCGGGTCGTTGATCTCCTCGAGCACCTTCTTGTCCAGCTCGGTGTCCGCGCCCTCGATGACCAGGTCGATCTCCTTGCGGAAGCTCTTCGCGAGATCGCGGATCGAACGCGGGAACGTGTTGAAGATCGTGGAGACCGGGAGCATGCGCAGCTGCATCCCCTGCTCCTGGAGGTCGGCGACCACGGTGGAGTCGCGCGAGGTGTCCTCGGCGTGGTCCTTGGCAAGCGTGGTGATCCCCCGCCGGAACTCGGCCAGCATGCCGTCGAGGGCGGCGACGTCGTCCATCAGCGCCGCCGTGACCGCGTCGTCACCGATCCCCAGCGTGCCGACGGCACCTTTGACGCGCCCCCACATCTTCCACGCCTCGGACAGCTCGCCCCGCAGCGCGCGGATCTCCACGACGCGCTGCTCCGCCTTGATCTGGTCGATGACGACCTCGCTGATCAGGTTGAGCAGTGAGTCGAGCTGCGCGGTCCGGACGCGGATCGTCGTCTGCTCCTTGACCTGCAGCGTGTCTTCGCGACGGGCGCGCGCGGCGCCGTCCTCCTCGGTGGGCGCGGCCTGCGCGACCGCCGTCGGAGCCTCAGCCGCGACCGGGGCCCCACTTCCGTCCGCCACCGCCCCGAGGCGGCCGAGCAACCCCGTGAGATCCGTGGTCTCGGGGATCGGCTCCCCGGCTATCTCGCACAGGTACACGATCATGTCGAGCGCTTCGAAGAACGAGTCCGACATCTCGGGCACGTACACCATCTGCCCGTCGCGCACCTTGACCATGATGTCCTCGAGGCGATGCGCCACGTCGGATATCTCGATGAGACCCACCATGCGGGCCGAGCCTTTGAGCGTGTGCGCGTCACGGAGCATCTGATCGATGAGACCGCGATTGCCCGGATCGCCCTCCAGCGTGATGACGCCCTCATTCAGACGCTGGAGATACTCCCCAGCCTCCTCCTTGAACTTCCCTATGAACGCGCTCCGGTCGAACTCGACCATGCCGTGTGTTCCTGTCTTCCCAGTGCCCGGGCCGGAAGGGGGCTAGTCGATGATCTTGAACGCCTGACCCACCTGGCTGGAGTCGCGTGCGATCGTGGCGAGCCCCTCCGCCGAGGAAGCGACCTGCTTGCTCCCGGCGGCCGTCTGCTGGGCCACCTGGGCGACCTCCTTCATCGCCTTGACCACCTGCTCGGTGGCCGTGCGCTGCTGCTGCGTGGCGACCGAGATCTCCTTCGCGGCGACGGTGGTCTGCTCGATCATGTCGAGGATCTGCTCCAGCGAGTCTCCGGTGACGTTACCCAGCGTCACCCCCTCGCCGACCTGCTTGAGTTCCTGCTCGGTGGAGATGACCAGGTCGTTGGCCGCCCCCTGGATCTCGGTCATGATCGTCGAGATCTCGCCCGTCGACTCCACGACCGATTCTGCCAGCTTGCGGATCTCGCTGGCGACGACCGAGAAGCCCTTGCCCGCCTCGCCGGCGCGCGCGGCCTCGATGGCGGCGTTGAGCGCCAGGATCTTCGTCTGGTCGGCGATATTGTTGATCATCGAGAGGACCTGGCCGATCTGCTGGCTTCTCTCGCCCAGCGCCAAGATCTTGTTGGCGGACGACTGGGCCCGCACCCTGATCTGCTCCATGGCCTCCAGTGTGTTGGCCACAGCGTGCTGGCCCGACTCGGCGCTGCCCAGCGTGGCCTCGGCCATCCGCACCACGTGGTCGGCGTTGTCGGCGATCTGACGGTACGTGGCCGCCAGCTCTTCCATGGTCGCCGTCGTCTCGCTGATGGAAGCCGCCTGCTCGGCCGCTCCCGACGCCTGCTGCTCGGTGGCGGCGAGGATCTCAGTGCTCGACTGCGCGAGCCGCTTGCTCGACTCCTGCGTCTGCCTGATCAGGTACACGATGAGGTCGAGCATCTGGTTGTAGCTTGCCGCCAGCGTGCCGAACTCGTCCGTGGACTTCACGATGGCCTTGTGGCCGATCTCGCCCTGGGTGGCCAACTGCACGCTCGCCACCACCGAGTCCAGCGGCGCGAGCATGCGCGAGCCCAGGAAGAGGAACAGCGCGAACCACCCGACGAACAGCAGGACGAACAGCGCCGAGACGAACGCTATCTCCATCTGCCAGCCCTCGTGGCCGGTGATGCTCTTGCCCATCAGGGCGAAGAACACCGCCACCTGGATCAGGTTGAGCGCGCCGAACATCACCACGTTGGCGGCCAGGAACTTGTACAGGAAACGGTGCCGCATCTTCTGGATGAGTCGTGCAAGCATGATCTTCCTCCTATGTGGTACGGCTAACCGCTCACTACCGGCGTCAGTACGCGGGCGAGATTGACGAGCGCCACAAGCTGGCCGCCCGTGTAGAACGTGCCGCTGATGAAGTCGGCTTGAGCCCGGTCCGTGGTGGCGAGCGGCGGTTCCATCTCGTCCGCCGACACGTCGACGATGTCGCCGATCGAGTCCACCATCAGGGCCGTGCAGACCGTCTGATCCTTCACGACTATGACCGGCTGATGCTCGCCTCCGCCAGCCCGCTGGCTCTTCCCAAGATCGGCCATGAGCCGCAGGTCCACCACGGAGACGATCTCGCCGCGGATGTTGATGACTCCCAGCACGAAGTCGGGCGCTCGCGGGATGGGCGTGACCGTGTACTCGTTCTCGATCTCGCGGACGTCCTCGATGCGCACGCCGTAGGTCTCGTCGCCCAGCGCGAACAGCAGCACGCCGGTGCGCTGCTCGTCGACGCCGTCCACCTGCTCGACCGCCAGAGAATCGGCGCGCTTCCGCAGGGTCTCCAACCGGAGTTCCTCACCGGGCGACATGGTCCCACCGGGTCCGGCCATCGTCTACGACCTCCCCGCTGTGGACAGCGAAGGCGGGATCAGGGCGTCGACGTCGAAGACGAACACCATCCCGCTCTCGAGGCTGCACACGCTCAGGAGTCGGTCGCTGAGGGCGTGCACGCTCGAAGGCGCCTGCATGCTCCCCGCTGGAACCTCGAGGACGTCTTCGACCTCGTCCACGACGAGCGCGACGATGCCCTGCGCCGTGCGCGTGAACACCATCGGCGTCTGCAACCCCTGCACGAGCGGCTCCAGCCCGACCAGCGCCCGCAGGTCGACCACGGGCACCACGCGCCCCCGGACGTTGATCACGCCCAGGATCGCCGCCGACGTGTCGGGCAGTCCGGATATCTCAACGATCTGCTGGATCTCCTGCACCACATCGATGGGGAACGCGTAGCGCTGCCCCTCGATGGAGAAGACGACGATGCGCTCCGGGCTCCCGGGGTCGACCGACTCCACGGGCTCCTCGATGAAGTCGTCGAGCACGATCGGGGACGCCCCGATCGCGTCCGCCGATGGGGCCTCGGCCGGGGCCGTCGAACCTGTGGAGTCGGCCGCGCGCTTGGGAGCCCGCTTCTTCGCCGGCACCGGGCTCGGCTTCGCGTCCTTGCGCGCACTCATCGGGGAAGCCTCAGGACGCGGTCGAGCTCGTCGGCGCTCACGAGCCCCGCGGCGACCTTCGCGATGCCCGACGTCACGAGCGGCCTCATGCCCGCGGCCAGAGCGGCCTTGGTGAGGGCTTCCGCGTCCGCCCCGCGAGCGACCGCCATCCGCACGGGATCGGAGAACGGCAGGACCTCGAAGATCCCCGTGACCCCCGCGAAGCCGGACTGGCCGCAGTTCGGGCACCCGGATCCGGACTTGCTGACAAGGCCGGCCGGCGCCCCTGGCAGGAGCGCGACAGCCGGTGACGGCTTCTCCACACCGCAGTTGGGGCAGTTGACCCGCACGAGCCGCTGCCCGATGGCCAGGGTCAGCGCCGACGAGAGCCCGTAGGGCTCGGCGCCCAGGTCGAGCAGCACCCGGACGGCGGGCACGATCCCCGCGGCCACGACGGTCGCGATGACCAGTCGTCCCGCGGCGGCGGCCTCGACGGCGAGGGAGACTTCCTCCCCCGTAGCCAGGCCGTCGATGGCGATCACGTCGGTGTCCTGCCGGCTGCCGGCCGCCAGGTAGGCGGCGGGTCCCACGGGAGAGCCGGGACTCACCAGCACCTGAGCCACGGCCGGGATCTCGTGCTCGATGGAGCGTTCGACGGAGAACACGGTCTTGCCCACGGCCGCCGCATGGGCAAGGAGCGCGTAGTACGTCGCGCTGCGGCCCTCGGCCGCCGGAGACGCGATCAGCAGGATGCCCCTGCCGCGCTCCACCATCACGTGCAAGGCGCGTGTCTCGGCGTCCCCCAGCCCGAGCGCTTCGACGCCGCGTGGCTCGGCGCGGTGCGGCGCCAAGGAGACCACCAGACGCTGTCCCGAGATCGTGGGAACGACCGACACGACCAGCACCAGGTCCTGGCCGGCCAGATGGGCGCGCACGCGCCCGGTGGCCGGCAGGTTCGAGCCGGCCGCCCCGATCCGGACGAAGTTCTTGAAGCCGTCGACAAGCGACGACTGCAGAGACAGTGGAGCGCTGGCGACCTTCTCCAGACGCCCGCCGACCCGGTAGACGAGGAAGAAGTCGTCCTTGTACGGGAGGAGCTGGACCCGGGTGGCGCCCCGCGAGGCCGCGTCGATGAGGATATCCGTGACCAGGAGCGAGACCTTCACGGAATCGGCCACGGCGAGCACGTCGAGGTCGACCGCGGAGGCGCCCGCCGGGGTGGCCGCGGCGATCTGCTCGATGGTGCCCGCCGCCTCGTGGGCGACCGGCGCCAGCGGGATCCCGGTCTCGGGCGGGACCACGACCGCGACCGGTGCCGAGGGCACCTGCACCGGTGCGGGCCCCGACTCCGGCTCGCCGTAGTACTGCGTGATCGCCGCCAGGAGCGGCTCGGGGTCGGTGAGCACCGGGTCGAACTCCACGTGGAGCTCGGCAGCGACGTCGTCCAGGTCGAGCACGTTCATCGGATCCCCGACGGCGATCGTGACCGCGCCGTCGATCTCGAACAGGGGCAGCAGCCGACGCGATCGCGCGACCTGGGCCGGCATGAGCGCCAGCGCCTCTTCGTCCGGCGTGTACGAGGACAGATCGACGCGAGGGACTCCGAGCTCGGCCTCGAGCGCGTTGCCGACGTCCGCCGAGCTGACGAGACCCCGCTCGGTCAGAACGCGGCCGACCGACACGCCTCCGACGGCTGCTCCGCGCACGCTGGAGAGCTGCTCGGCCGTCAGGAGACCGGCGTCGACCAGCGTGTCGAGCACCCTGTCGGTGAGACTCGTCTCAGCCACCGCGACCGTCCGCTATCCCTGGGCCTTGGACAGTTCCTCGGCGACGGCTTCCAGCAGTCTCTCGGGCTCGACGGGCTTGGTCAGGTACTGGTTCGCACCCGTCCTGATGCCCGTCGCCATCGCCTGTTCCTCGGTCTTGGCTGTCAGCATGATGATGGGGATGTCCTTGTAGTTCTGGTCGAACTTCAGCAGACGGCACACCCGATAGCCGTCCAGCTTCGGCAGCATGACATCGAGCAGGATGAGGTCGGGCTTCTCGGCGCGGGCGGTCTCGAGCGCGGCCGCCCCGTCGGATGCCGTGAGCACCTCGTAGCCACCCGCCAGGAGGATGGCCTTGATCATCTCGAGGATGGTCGGACTGTCATCGACAGCCAGTATCCTAGCGTTCGCCATGAGACTCCCTCCGGTGGTGCGACGGCATGGTTATGAGGCCCCCATCGCCTTCCGACACTCTAGCAGAGAACGTTCGCAGGTTCTGAGTATGACGTCGGCCTGCCACCCGCCCAAGAAGCGCGTCCAGGCGCCCTCTGGATCCACGTACAGCGCCCTCAGCGCGTTCTCATATCCGCGGCATGCATCCTCGTAGCGGGACTGGGACTTGTGGATGTTGGCGAGGTTGAGGTGCGCGAGCACGAACTGCGGGTCGATGTAGATGGTCTTCTTGAACTCGGTCACCGCGCTGGCGACGTCCCCCTGGCTCTGCTGGATGACGCCCAGCAGGTACCGGGCGCCCGCGAGCAACGGGTCCTGCGCCAAGGCCGCCTGGCATTCGCTTCGGGCGCGGTCGTACTCGCCCGCGTCCGCGTGGGCGTGCGCGGCGACCAGGAGGTCCGGGAGTCGCGCGGCGTCGGCCGGAGCGGGGCTTGGTGCCGCTGCCGGGCTCGGGACCGGCGGCGTAGGGCCGCTCGCACGGCGTTCGGGCATCGCTGGGCGGTCGACCACCGCCGCCGTCCTGCGTTCGGGCGTCGGGCCCGCCGCGCGCTCCCTGGCACGACGCTCGGTCCCGGTCTCGGCCCTGCCGACCGCCACGATGCGTCGGGCGCGTCGCTTGCGGTACAGGAAGACTCCGCCGACCTCGACCGATTCGAACTGGTCGGTGATGGTCGTGAGCGTCTCCGAGTGCCCCACGAACAGGTAGCCCCCGTCGTTCAGGCTGTCGTGGAAGTTCTGGACCACACGGCGCGTCGACTCGAGCCGGAAGTAGATGGTGACGTTGCGGCAGAAGATGACATCCCAGTTGCCCAGCAGGGCGGTGGGATAGGGTTCCTTGATCAGGTTCTGGTAGGTGAAGTCGCATATGTTGCGCACGTGCGGCGCCAGCCGGTAGCCGTCGTCCGTCCGCTCGAAGTGCCGGGCGATCGTCTCGTCAGGGACGTTGGCCAGGTGACGCTGCTGATAGATCCCCGCCTTCGCCGTCGCCAGCGCCTTGGTCGAAACGTCGGTTCCCATCACCTCGCCGCGCCACCCCGCGCCCTCGAGGCCCGAGTCGAGAAAGGTCATGGCGATGGAGTACGGCTCCTCGCCCGTGGAGCAGCCCGCGGACCACATGCGCAGGGCACGGCTGTCCCCGGTCCGCTCGCTGGCGATCTCGGGCAGGATCCGCGCCCTCAGGGCCTCGAACTGACCCGGGAAACGGAAGAACGAGGTCTCGTTGATCGTGATGAGACTCATGAGTTCGCGGAACTCCGCCTCGTCACGAGACAGGACGTCGAGGTACTGGCTCCAGCCAGGGCAGTCGAGCCGGGTCGCTCGCGTGAGAAGCGAGATGCGCAGGGAGTCGAGCTTCGAGTCCTCCAGGTAGATCCCGGAGTGCTGCTGGATGTAGTCGCGGAACTCCCTGAACTCCGCAAGCGGGAGGTCCTTGGGGAGGCGGTCGCCGGGGGAGCTCACGTCGCCCTCAGACGCCGGCGGCGGCAGCTCCGCCGGAGCTCTCGACCCGGTCGATCAGCCCGACCGAGAACATGCCGTACAGGATCTTCGCGGTCTCGAAGTCGTTGTAGCCGGTCAGGTCGATCAGCTCGCGCACCGTGCGCCTCCCGTGCAGGTAGCACAGGAGCATCCACTCCTTCGGCTTCAGGTGGATCTCCATCGACTTGTCGCCGGGGGCCACGGCCATGGTGAACGCCGTGTCCATGCTCGGGATCTTCTCCCGGATCTTGTTCCAGATCTCGAGGCGCCGAGCCGACTCCATGATGATGTTCTCCACGGAGACCGAGACGCCGATGTCCTCGTCGTCGCACGTCTCGTCAGCCTCGAAGCGCAGGTTGCCCTCCTCCCATCGGAAGAGGTCGAACAGCGTGTCGTTAACCTGGTCCTGGATGAAGTTCTCCAGGATCTTCGAGTCGAGGTAGCCTTCGTCGACCAGGATCTGGCCGAGCCGGCGGCCGGCCTTCTCCTTCTTCTGGATCTTCTGGAGGCCGAGCGCCTGGCGCAGCTGCTTCTCGGACACGGCGCCCGACTTGACGAGGCGGCGGCCCAGGGACTCGCGGTTCCAGTTGCTCGAGGCGAAGAAGACGCGGCCGTTGTCGAAGCAGACCTTGCCGTTGGCGTCCGCGCGCTCGAGGTACAGGATCCCGGACTTCCTGCCCGACGCGACAAGACGGAACATGTCCGTCAGGGAGAAGTCCTTGAGGTTGCCTTCGAGCGCCACGCGCTGCCTTTCGACATGCGGCTGCCGAGCACTCCGATACTAGCACGCTCGCTCGTGCTCGGGCCACGAGAGCGGGATGGCCCCCTCAAGCGGCGGTCAGAGTGCGCCGCGAGCGGCGGACAGGGCGACGCGGAGGGCCGCGTACTCGTCCGGCGTCGAGATCCCGCCGTCGTCCGCGATGAGCAGCCCGCCGGCGTGCGCGAGAATGAAGGCCCTCGTCCCGGCCAGGACCGCGCGAGGGGGACCGTGTTCGAGGTCGGCCGTGACGAGCCCGCCGAGGATCGCCAGGCCCTCGCGGCGCGCCCGCGCGTGCAGGCGCTCGAACACCTCGGCGGGCACGCCACCCGCGTGAAGGCCCGCGAAGCCCGCCGCCGCCAGCCCGCGCAGGAACACGGACGTCTCCCCGTCCGAGTGCAGGATCGCGGGCTTGCCGGCCGCCGCGCACGCGCGAGCTCCATCGCGCAGCCTCGGCATCACCTCGTCGGCCACGAAGTCGGGCGCCACCAACGGGCCCGAGGCCCCCGCGAGGTCATCGGCAATCACCACGGCGTCGGCCCGCAATCCCACGCCGAGCGCGATCGAGGCGAGCATGGCGTCGCGTGCGGCGTCGAGCGGGGCGGCCAGCGACTCGGGATCGCGAGCCGTGGCGCGCAGACCCTCGGCGATGCCGACCGAGTCGAGCGCGGGGCCGAGAACGCCCGGCGCCACCCACAGTGAGGCGATGCCCTCGATGCGCAGCAGCCCGACGAGACGACCCGCCCACGGCTCCCACGACGGCACGAACGCGAAGTCGAGGCCGACGCTCGCGAAGGAGGCGGCGAACGAGTCGGCCGGGGAGTCGCCGCGCGCGTCACGCAGGAGGCCGGGAGCGACGAAGCTGACGCCACACACCGGCGGATGCTCGAACTCGCCGCCCAGGGCGGCCAGCGTGCGCTCGATGCCGTCGTTCACCCTCGCTCCTTCTGTTAGCCTCCGATGCCTGAGGGTACCCTCGTGGCAGCGGCGTGACCACCGAGCAGCGCGGAGGCGATGTGCCACAGCAGGCGACCGAGACGGCATTCTGGGCGGACGCCGCCGACGCGATGCTCGCGCGGCTGAAGACGTCGCCGGAGGGGCTCACTTCGGCCGAGGCCGCCGCGCGGCTGACCCGCGTCGGCCCGAACCGGATCGGCCAGCACAAGCGGCCGACCGACCTCCTGCTGCTGCTGCGGCAGTTCCGCAGCCCCATCATCGTCATCCTGCTGGCGGCGGCAGCCCTGTACGCGTTCCTCGGCGATCCGGTCGACGCCGGCATCATCCTTGCGATAGTGCTCATCTCCGGGCTGCTGTCGTTCTGGCAGGAACGCGGCGCGGTCGACGCGGTCGACAAGCTCCTCGCCATCGTCGCGGTCATGGCCGTCGTCGTCCGCGACGGCGCCGAGAACCCGCTGCCGGTCGAGCGGATCGTGCCGGGCGATGTCGTCTCGCTCGCCGCCGGCGGCATGGTCCCGGCCGACTGCCTCGTGCTCTCCTCGCGCGAGCTGTTCGTGGACGAGGCCACCCTCACCGGCGAGACGTTCCCCGTGGAGAAGATCGAGGGCGTGCTGGACGCGGCGACGCCGCTCGCCTCGCGGACGAACTCGTTGTTCATGGGCACGCACGTCGTGTCCGGCACCGCGCGGGCGGTCGTGGTGCGGACGGGGGGCGCGACCGAATTCGGCAAGGTGTCCGAGCGGCTCGGAGACGCGCCCGAGGAGACCGAGTTCGAGCACGGCGTGCGGCGGTTCGGCTACCTGCTCATGGAAGTCACGATGGTGCTGGTGTTCGGCATCTTCGCGATCAACGTGTATCTGCACCGCCCGGTCATCGACTCGTTCCTGTTCTCGCTGGCTCTGGCGGTCGGGCTCACGCCGCAACTGCTGCCGGCGATCATCTCCATCAACCTGGCGCACGGCGCGCGGCGCATGGCCGAACAGAAGGTCATCGTGAAGCGGCTGGCCTCCATCGAGGACTTCGGGTCGATGAGCGTGCTGTGCTCGGACAAGACGGGCACGCTGACCGAGGGCACCGTGAAGCTGCAGGCCGCGTACGACGTCTACGGCCACGAGTCGGACGACGTCGCGCTGTACGCCTACCTGAACTCGTATTTCGAGACCGGGTTCGCCAACCCCATCGATGTGGCCATCCGCTCCGCGCGCGTGATCGACGTCTCGGGCGTGCGGAAGTTGGATGAGGAACCGTACGACTTCGTCCGCAAGCGCCTGACCGTGCTGGTGGAACGCGAGGGCAAGCCGTTCATGGTGACGAAGGGCGCGCTCGCCAACGTGCTCGACGTGTGCACGACGGCCCGCGACGCCCGCGGCAAGCCGGTGCGCCTGGAGACGGTGCGGCCAGACATCGACCACCTGCTCGAGACGCTGTCCCAGCAGGGATTGCGCACGCTGGGCGTGGCCGTGCGCGACGATGTCACGCAGCGGCGGATCGACAAGCGCCACGAGAGCGACATGACGTTCGTGGGCCTGCTCGCCTTCCTCGACCCCGCCAAGCCCAGCGCGGCGGCTGCGGTGGCCGCCCTGCGCGCGACCGGCGTGGAGCTCAAGATCATCACCGGCGACAACGCCCTGGTCGCTCGCACTCTGGGGGCGCATATGGGTCTCGACGACCCGCGCATCCTGACCGGCGCCGAGCTGGAGAACATGCGCGAAAGCGCGCTGGCGAGGCGCGTGCGCGACGTGAACATCTTCGCGGAGGTCGAGCCCAACCAGAAGGAGCGGATCATCCGGGCCCTGCGCAAGGCAGGTGCCGTGGTCGGCTACCTGGGCGACGGCATCAACGATGCCAGCGCCCTGCACGCCGCCGACGTGGGCATCTCGGTGAACACGGCGGTGGACGTCGCCAAGGAAGCCGCCGACATCGTGTTGCTGGAACCCGGTCTGGACGTACTGGCCCGCGGCATCGAGGACGGCCGCACGACGTTCGCCAACACGCTCAAGTACGTGTTCATGGCCACCAGCGCGAACTTCGGCAACATGTTCTCCATGGCAGGCGCGTCGCTGTTCCTGCCGTTCCTGCCGCTGCTGCCCACGCAGATCCTGCTGATGAACCTGGTCACGGACTTCCCGGAGATGACCATCGCGTCGGACCGCGTCGACTCGGAGCAGACGGCCGTCCCGCGGCGTTGGGACATCCGGTTCATACGCAACTTCATGGTCGTGTTCGGCCTGCTGTCCAGCGTGTTCGACTACCTGACGTTCGGCGCCCTGCTGTTCGTGATGCGGATCGACCAGACCACCGCGCACGGTCAGGCGCTGTTCCGCACGGGATGGTTCGTCGAGTCGGTGCTGTCGGCGTCGATGGTCGTGCTCATCATCCGGACGCGCCGGCCATTCCTGCGCAGCCGCCCGGGGAAGTGGCTGACCGTGGCAACGATGGGAGTATGGGCGTTCACGCTCGGGCTGCCGTACTCGCCGCTGGCGCCCGTGTTCCGGTTCACACCTCTACCGCTGTCGTTCCTGGGCGTGCTCGCGCTCATCCTGGTCGCATACATGAGCTGCGCGGAGCTCGCGAAGGCGCTGTTCTATCGCGTGCATCCCGACACCCCGCCGCGCCGCCGCAGGCCCCGCCGGGCGGTCGCGCCCGCGCTCGAACGGCGGTAGGTGGGGCCCGCAGGTGTGAGGGCCCCGACCGCTACCTACGGCTCCTCAGCCCACCCCGGCACCTCGCGCCACCCCTCGCGCAGCTCGCGCCGCAGCGCGTCCGTATCGGGAACCCGCTCGCGAAGCAGCGCCCAGAACGCGGGCGAATGGTCGTGCCTCAGCGTGTGGACCAGCTCGTGCACCATCACACAGCGCGCCAGTTCGGGGCGCAGGAACAGCAGCGACCGGTTGAGGCTGATGCCGCCGCTGCGCGAGCAGCTTCCCCACCGAGTGCGCTGGGCGCGCACCGTGGCGTGGGTGAAAGGGATCCCCTCCCGCGCCGAGACCTCCTCGAGCAGCGGCACCAGAAGCGTCCTCGCCTCCCGCGCGAGCCACCGCCGCAGGGCGGCGCGGCAGGCCTCGTCGTCGCCCGCCGGAGCGGTCACGACGATCCGCCCCGCCACTGTCGCGGCCCTCGCGCCCGCGTTCGCCAAGGTTCGCCGATACGTCACGTCGAACGACACGCCCGCCGCCGGCAGGTCGACCCGGGATGGGAGCGGCGCGCCGTCAGCCACGGCGAGATGCTCGCGATGCTCGGCGGTCCTGCGCATGGCGCGCTCTATCCACGCCGCGTGCCCGCGCAGCAGCCCCGGGATCCGCTTCCGGTCCGACTCGCGCGGGATGACCACGACGAGCCCCTCGCGTGGACTCACGAGCAGGCGGATGCGCCGGGCGCGGGCACTCAGTCGGACCGTGTGCGCCGGCAGGTCGTCGTCCTTGTGCGAGGGTGTCACTGGTCCGCTCCGGTACTTTCGGGTATGAGTGACACGGTAGCGCGAACCGGCGCCAGGCGCCGCTCGCATCGAACGGGGAGGCGATGACCGGTGAGACCCGTGGTGGACCGCGATCTGTGCATCGGGTGCGGCTTGTGCCAGGACACTTGTCCCGAAGCCTTCGTCATCGAGGACGACAACCTGGCGCACGTCATCACCGAGAACCCCGAGCCCGAGCAGTACGACTGCATCCGCGAGGCCGAGGAAGTCTGCCCGGTCACCGCCATCACGATCGTCGAAGAGTAGCCCTCCCCCGCGCTACCGCCGGATGAGGTAGCAGCGGTGGATCCGCGGGTGGCGGGCGAAGTCGGGCGGGATGGTCGCAGCGCTCACGTCCTCGATGCGCAGATCGCCCAGCGCCGCGACATCCAGCCGGAACTTGCGCAGGTTCGTCGAGAACACCAGCACGCCGTCCGGCTCCAGCAGCATCGCCGCGTCGCGGATCATCCCCGCGTGGTCGCGCTGGATGTCCAGCGTGCCCTCCATCGCGTTCGAGGACGAGAACGACGGCGGGTCGAGGAACACGACCCCGAAGCGGGGTCCTGACGGGTCCGCCGCAGCTTGCGCCAGCCACTTCGTGGCGTCGGCGCGGACCAGCCGGTGCGCCGGTTCACCGAGGCCGTTGAGCTCCAGGTTGCGGCCCGCCCACTCCAGGTAGGTCTTGGACAGGTCGACCGATGTGGTGGCCACGGCGCCGGCCAGTGCGGCAGCCACGGTGACCGCGCCCGTGTAGCAGAACAGGTTGCACAGCGAGCGACCCTCGGCCAGCTCCCCCACCATCCGCCGCGTCGTGCGGTGGTCCGGGAACAGCCCGGTGTCCAGATAGTCGTCCAGGTTGACCAGCAGGCGCGCGTCGCCCTCCCGCACCGTCAGGAAGCGGGAAGTGTGTGCGATACGCTCGTACTGGGCGGCCTCGCCACGCTGGCGGCGACGCACCTTGAGCCGCACCTCCGCGGGAGACATACCGAGCACCTCGGGAACAGCAGCAACGGCCTCCTGCAGACGCACCGACGCCTTGACCGGGTCGACATCGCGGGGAGCCTCGTACTCCGCCACCACCGCGCGCCTCACTCCGTCCTCGCAGTCGTACACGTCGACCGAGACCGCGTAGTCGGGCAGGTCGGCGTCGTACACCCGCCACACCGTCACGCCCTCGCGCCGCGCCCACTTCGACAGGTGCCGCCAGTCCTTGCGAAGGCGATTCGCGAACGCCGCGGCGCCCGCCGTCTCGTCCACGACGCCGGGGACCGGCACGTCCGCCACGTCCAGCCGCACCGGGATCGTCCCGTTGAACAGCCGGTAGGTCTCCTCGGGAACGACTCCCACCGCCGCGGCCAGCGAGTCGTCATCCGTCAGCACCGCGCTGCGCCATCCCGGGAAGGCCTCCCGCAGACGCGCGCCCAGCATGCCGTACAGCGCCCCGACCTCGGACCTCTCGCCCACACGCTCGCCGTACGGGGGGTTCGCCGCGACCAGTCCGCATGCCGCGCCCTCGGGCGCCGAGGCGCGCTCGATGGGCAGACGCTCCACGCTCACCCGTCCCTTCAGGCCCGCGCGCGCGATGTTGGAGGTCGCCAGCTCCACGGCCGACGCCTGGCTGTCCGAGCCCGCGATCGGGGGCAGGGCGGCGAGGCCGGCTTCCGCCCGGTCGTCCGCCTCCACGATCAGGTCGTCCCACGCGTCGGAGTCGTGGCCGAGCCATCCGGTGAACCCGAAGCGTGGCCGAAGCAGCCCGGGCGCGACGTCGCCCGCGATCCATGCTCCCTCGATGAGCAGGGTACCCGAGCCGCACATGGGGTCAACCAGCGCCCCCCCGGCGGCGGCGATGTCGCGCCAGCCGGCCAGCAGCAGCATGGCGGCCGCGAGCGACTCCTTCAGCGGCGCGACCGCCTGGACCCCGGCCTCGCGGTAGCCGCGGCGATGCAGCGCGTCTCCCGCCAAGTCGATCGAGACCGTGGCGCGAAGAGAGCGGATCCGCACGTTGATGCGCACGTCGGGGCTCGCCGGGTCCACGGAGGGCCGGCGCCCGAACGTGTCGCGAAGCCGGTCCACGACCGCGTCCTTGACCTTCTGCGCACCGAACATCGTGTTACGGAACGCCGGGTTCGGGTCCGACGCGAAGTCGACCGCCAGGGTCCCATCCACCGGCACGTGATCCTCCCACGGAAGGGCGCGGACGCCCTCGTACAGCGCGTCCACCGAACCTGCGTCGACTATGGCCAGCGACAACAGGATCCTGCTGGCGGTGCGCGACCACAGGCAGGCCCGGTACGCCGCCGTCAGGTCGCCGCGGAACGACACGCCGGCGCGCGCCTCCCGCACGTCGCTCGCCCCCAGCGCACGCAGCTCCTCTGCCAGCACGGCCTCGACCCCGCGGGCGCACGTGGCGAACAGGATGTGGCGCTTCTCGCTCATGAGCTCGTCTCCGTTCCGGGAACCGTGTGCGCGTCGGCGACAGACCTCGCGCCGACAGCTCCCGAGTCGAGCGGCTGCAGGCCGGATTCGAAGTACCCGCGCAGCGACGACGGCACGCGCTCGAGGTCCGCCGCCGCAACGAGAGCCGAGACGTCCCGCGCGTTGCAGGTGTCCCAGAACAGCACCGTGCGACCGGCCAGCCGGCCCTCGCGTCCCCACCCCAGCAGCGCCGCCAGCGTCTTGCCCGTGTACGTACCCTCGGCGCGGATCCCGGCGCTCTCGGCCAGACGCACGGCTTCCATGCCCTCCGGCGTGAACCGCGCGTACTCATCGCCCAGATACCCGCACGCCACGAGCACGTCGTCCTCGCCCCACTCGTGCTGTGGGAACGTGGGGTCGGCGGCGCGCAGCAGCTCCTGCGTCTCGCGGATCAGAGCCAGCAAGCCGTCGGCCGTGTCCATCTCGTAGGACACGACCGGCACGCCGACCACCTTCGTCGCCAGCCCGGCGGCGCGCATCCCCAGCGCGAGGCCGACGGCGGTGCCCATGGAGCCCAGCGCGACGAACACGTAGTCCGGCTGGGGAAGCTCGCGGTGCTCCACCTGGGTGGCCAGCTCGAGCCCGGCGCTCACGAATCCGAGCGTCGAGCGCGGGTTCGTCCCGCCGAAGGGGATCACGTACGGCTCGCGGCCGGTGCTGTCGCGCAGCCTGCGCCTCAGCGCCGCGGTGCCGCGCAGCAGGTGCGCCTGGTCGGGGTAGTGGTGCAGGTCGGCGCCCGCGGACATCGCCGCCAGCACGTTGGTGCGCACGTAGCCCGCGTTCGGCTGGGGCAGCAGCATCGAGTGCACGCGCAGCCCGAGCGCCGCTCCGTGGATCGCCGTGGCCAGCGCGTGGTTCGACCCGGCGGCTCCGAACGTGATCACGTCCGACGCACCCGAGGCGAGCGCCTCGCCCAGAAGGAACTCCAGCTTGCGGACCTTGTTGCCGCCGTACACCTCGCCCGACAGGCCGTCGTCCTTGACCCACACGGCCGCCGCTGCGGCGGCTCGCGTCAGCTCGGGCGCCTCCGCGACCCGCGTCGGCAGCGTCGCCAACCGCACCCACGGCAGGTCGAGCGTGCCCGGATATCGGGCGAACAGCTCTCGGGCGAAGCGACGGTCGTCCGTTCCGGGCCCAGCCGTCACGGACGCTCGATCGTGACCGACTCCATGACGTCACCGCGCTCGATCGCATGCACCACGTCGAGCCCCTCGGTGACCTGGCCGAAGACGGTGTAGTTGTGGTCGAGGAACGTGTGGCGCCCCAGGCAGATGTAGAACTGGCTGCCGGCGGAGTCGGGCGAGGCCGCCCGCGCCATCGCGACAGTACCGTCGACGTGCGGCCGCTCGTTGAACTCCGCCCCAAGGTAGTAGCCCGGGCCGCCGGTACCGGCCGCTCCGCCCCCGTCACGCGAGAAGGGGTCCCCGCCCTGGATCACGAAACCGGGCTCGACGCGGTGGAACGTCGTGCCGTCATAGAAGCCCTTCTCCGCCAACTCGACGAATGCCGCGGCATGCGTGGGCGCGTCCTTGCAAAAGAAGGTGAACTTGATGACGCCCTTGGGCGTCGTGATGACGGCGACTTCGTCGCCCGTGCATGTATAGGTCGGTTCGTGCAGAGCCATGGATCCTCCTGGATGCGTAGGGGAGAAGGGGTCGTGCGGAGCCGTCACTTGCCGTCCGCGAAGCCGGCGACGACGTACGTGCCCGAGCGCTGGTCGGTCCTCAGCGTGACGAGCCCCGACTTCTCAGCGTCCTCGAGCAGGGCCGAGAAGGTGCGGTACCCGTACGACGACTCCGCGAAGGCCGGGTTCTTGCGCTTCATCGTGTCCTTGACCAGCGACGAGTACATCACGTCCTTGTTCTCGCGCTGAAGACCCTGGATCGTCTCGACCAGCAGCTGCATGGCGGGACGCTTCTCCTTGGGAACGGACTGTGCCGACACCGAGGGCGGCGCCAAGGCTCCCGTGCCCAGGTCCTCGTAGTAGATGAACTCGTCGCAGCTGGCGGCCAGAAGGTCGGATGTGGAGTCCTTCATGCCCAGGCCGATGACGTTCTTGCCGTTCTCCTTGAGTTTGGCGACCAGCGGCGTGAAGTCGGAGTCGCCCGAGACGATGACGAACGTGTCCACGTGATCCTTGCTGTAGCACATGTCCATGGCATCGACGACCAGCTGGATGTCGGCGTGGTTCTTGCCGGTCTTGCCGCGCTCGGGGATCTCCATCATCTGGATGCCCGAGTCATGCATGATGACGCGGTACTTCTCGAAGCGGCCCCAGTCGGCGTAGGCACGCCGCACGATGACCTTGCCCTTCTCGATGAGCCTCTCGAGGATGGCGGTCACGTCCAACATGCCGTTGTTGGCCGACGCGGGTGCGCGGCGCCGGCGGCCCGCGGCGGCGGGCAGCCCGTCGCGCTCGTAGCCCAAGGCCAGGTTCTCGAAATCGATGAATACGGCGAGCGAGTGCGCCTCGTCAGCCATGTGTGTCCCCTCACAGGTCGGTACGCGGCGCAGTCGATGGCGCGCCGCCTCTCACTGGCGATGGTACTACTACTGCCCATCCTCTTGCGCGCAGAAACCCTCTGGGGTATCGTGCGGTTGGCACAACATTCGCATATTCGCATGTTCATAGAACCCAAGCCGGTCAACGGCCCTGCCGGGAGCGATGATGACGGACTCGAGTGACTTCTACTGCCTGCATTCCGAGATGTGCAAGACGCTTGCGAACGAGAAGCGCCAGCGCATACTCGACGCCCTGCGTGATGGCGAGCTGACGGTCTCGGACATCCAGGCGCGCACCGGGATCGCGCAGGCCACCCTCTCCCAGCATCTGGGCATCATGCGCTCGAAGGGCATGCTCATCTCGCGCCGCGACGGCGCTCACGTCCACTACTTCCTGTCCAACGCGAAGATCCTGCAGGCGTTCGACCTCATCAGCGAGGTTCTCGCCGAGCAGATGGATGTACGCAAGGAAGCCATCGACAGCGCGCTCGGCGAGAGGTGACGGCAGCAATCGCGGCATGAGCCGCCGCGGCACGAACGAAGAGGCGACCACGACACGAAGGAGCGGAAAGACGATGTCAGACGCAGCGATGGAAGCGGTATTGGCGGCACCGCGCAAGAAGAAGCTGACCATGGTCGTGATGAGCGGAGACATGGACAAGCTGTTCGGCGCTTTCATCATCGCCACCGGCGCCGCGGCGATGGGCATGGAAGTGATCATGTTCTTCACGTTCTGGGGCCTTCGCGCCATCAAGAAGGATGTCCGGACCGGCCAGACCTTCTTCGGCAAGATGCTCGGCCTCATGTACGGCGGGGACATCTCGAAGTCCGATCCGTCCAAGTTCAGCTTCGGCGGCATGGGCCGGTGGATGTTCGGGAAGATGATGGGTGCGAACAACGTCGCCAAGCTCACCGAGCTACGCGACCTTGCCGTGATGCTGGGCGTGGGCCTGTATCCGTGCCAGATGTCCATGGACGTCATGGAGATCCCCGCAGAGTCGTTCATCGACGGCGTCAAGCCGGCCGTCGGCGTCGGCTTCATGCTCGGCGAGGCCGAGGAGTCCGGGATCCAGTTCTTCATCTAGACAGCCGGGCGCGCCGCGCCCGCGCCACGACGAGCCACCGACCGAAAGGAACGCACATGTCCGACGAAATCAAGCCCGATCTGGAGCTCGACCTGAAGGGTCTGCTCTGCCCCCTGCCCATGGTCAAGGTGTCCCAGAGGATCAAGGACGTCCCGGTGGGCGGAGTCATCCGTGCCGTCGCGACCGACCCCGGCGCCATGGCCGACATCCCCGCATGGGCCAAGTCGACAGGCAACGAAGTCGTGTCGGCCGGGAAGGTCGGCGGCGAGTTCGTGTTCCTCGTCAAGCGCGTCAAGTAGCCGGAAGGACGAACCGAAGTACATGGAAACCTACCTGCAGATCACCTCGGTGTGGGGTGTGTACCTCTCCATCGCGGTGTTCGTCGCGGGGATGGCCTGGCGCATCTGGGAATGGAGCACGACGCCCCGTTCCCCGATACCGCTGGGCATGTTCCCCAAGCCCAGAACGGGCACCGGGCGGTTCTTCAAGATGTTGAAGGACACGTTCATCGCTCCGCAGTCGTTCCGGATCGAGCCGTGGATGTGGCTCGCCGCCATGGCGTTCCATATCGCCGCGCTCGGTGCGTTCGTCGGCCACCTGCGGCTGATCCACGAGTTCCCGTTCCTGCCCTCGCTGCTGGGCGAAGCCGGCATGAACACGTTCGCCGCCTGGTCCGGGTCGATCGCCGGCGTGCTGATGCTGGGCGCGATCCTGTTCTGGATCGCGCGGCGCACCACGGGCCCGTACAAGACGATCTCGGTGCCCGAGGACTACCTGCTGCTCGCGCTGCTGTTCGGCGTCGTCATCATGGGCGACCACATGCGCTTCGTGTACGGCTCGATCGTGCACGCCGCGACGTATCGCGAGTGGTTCCTGAGCCTGCTGGCGTTCAAGCCGGCGTTCCCCGTCGAGCTCACATCGAGCAACGTCGCGTTCTCGCTGGGGACGCACATGCTGTTCGTCGACCTGTTCCTGATCTACTTCCCGTTCAGCAAGCTCGTGCACACCGTGGGCGCGCTGGCATCCAACTACGTGAGGAGTGAGTAGCCATGGCTGACGCCACAACGACCGAAGCCACCGAGCTCGCCACCCTCGCGGGTGTCATCGACAAGAAGATGACGCGCCAGCTCAAACAGTATTTGGACCTCTGCGCTCGCTGCGCGATCTGCAAGGACGCGTGCCACCAGTACGTGGCGACGCAGGACGTGAAATACCTGCCCGCCTACCGCGCGGAACTGATCCGGCGCATCTACAAGAAGTACTTCGACAAGACCGGCCGTTTCGTGCCGGCGCTGTACGAAGGCCGCGATCCCGACGAGAACCTGCTCGACGAGCTCTACGAGACGACGTACGCGTGCACCGGCTGCCGACGCTGCATGTACTTCTGCCCCTTCTCCATCGACACGCAGTTCATCCTGTCGGTGGCCAAAGCGATGCTGATCGCGGCGGGCAGGGGCAACGAGATGCTCGGCCAGCTCGCCGACGCCGCCATCTTCAAGGGCGACAACATGGAGATGTTCCACGACGTGATCGTGGACGGCTTCAAGGACGTCGAGAAGGAGGTCCAGGAGATCACCGGCGACCCCACGGCCGAGATCCCCGTCGACAAGCAGGGCGCCGACATCCTGTACGTCGCGCTCGCCGGGGCGCACTCCATCCGGCCCGCCGCGGTCATCTTCCACGAAGCCAAGGAGTCCTGGACGCTGTCACTGTTCGAGGCCGCCAACTACGGCTTCTTCTTCGGCGACCCCGTCAAGGCCCGCAAGATCGCCGACCGCTTCATGGACGAGGCCGTGCGCCTCGGCGTGAAGGAGGTCGTGATCACCGAGTGCGGTCACGCGTATCGCGTCGCGGAGATCTTCCACGAGGCCTGGGCGGGCAAGAAGCACCCCTTCAAGGTGACCCACGTGCTCGAGAAGATCGACGCCTACATCAAGGACGGCCGCATCAAGGTCTCCAAGGCAATCGAGTTGCCGATCACCTATCACGACCCCTGCCAGATCGGTCGCAACGGCGGCATCTTCGAGCAGCCGCGCGACATCGTGAAGGCCATCAGCAAGGACTTCCGGGACATGACGCCCAACCGCCAGGAGCAGTGGTGCTGCGGCGGCGGCGGCGGGATCGTGGCCATCGACGAGATGAACGAGTTCCGCCTCAAATCCGGTATGAAGAAGGTCGAGCAGATCCGCGCGACGGGCGCCAAGATCGTGGCCAGCCCCTGCGAGAACTGCAGGCTCCAGATGGAGGGGCTCGACGAAGTGCACCAGCTCGGCGTCCGCATCGCGGCGATCATGGACTTGGTCGTCGAGTCCATGCCGCTGAAGGGGCGCGACGCCGCGAAGGTCTGACGTCGGCATACTCCGCTCCCTCTCAAGGGGCCGACATCGGGATACGCCCGGTGTCGGCCCCTTCGCGTATGCTGTCGGTCATGGCTCACACACCCGACATGCGACCCTCCCGGCGACCTGCGGCACGCCGAAGCGCGACGGCAGGCAGGCGGCCATCGCGCGCGGTGAGGCTGGCGATCACGCTCGGGTTCTTGGTCGCCCTCTTCGCGGCGGCCGCGTGGGGTCTGTCCCGCTTCGCCTCCGGCGCCGCGCCCGCTCCCGCGGCGGTCGTGAAAACGACCGCCACCGCCTCCCCGATCAAGCCCGCGAAGCCCGCCATCGACGCCGCTCTCGAGGCGGCACGCAGCTCCATCGTGTTCGGCTCGTTCCTTGGGGACGGGAACCGCCGCACGTACGGCCAGGGGCCGGCGCCCAAGAGCCTCAACCTCATCTGGAAGGTCAAGCTGGGTTCCGGGAAGACACGGCGCAAGTTGGACGACAAGCCGGTGTCGTGGGCGGGCAACGGCTGGACGGGCCAGTGCACCGTGGTGAACGAGGCCGGCCGCGACTACCTTTTGGTAGGGGCGTACGACCACAACCTGAGGCGCATCGACGCGCTGACGGGGAACGTCATCTGGACGTCCCTGTTCGACGATGTCATCAAGGGCACGAACACGGTCTTCGCCAACCCGCATCCCACGGGCGACGAGGATCGCATCATCGTGGCCGCCGGGTCCCGCCGCGGATCGGACTACAAGGTCGGCGACCCCCGGATCGCACCGTTCCGGGCGGTCTCGTTCGCCACCGGCCGGGAGCTGTGGCGCTTCCCGATACCCAAGACACCGCAGTACAGCCAGGATGTCGACTCCTCGTCGCTGCTGGTCGACGACACGCTCTATGTTCCTGTCGAGTCCGGCTACGTCTACGGGCTCGACCCCAGCCGAACCCAGCCGTGGCTCGACTGGGTCTCGCCGGTCCAGCGGTACCGATCCCCCGAGCTGTGGACCGCGGCCGACGTCGCGACGCACAAGGACATCGGTGGCGCGAACATCGCCATCGAGGCTTCCGTCTCTCGCATCGGGTCGACCCTCTACCAGCCCTCGGGCGCGGGGCACATCTACGGGCTGCGCCTCCCTGACCTCAGGGTCGTGTGGGACTACCGCACCGGGTCCGACATCGACGGGACCGCGGCCGTGACCCGCGACAACAAGCTCGTCTGCACCATCGAGAAGCAGTACATCGCCGGGCACGGCGGCGCCATGATGCTCGATCCGAGCAGACCGCCCGAGCAGGCGACCATGTGGTACTTCCCGACCCCGGACCACGGCATCGGCGAGTGGGCCGGCGGCAGCGTCGGGTCCGCGGCCATCAACGACGAGACGAACAAGGATGGTTCCCGGCCGGCGCTGGCCGCGTTCACGTCGGTGGACGGCAACCTCTACGTCGTCTCGCAGGACACGATGGCGCCCAAGAAGGTGCCCCGCTTCGACGGCACGGGTGCCTACCCCACGCCGGTGGAGGTGTTCCACGGCTCCATCGGCGGATCGATCTCGACCCCCGCATTCGTGGGCGACACGATCGTCGCGGCCGGTTACGGCAATGCGGTCGAGCTGTTCCGGGTCGTGTACACCCCGGCCGCCCAGGGCGGATCCGGCGTCGAACTTCCCGCGCGCGACGGCAGCCGGTGGAAGGTGGCCGTCAAGCGCGTGGCGAAGTTCAAGGCGGGAGCGGGGTTCGAGGCCACTCCCCTCGTCTGGAAAGGCCGCGTCTACATCGGGTGCCGGGACGGCTGGCTGTACTGCCTCGGCGACAAGTAGGCCTCCACTTTCGTCGCGTCAGTACGCTTCCGGCCGCTTCCCGCACGGCGAATTGCCGGTTTCGCCCAGTTCTGTCTGGGGGGACAATGGATAGTGGCGGTTGCGTGGTGTGATGGTGCCCGCCGGACGTGGTAGCCTCTCGGTGTTGTTCGCGCCGTGCGGAGGCCGAAGATGCGTGCATGTGCATCTTGCGACGACGGGAGCGCGATGCGGATCGGACGCTTCATCGGCGGGGCTGTCGCAGCCTTGGCATTGTCGGTCGCTGTCACGTTGGGTGGCTGCGCCGCACCGAAGGCGACCCCGACGGCTCAGCATCCGTCCATCCCCGCGGGCAAGACCTGCGCGGACTGCCACGCCAAGGATCACACGCACCTTCCTCCCTACGTGGGCGCGTGCGAGACGTGTCACGTGCTCACGTCCTGGCGCATCGTCGTCTACAAGCACAAGAACCCGGACCTCGACATGGGCATCCACGGAGTCATGGGATGCCGCCGATGCCACACCGAGGGATCCCCGGTGCTCCCGACCACGTGCCCCGCGTGTCACACCGCTCCGCACGCTGGGTGGCAGGACTGCGCGAAGTGCCACCAACCGCTCACGTTCCTTGTGAGACGGCCGCCTCCGCCAGGACACCTGTCGCTCCTGGGTGGGCACTCGAACCTGACGTGCCTCGAATGCCATGCGACGCCCCAACCGCCCGCCACGCCCCGGACCTGCGCCTCGTGCCACGGCACCCATCACGGCGGGCTCGCCGGGTGCGAGCGCTGCCACGATCCGGCGCGAGGGTGGACGCCGCTCGCCTTCGACCACAACGTGTTCTTCCGGCTCACCGGCATCCATAAGACCCTCGCGTGCGGCCGATGCCATCCGGACGGGAGATTCGCCAACACGCCGATCCGCTGCGTGAGTTGCCACGGGGTCAGGCATGGCGGCCTGACCAACTGCGCGCGCTGCCACACCACGGCGCGATTCAAGCCGTCCACGTTCCGTCACTCGCGCGTCTTCCCGCTGTCGCCGGGACCCCATGCGCGCCTTAGGTGCTCGCGATGCCATCCCCGCAACCTGTACGCGCACGTCACAGGCCGCAACTGCGTCGGATGCCACGGCCGCGTCCACGGCATGAGCACGTGCACGGCGTGCCACACAAGGACGGGCGCGGTCGCCTCGAACTGGAACCACTCGATCTTCTTCGCGCTGACCGGGGCCCACAGGTCGCTCGCCTGCAGCGCATGCCACGGCAGTCCGTTGCGCCCGGCCGCCGGCACGCGTTGCGTCTCGTGCCACGGCACGAAGCATGGCGGCGTGACGAACTGCGACTTCTGCCATACCACGACGTCGTTCGTGCCCATCCACGCGATCACCCATCCGAACGGCATCCCGCTCGCGGGGCATCACGGTTCGCTCTCAGGGTGCGCGGAGTGCCACCACACGCCCCTGAACTTCGTCTCGGCGCCTCGCGCCTGCGTGGAATGCCATGCGGGCGACGTGCCGCATGTCGGCCCTTCGGACTGCGTCAGATGCCACTACCCGGTGGCGTCGTTCGCGACTCTGCACTTCACCCATCCCTCGGTCACGCCGCACACCTCCACCCGGTTCCCGTGCGACTTCTGCCACGACTTCCACAACTTCACAGTTCCTCGCAGCGTGATCTGCGTTATGTGCCACCCGGCCTTCTAAGCGTGCGCCGGACCGCCGGACGACGAGCGGCTCCGCCCACTCGGCGCGGCGCTTGCATACGGAAGGCTGCGCCGATACTGATGGTAGTGTGAATGTGTGCTCGACCTGCAATCGTTCCCATTGGAGACGCGACCTATGAGCAGGATCCTCTTCGTCACTCCGCCCTACACGTGCTGGGGCGTCCAGACCATCGGCAACTGGCCGCCGCTGCAGCTGGCCTATCTCGCCGGCGCCGCACTCAAGGCCGGGCACGAGGCCAAGATCTTCGACGCGATGAACAAGAAACTCGGCTTCGACGAGATCCGGGCGCAGATCGAGGACTACCGGCCCGACTTCGTCATGAGCCTCGACTACCTGCCGGTGACCGGAGCGATCAGCACCGCGACCGTCCCCGCCGCGCTGGAGGCCCTCGCCGTCGCCAAGCAGGTCGACCCCACCGTCATCACGATGATCGGTGGCCCGCATCCCACGTTCATGTACGACGAGATCCTGCGCGACCCGGCGAACCACGCTGACTACGTCCTGCGCGGAGAAGCCGAGGAGACGCTGGTGGACCTGATGGCCACCCTGCCGAGCGGGTCGCCGGACGCCGTCCCCGGCATCGCCTTCCTGCGCGACGGCGACGTGATCGCGACTCCCCTGCGACAGCACATCGCCGATCTCGACACGCTCGAGGTCGCATGGCACCTCCTCGACTGGGAGGACTATCACTACAACGTCGAGCCCTGGGGCCGCATGGCGTCGGTGCTGACCTCGCGCGGCTGCATGATGGGGTGCGCCTTCTGCAGCCAACGCCTGTTCTGGCGCGGAGACTGGCGCGCGCGCGACCCCAAGGGTGTCGTCGACGAGATGCGTCTCCTGATCGAGAAGTACGAGGTCGAGTTCATCACGCTCATCGACGCGTACCCCACGAGGGACCGTGAGCGCTGGATCCAGCTGCTGGATCTGCTCATCGAGGCCGACTTGGGCGCTCACCTTCTCATCGAGACGCGGGTCGAGGACATCATCCGCGACGCGGATATCCTCCCCAAGTACCGCCAGGCCGGCATCATCCACGTCTACCTCGGCGCGGAGACCAGCACCGACGAGATGCTCAACAGCTTGAACAAGGGGACCACGATCGACCAGAACAAGCAGGCCATCGACCTGCTGAAGGCCAACGACATCATGATCGAGGCGTCGTTCATGATCGGCTTCCCCAACGAGACGTGGGAGACGGTCAAGGCGACCGCGAACGAGGCGATCCGGCTGAACCCCGACATCGCGGTGTTCCCCGTGATCACCCCGATGCCGTTCACGCCCCTGTACGAGGAGATGAAGGACCGCATCCGCGTCTTCGACTACTCGAAGTACAACCTGGTCACGCCGATCATCGAGCCGTACGCGATGTCGCTGGACGACATCACCATCGCGCTCGGGCGCTGCTATATGACCTTCTACGCGAACAAGATGACCGAGATCCTGGCGCTCCCGGAAGGCTTCAAGCGCCGCTACATGCTGAGCGCGATGAAACAGATGATGAAGGACTACGGCGAGCACTTCGACTTCCTCGGCATCGGCATGGCCAAGATGTCCGCGATGCCCAAGAAGATGGGCGAAGCGATGAAGGGTCGTACGCCGTCCGAGTAGACGGACCGGCGCACGCCCCCCGACCCATCCGGCCCTCGCCGACGACAACGGGACCCGCTACCCCTCGGCGCCGCCGATGTAGCCGGCGTGGATGGTGTTGAACACGGTCGGGATGCCCACGAGGCAGAAGAGCGCGATCGGCATGGCGATGATCGCGAACCACGCGAGCCTCTCGCCCTTCCAGTGCCGCATGAAGCGCAGATGCAGATAGATCGCATAGATGAGCCACACGATGAGACTCCACGTCTCGATCGGGTCCCAACTCCAGTAGCGACCCCACGACTCGTTCGCCCAGATCGCGCCTGTGGCGATCATGATCCCCCACAGCAGGAAGCCGGCGAGCACGAGACGAGCGATGAGGCCCTCGACGACCTCTTGCTCCGGCATCCGCTCCAGGCGCTTGGCCCACTTCCCGCTCGTCGATCGCTGCCTTATAACGAACACGACCGCGAAACCGAACGACGCCGCGAAGGCCGCGAAGGCCACGTTCGCGAAGGCCACATGGATGAACAGCCAGTAGCTCGCGAGAGACGCCGTTATCGGGAAGTCGGCCTTGGATGCGAGCATCGAGCCGCCAAGAAGGAGCACCGCCACCGGCATGATCCCTATGCCCGTGGCGTGGAGACGGGGGTTGCGCCATGCGGCGATCACGAAGAAGGCCACTGTGCACAGCGTGAGCGCGTTGGCGACCTCGTAGTAGCCGATGTAGGGGCCATGGCCCAGACGGGCCCATCGCACGCCCAGCGCGACGATCTGGGGCACCAGACCCAGCGCCGAGACGAGCACCGCCCGACGTGTGAGCACCTCCCTGTTCAGGGCGACACCGAACACGAACATCCCCGTCGCGACCACATAGAACGTGAGCGCCACCCACATGAACACGATCTCCAGAGTCACGATACGCTCCCCTTCCCATCACTGCCGAGCGCGCGACGCAGTTCGCGTTCGACCTCGCCGCGACTGGTCGGCACGTTTCTCCACAGGCGCAGGGCGACGTCGAGCCTCACGCCCTCGGACCCCTCTGTGGCGGTCACAAGGACGAGTTGCTGGCGCGCCAGCGTCGTCACGCTCAGGCCGACGAGCGCCACGACCATCACAGCGTAGATGACCGGTATCGTCGGATCGTCCACGAGCGACAGCCACGAGAACCATCCGATGTCCACCAGCCGGACGGCGCCGCCCTCGGGCAGGTCGACCGACTCGCCCTTCCGCACGATCCCGTCGAACAGCAGACCGCCGTCCGCCGAAGTCACATGCAGCCGGGCAGACGGCCGCTTCGGTATCCACTCACCAAAGCCCTGTCCCGCCCGATCGAGTGGCACGGTGACCGACATCTTCATCAGTATCCTGCCGGCCGAATCCCGACGCGACAGGAGGCCGATGGGGCTCGTTCCCTCCGTGGCCGTCTGGGAGAAGTCCACCAGCCGGATGACGCGCCCGCTCTCCGCCCCGGCCTTGTCTTGGAAGCTGAGTGTCGCCGACAGCCCGCACGCGGGGGCGTTGATCGCCAGCGATCCAGTGTGGAGCATGTGGTTGGGGTAGATGCGCTGGGTGACCACGGCCTCACCCGCACCGTCCAGGACCGAGATCGTCGGTACCGCTCCGCGGTCGATCCCCCCGGTCTTGTAGTCGGGATCGAAGGAGTCGAGGCGGATGCTGCGCGTCGCCACCCCTCCATAGTGCCACGGCCCCGAGTTGGACAAGGCGTACGACGCCGATACGTCGGCAAGCGTCTGCCCGACCGCCACTGGCATCATCCCCTCCGAACGCACCAGCTGCCCGACGAGCACCGCGGCGATCAAAGCGACCAGTGCCCAGTGGAAGACCGCACTGCCCCACGCGGACCAGGCCGGGGACACGGCCGTCAGCATGTCCCCCCGGCGTCTCATCCTGATGCCGAGGCGCTCCAGCGCTCCCGATGCGATCTCGAGCGCGCGCTGACCCGAAAGGGCTGGATCGCATACGATCCCGAGGTCGGGTGCCTGGATCGGCGACAGCGGATCGGCAGCGGCGGCCGCGGTCAGCGCGCGCGCCCTGAACCGTGCGACCTTCGCGCGCCTCCACGCGCACGCGCTCGTGCACATCGCCAGCAGGAGCGCGGCGGCCCAGAATACGGGCGCCGTGAATGCCTGATGGAGGCCGAGCCACCTCACGACGGGCGAGAAGGAAGGGTTGGTCGCGTCCCATGCAATGACGGAGGAACTCGAGTCCGCACCCTGGGTGACGACCGTCGCCACCATCGACCAGACTCCTATGAACAGCAGGAGTCCGACGGCGGTACGCATCGACGCGAGGAACCCGACGACGACGCGCCATGCCCTGCCGATCATTTGACCTCGCCTATGGCTTTGACACTCACCGAGTCGACGACCCACACACCCTTCGGGTTCTGCACGACCGTGTAGATCGTCTCGTACGTGGCGGAATACGGACCCGCCACGGTCTTGCCGACGTCTTTGATGGAGACGTAACGGTACGTCCATTTCTCCTTCGCTGGAACGAGTGTGCTCGTGGAACCGGTGCTCGGGTTGCCCAATACGAGGGAGTCGAGCGTCTGATCGATGACCCTCGACTTCTGGAGATTGAGCTGGACATACGAGTCGACGCGCACTTCCTGTCCGGAGGACATCGTGGGCGTCGCGACCGTCGATTGGGCGATCCGATAGGCGTACGAGGTCCAGTCGAGGTACGAACGGATCGCCTTGTCCGGCGTGGACAGTACCCACGGCTTCGGCGAGTTCTCCAGCGCCTGGCGGGAGATGATCACCGTCGACGCCGGTCCGGCCATGCCCTTGCCCGCCGTGGTGCTCGCGTTGCCGACACCGGCACCGAGGCCCTTAGGCGCGCTCGAACATCCGGGCAAGAGCAAGAGCGCCAAGAGCAGCGGCGCCACTGCGCCGAGGGCCCCTGCGTGTCCAGCGGACGAGTGATTCCTTCTGAGAGAACCGTACAGTGCCCTCACCATCCTTGCGATCCGTCGGCCCGCGCCCGAGGGCCGGTCCGAGAAGGAATGACCTTCGCACCTCGACCACACCGTGCACCGTGCTCGAGAGCATTATGAACGAACGGGGGCGGGCATTGCTGCCCGCCCCCTTCGACATCCAGACTCCAGCGATCAGAGCCTTGAACCAACGAGCGTCACTTCCAGAACGGGACCTCGGACCACGTGCCGCCGCCGACCGCTGTGCGACCAGCAACGGGGTTGTCCGCGACACCCTCAGAGGTGCCACCGGTGTCGGAGTGCGTGAGACCGGCGGACGTGCAAGCGGTGCAGTTGTTCTGGATCGCCTCACTAGAATACAGGGCGTTGGGGCTCGTGTCGGGAAGCCACTCGGAACCTGTGGCCGTGTCGTCCCAGAGTCCCCACTTCGTCCCGTTGACACTGTCGTTCGCCTGGAAGGCCGTAGCCGGACCGATCACGAGCTCCTTGAGCGCCGTGCCGGTGGCAGCGATCTTCTCGAGATGGGATGAATACGTCTTGGCGCTGTTGTTCACGACCACACCCGCGACGGGGTCGACCTCGTTGGCGCCGTTGGTGGTGCCGTTCGGGATGACCGTGCCGACCTGGGCGTAGGTACCCGAACCGCCACCCTGCCAGCCCCAGTTACCGCCTGGAACTGCCATGTTCGGGCTGGTGCTGAGCCGGTCGGAACCACTCGACAACCAGTAGTTCGGCAGGTACCACTGCACCTTGTACGGCGCCGGGTCGGACTCGTACACCAGCAGGCGGGGACGCTTCCAGCCGTGCGGGATGGCGATGTGGCACGAGACGCAGTTGGCCTGGCCCGTCACCATGTCCGCGTGGTGCTCCATGTGCGCCTCGTTCGAGAAGCCCATGTAGTTCATGTTGTTGCTGCGGAACCCGCGACCATTGCCTTCGATGCCGAGGCCCTGGAACGAGTTCGTGAGCTTGTGGCACTTCTGGCAGATGAAGCGGCCGGTCTTGACGCCCGCCGAGTAACCGTTGCTGGGATTGGCCGTCGCCTTGTAGAAGCCACCAGGAAGGACCGTGGCGACGGATGCCGGCACACCGGCGACCGTCTCGGTAGTGATGTTGTCCGGACCCATGTTCACGTACGAACCGTACTTGCTGTAGTACGGGTTCGCTGTGCCGCGCGTGGTCTCTATGCTGCGCATGCCGGTCGGGTCGAAACTGGTGATCTCAGCCCGTGTCCAGTCGTCCGGGAAGTTCGGATCGAGGCCTACCGCGCCCACGTTGGCGCCCTGAGGGCCCATGCTCGAATCGAGGTTGGTGTGGCAGTCCTGGCATCTGACGACACTGCCCCATCCAACGTCCGTGCGGATCATGGACGGTGTGAGACCCTTGCCCGCCAGCGCGGCCGCAGGTGCGTCGGTCGGGTTGAGCGAATAGGAGCCGTCGACCGTGCCATTCAGTGCCAAGCCCTTGCTGTCGCTCCAGAACACGCCGGACGTCGGAAGCGGCCACTCCTGCGTGATCGTTTCCTCGGCGCTGCTCTTGACGACGACGCCTTCAGTACCGTTCCACAGGGTCTTGGCTCCGATGGTCGGGAAGCCCTGAGCGTTGTGGCCTGATGCCACCGGACCGGTCTTGGAGCCGAACGCGTGCGGCGCGTACGTCCTGCCGTTGTGGCAATCCGCGCACTCGGCGGTACCCGCCGCCAGCAGCGGCGTCATCTCGCCGCGGAGGTAGGACGTCGTGTGACAGAAGCACCCGAGTGCCGTATGCACGGTCGGGAGATCGGTACCGTGACACGTGGTGCAGGCGGAACTGTTCGCGCCTGTGGCGTTCCTGTGGACGAACCCGTGGAAGGTCTCCAGGTCAGGATGGCATGTCCCGCATGCGATCTGGGTGGGCACGACTCCAGGCGTCGTATGGCATACCGCGCAACCGGGAGGATCATCGCCCGTCAGGTGCAGGAGACTCTTGTCGCTGGAGTTGTGGCACGCCGTGACAAAGCAGGAACCCGAGATGGCATGTCCCACGTTGCCTGCGGCGTGAACCGTAGCGTAGCTGATATGGCAGGACTCGCACGTGGCGTTCGCGCCGTCGACGACGTTATCGGTGAGCGTGACGCTCACGAAACGGTTGGCGGTCGGCGCGTGGCACGCCGCGCAGGTCTTGTGGACGGTCGGTGTGACCAGAGAGGTGCCGTGGCACGCAGCCTGGGTGCACTTGAAGTCGCCAGTGCTGGTGCTCGGGATCACCGCGTGGTTACCGTGCGGGCCAAGGGCGCCATGGCACGTGATGCAGTTGCTGCGCGGCGTGACCCCGTTGGCGTGGCACACTCGGCAGCCTGACGTCGTGGCCGTCTTCGCGGGCGGGCCCTCGTGGATCGTCGCGAGGTCACCGTCGGCGTGGCAACCTGACTGGGTGCATGTCAGGGCAGGCAGCGCGTGAGCGACGGTCGTACCAGCATGCGGGTACGAGTCGATGGCACCGGTCGTGTAGAAGTGGCAGTCGATGCACGAATCTGATCCGGCCGAGATGGCTGCCATGACCTGCGGATTGGTGCTCTCGTGGCACGTGATGCAGTTCAGGTACGGCCCGGGGCCGACCGGCCAGCGATAGTGCTCCTGCGTGAGCGACGAAAGGTGACAGCCGCTCTGTGTGCAGAACCTGGTCGTGGAGACGTGCCAAGGCATGTCCGTGAGGGTGACGGTGAAAGAGACCGTGTGGTGCGGTGTCTCAGTATTGCCGGCCGCGTCCACGGACCAGAACTCGAGGATATGGACATCGAGGCCGTTCGTGGTGACCAGCCCGCCGGTCCCCGGGAGTCCGTCGAGTATCCAGTTGATCCTCGCCACGCCCGAGCCGCCGAGGTTGTCCGTCGCGGTCAGATGGATGATGGCTGTGAGGAAGTACCTGGGTACGACGTCGGATGTCGTGGTCGGGGCGACGGTGTCGCTGCCGATCGGGCCCGCGAGATAGAAGACAGGGCCTTCGAAGCGGTACGTTGCCGACAGTGAGGCTATGACTTGGTCCTTCTCGGCCGCATTCGCCGTGAAGAAGTGGGTTCCGTTCCTCAAGTTGAGGAATCGGAACACCGGCGTCGAGGCGACCGGATCGAGCGAGACGTCGTAGTAGGAGATGCCCTCTGGGCGGAACGCGGGCAGATTCGCCAAGATGTAGGCTCTCTCCCCCTCGTTCGCCGTGTAGAAATGCTCTCCGGTCGCCAGATTGAAGAAGCGGTAGACCGGCATGTTGTTGCGGGGGTTGTCCGTATCGACGTACCAGCCGACCCCCTCGAAGCGGTAGGACGCGGAGAGGGTCGCTATGACCTGGTCCTTCTCCGCCGCATTCGCCGTGTAGAAGTGCGATCCGTTCGAGATGTTGAAGAACCGATACACAGGCAGGATGCCTGCCGCGTGCGCGACGCCTGGAAGGCCCAAGGCCAACACCAGGACAGCAACGAACGCGCCGAGCCACAGGGCCCGGCTGGGCCGAACAGATTCTCTACTCATCTGGCACTCCCTCAACCGTCGCAACGTATACTTGAACAGACCCCTTTGGTAAACACCACGCCCTTCGGCGTGGACGTTCCGGTCGGTAGACGGCTCGGTAGACAGGTTGATTATCGGCTCGTGAGCGATATCTCAAGCAGGGGGTGCGGGCGGGTTTCGGACAGACGGCATTCGGCGTGACCGCCAGGGAGAGGTGGCGTCGGTCACGATTTCGGGGGGAATGCGGGTCGGGCGGCACGTGCGTCGCCACTGCGAAGAACTTGCCGGGGTGACAGTGGGGTGCGCCTACGCCCGCCGTCGCGGGGGCGAGACCGTCAGATCTCGGGCTGCTGTGCGGCCTTCCCTCGCCTGTGCGCCAGGTATTCCCATGTGGCCGGGATGAGCGACACGAGCACCACGGCGACCAGGACGAGGCTGAGGTTGTTCTCCACGAAGGGCACGCTGCCGAACATGTAGCCGCCGCCGAACGCGATCGCGACCCACAGGATGCCGCCCACGACGTTGTAGCCAAGGAAGTGGCCATAGTCCATCTCGCCGACGCCCGCGAGGAACGGGGCGAAGGTCCTCACGAAGGGGACGAAGCGCCCAAGCACGATGGTCTTGCCGCCGTACCGTTCGAAGAAGTGGTGGGTGCGGTCGAGGTACTCCTTCTTGAGGATCCGGCTGTCGGGATTGCGAAGCATGCGCGGACCAAGCTTTCGCCCGATCCAGTAGTTCGCAGTGTCACCCGCGATGGCCGCCACGCACAGAAGCGCGAACAGCAGCCAAGGATCCATCCCCGAGCCCGCGCTGCTCGTGACCGCGCCGGCGGCGAACAGGAGGGACTCACCCGGCAGGAACGGGGTCACCACGAGACCCGTCTCGCAGAAGATCACGAGGAACAGAATCCCGTACATCCACAGGCCGTAGACCGAGATGACGCCCGTCAGCCACGCCTTCGGATCCCGGAGGAACGCTATGAACCCTTCGACGAGCTGCATCGGCGATCCGTCCTGTCGTGGTGACCCGAAGTGCCTCTAGGCGATCGGAGGGTACTGCTCGTGGATGCGGTCGATCTGGGACCGCCACGCGGCGCGCCTGTCGGAGACGTCCCACCCCTGCCGGGCCGCGTGAGCGAAGTATCCTTCACCCGGCAGGCCCGTGTCCTTGCGGGTGACGAGCGAGGCGAGCACCGTGCCGTGCGCGGCATCCTCATCGAGGCAGATCTGGTCGAGGAACGCGACCATCGCGAATGAGTACGGGCGCAGCGCGACCGCGGTGACCTCCCGGCACAAGTCCGAGTAGGTCGTGGTGACGCGTCGCCGAGCGCACCGGATCAGGAAAGACGTCGCCTGTTCCCGGGCCAGGGCCCAGTCGGCGGCGGGGAATCCGTATACGGTGTCGCGCGGCATTGGCCGAGTATGCCACAGCAGTCCGCGGCGCGCGTGTTCCCCATCCGTCGCCCTCGCGGCGACGCCGGGATATCATCATCGACAGGAGGAGCGATGACTGACGGGGAGCACGTCGACATACCTGAGACCGACGAGGCCCTGCTCGCGCAGTGCCGCGTGCGCGCCTTCCGTGCGACGGGTCCAGGCGGTCAAGGGGTGAACACCACGGACAGCGCGGTCCGCATCGTGCACCTGCCCACCGGCGTCACGGTGACCTGCCGGCGCGAGCGCAGCCAGCTTCTCAACAAGCGCACGTGCATAGAGCGATTGCGCGAGCGCCTGGAAAGCCTCAACGAAGTGCAGACGCCCCGCGTGCCCACGAAGGAACCCAGGAGCGTGAAGCGCCGGATCGTTGATGCGAAGGTTCGGCGGGGTGCGATCAAGCGCTCCCGACGCCCGCCGTCTGCCGCCGACGAATGACCGTGGCGCGCCGCGGCGCGCCGAGAACGGATCAGGCCCGAGCGACGACGTCGCTCGGGCCTCATCGTGATCGTCTGGTGGAGGCGCGGAGAATCGAACTCCGGTCCACGACACACACTCGGGAAGCATCTCCAGGCTCAGTCGCCGGTTGTTTTCTCGGCTCGGACGACACCGGTGACCCGCGTGTCCGATGCCCAGGAGGATTGCATTCCCTTACGGCATACCTCCGTCAGCCGTTCAGTAGTCCCCTGCATGACGTCGTATCCGGTACCGGGGACGTGTACCGGGCGGCGTCGCGGCCTATCTAGGCAGCGAGAGCGAGATCATTGTTGGCGCTTGCGCGTCTTTTCCCCTGTTTAGCGAGGCGAGGAGACCTCGGCCTGCTTCTTCCGTCATACGTATCGTGTCGAATCCAGTCGCCCCCACGTGGGGCGCACCCGACGATGTCAACGTGCGCTCCGCCCATGTCGCGGCGGACACACAGTATAAGGCGCGAGCGGGACCCGCGCCACGGACCAGCGGCTTGACACTCCCGGGTCCGGGTACTATACGTCGTGGTGTACTACGTTATGCGTAGTATATACAGGGGGTGCCGTGGACGTCTTCGCTTCGTGGCTCGCGCAGGCCCGCAAAGGGATCGTCGAGCTGTTCGTGCTCGAACTGCTCAGAAGCCGCGGCCGTATGCATGGATACGGGATCGTGCAGGCCCTCGACGAGCTGGGAGACCTCGTCGCTGGAGTAAGCACGGTCTACCCCGTCCTCAAGCGTCTTGAGTCCGACGGGCTGGTGACCGCCTCGTGGGAGACAGGTGCGCCCGGCAACCCGCGCAAGTACTATGAACTCACCTCGGATGGTGCGGCGTTCCTCGGACGAGCGCAGGCCGAGTGGCGGCGCATCGGACAGGCGATGGATGATCTGAAGGGGGACGTCGAATGACCCGCTCCGCATCCGACCTCATCGAGACCTATCTGAAGGACCTCCGCGGGGAGCTCGAGAGCGCCGGTGCCGTGCAGACCGACGACCTGATCGCGGAGGTGCGCTCCCTGCTTATCGACGCGGCCGGCGGTGACCCCACGCGCGCCGACGGGGAGATCGCCCGATTCGGCGAGCCCGCTGCGCTCGCGCAGGGCATACTCGAGGAACGCGGGCTGGACCTGTCGAAAGGCATGTCGTCGGGCGTGTGGTGGAGGCTCGGCGTGGCGGCCCCGATAGACATCGCGATCGGGCTGGCGCTGCCCCTCGCGGCCGCCCTGCCGATCTATCTCTCCGCGCGCTTCGGCCAGCCACGGGCCGCGAGCATAGGCATAGCCATCGCGGCCGGGTTGGGAGTGCTGGCGTGGCCGTTCTACATATGGCGCCCGTGGCGGCGCGGCGGCCGCGCGCTGAGTCCGGGCATGACCCTCACCGGTCTCGCCGTGGTGCGAGCTCCCGGCTCGTGGCGACTCGCGCGCACGGGCGAGTTGGCGTCGATGGGGCTCGCTCCTCGACGCCGGATGGGGCTCGCCCTCGTCATCACGCTCATCGCGGCTCTCCTGCTCGCCGGCGGCTCGGCCGTCGGGCTCGACTTCAGCGGAGCATGGCTCGCGTCGGCCGCCATCTCCGCCGGCCTATCAGCCGCGCCCATCGGCGGCACGCCTCTCGAGGCGCAGTTCCAGTCCGTCGCGGACCAGGTCTACGGTGGGCTGGGCAACGCCAAGGAGATGGGTGGGCCGGCCGCCGCAATGCAATACGTGGCCATAGAAGCCGGACCGGCGCTGACGCCGCTGCGCGAGAGGATCGTCGACAGGAAGATCGGGGCCGTGCTCGCCGGTACGCCGATCCAGGTCTCACCGGGGGTGTGGACGGTGGAAGTCGAAGAGTACCGGGAGGACGGCTCCAACCTTGAACCGGTCGGTTCGTCGACCTTCAGTTTCGGTCGGCGGCAGTGGCTTCTGGAGAAAGGCGTCGGCTCCGACTGGGTGATCGTCCGGATCGTGGTCGGATCTTCATCGACCAAGGGGTGATGCGCTCGGCTCACGGCGGGCGCTGCAGCTAACGCCCCTTCTGCCGCTCCCGTAACGCCCGGTCGGCGTCACGCTTGGCGTCACGCTCGGCGATCGCGTCGCGCTTGTCGTAGAGCTTCTTGCCGCTGGCGAGCGCCAGCTCCACCTTCACCAGGTTGCTCTCGTTGAAGTAGAGCCGTAGGGGGACGAGTGCGTAGCCCTGCTCCTTCGTCTTGCCGATGAGATAGCGGATCTCCTTGCGGTGCAGCAGCAGCTTGCGCGACCGGTCGGTCTCGACGTTGCCGCGGTTGCCGTGGGAGTAGGGCGCGATATGCAGACCGTGCAGCCACACCTCCGCGCGCCGCACCGTCGCGAACGTCTCACGAAGGGACGCGCCGTTCTCACGCAAGGACTTCACTTCGGTGCCCGAGAGCGCGATACCGGTCTCGAAGCGCTCCTCCACGAAGTAGTCGTGAAAGGCCTTCTTGTTGTTCGCGATGTTCTTCTCTTCGCGAGCCATGACCGCGATCCCATCCATTCGTGTCGTCCTCGCCGCCCCCGGCGGTGTCCCATTGTAGCCGAGCGCGCCGTGGAGTCCCGCGAGCGCCACGATCTGCGGTCGCCTTGCGGCGCGTGAGAGAACCCTCTCCGCAGTCTCACGCCTCGCTCATGTCCCCACCCGATGCTACCTCCAGGACGGCCCCGCGCCGGAAGGTCGTTCGGACCGCGAACCGATACCTTGGAGGCAAGAGTGAAACGACTTCCGATCTTGGCACTACTGGGCGCGCTGCTCTTCTCAGTCCCGCTGCTCGCACCTGGTGCCGCATCCGCCCACCCGGGCAACACCTGCAACCCGCCCGCCGGACATGGCAACAGCGGCTGTCACCGAGTCGCCGCGTCCGCGCCCTCGCCCTCGCCCCGTCCCGCGTCGCAGCCCAAGGCCCGAGTGAAGAAGGCCCCGTCCAGGCGGGTCGCACGCCGCGCGGCCCCGGCACCCGCGCCGGCGCCGGCGCCCGTCGTCGCGCCGGTCGTCGAGACCCCGATCACGGACGCCGACCTGGGAGCCGCCTTCTTCGGGACCCAGCCCGGCTACGGCGGGCGCGGCGACCGCTAGACGCCGCCGACCCCGCTTCCCCACGTGAGAGGGGCGCCCCATCGGGCGCCCCTCTCACGCTTCGGCAGGTCCCGCGCAGCCGGCTAGGCGGGGGTGAAATCGGTGCCCGGCTTCAAATCGAGCACGAAGCGCGCCAGGATCTTGACCGCGTCCTCGATGTCGGACAGCGCGAGCACTTCCGTGGGCGTGTGCATGTAGCGCAGTGGTATCGACACGAGCGCCGCGGCCTTGCCGCCACGGGACAGCTGGATCGCGTTCGCGTCGGTGCCGGTGCCTCGGGGCTCGGCGCCCACCTGATAGCCGACCTTCGCCTTGTCCGCCGCGGCGCACAGGAGGTCGAACACGACCTGGTTGATGTTGGCGCCGCGCGCGATGATCGGACCCTTCCCGCAGCACGCCTCACCGTGATTGCGCTTGTCGACGTCCGGATAGTCCGTGGCGTGGCCGACTTCGAGCGCGATGCCCACAACGGGATCGACTCCATAGGCGCTGGTGTGCCCGCCGCGCAGGCCGAGCTCCTCCTGGACCGTCGCGGCGGCGATCAGGTCGCCCTTCGCACCGCCGGCCTTCTTCACTTCCTCGAGCACCTTGGCGCAGATGTAGGCGCCCATCTTGTCGTCGAACGCGCGGGCCACGGCCATGCCGTCGCCGAACGTCTCGAAGCCGACGCCGTACGTGATCGGGTCGCCGATCCGCACCAAGGCCTTGACCCGCTCGGCAGGCAGGCCGAGGTCGATGAAGAGCTTCTCTATCTTGGTGACGGTCTTGCGCTGGTCCTCGTCGATGAGGTGGATCGGGAGACGGCCCATCACACCGCGCAGGACACCTTGCTTGGTGTGCACGTCCACGCGCATCCCGGGCAGGATCGCGGCGTCCACGCCGCCGATGGGCTTGAAGGCCACATATCCCTCCGGCGTGACGTAGTTGATCATCATGCCGACTTCGTCGATGTGCCCGGCCAGCATAACCGACGGGCCGGCGCCCTTCCCCTTGCCGGTGCCCTTGAGCACGGCGTGCACAGAGCCCATGACGTTCGTCTCGACGGAGTCGGCGAGCGGCGTCAGGTAGTCGCGGAAGACCCTCGCTGCGGGCTGCTCGAAGCCTGATGGCGACGGCGCTTCGGTGAGGTCCTTGAGTAGCTTGAGATCGGACGGACGCATGAGAGTGCCTCCCGGTCGGATCGAGATGGTTCGAGATGGTTCGACCATCCGAGTCTATCGGTACCCGAACGTCGAGAACAGGGCACGCCGTGCGGCGGATGGAAGCCTGGACCCCCCGGGTGCGATCAGCTACGTGCGCGGCTTCAAGACCGCGAAGGTCCCGTCGGCGGCGCCCACCAGAGCCGAATCGGCTCGCCGCCGTGCGAACAGGCCGCAGCCGACGACGCCGGGCAGGGCCTCGAGGATCGATTCGAGCGCCTCGGGGTCCGACAGGTCGAGCCCGTCCACGTCGAGGACCACATTGCCGTTGTCGGTCACGAACAGGGCCCGCTCGGCCACCACGCCGCCGAGCGCGTCGATCTCGCGTTGGACATAGGCCCGTGCCATCGGGAGCACTTCGACGGGCAGCGGCACGCCGCCCAGCGCGGTGACCACCTTCGTCTCGTCCACGATGCACACGAAACGGTCCGCGGCGGACGCGACGACCTTCTCGCGGGCCATCGCTCCCCCGGCTCCCTTGATCAGCCGAAGAAGCGGATCGACCTGGTCGGCGCCGTCGACATACATCTCGACACGGCCGCCGATCTCCTCGAGCCCGACGACGCGCATGCCGGCAGCCAGGAGCCGATGCGTCGTGTCCACCGAGCTCGACACCGCGCCGGCCGCGCGGGTGGCCGGCAGGCCCTCGATGAAGTATGCCGCCGTGCTCCCGGTCCCGACCCCCACCACCGAGCCGGGCCGGACGAGCGCCAGCGCGGCCTCGGCGGCCGCCCTCTTTCCCGCTTCGCCCGTCCTCATCGCACCCACTCCATCTCGATGCGCCGGTCCGCCAGCGCGACATCCACGATCCGGACCGTGACCGCCTGACCCAGCCGCCATGTCACGCCCTTGTTCTCGCCGTGGAGCAGGAATCGCTCGGCATCGAACGTGTAGTGGTCGTCGCGCATGGCCATCACGTGCACGAGCCCCTCGGCCGTGTTTTCCAATTGGACGAACGCGCCGTATGACGAGACCGAAGTGATGATGCCGGCGAACTCCTCACCGATATGCTCCGCCATGAGCTCGCACAGCTTGATCTTGACCGAGTCGTTCTCGGCTGCCTCCGCCTCGCGCTCCATCATCGAGCTCTGCTCCGCCAGCCACTCCAGCTCAGAGACCATGTCGGACGTCGGCGGCTCGTGCAGCGTCCCGGTCAGTTGGGCGCGCAGCAGCCGATGGACGATGAGGTCGGGATAGCGCCGGATCGGCGACGTGAAATGGCAGTAGGCGTCGGAGGCCAGGCCGAAGTGGCTATCGAGATAGTCGACGTAGCGCGCCCGCTTGAGCGCGCGCAGCAGCAGCGAGTTGATGAGCAGGCGCTCGGGCCGCTCGTGCGCGTACGCGATGAGCTTCTGGAACGTGTGCGGCGTGGCGGCGCCCACGTCCTTGATCGGGTAGTCGAACTCCTGCAGGACCACGCCTATCTGCGCCAGCGCATCCGGGTCGGGATCCTCGTGGATGCGGTAGACCATCGGCGCTTCGTGGTCCCGCATGTGCCGGGCGACCACCTCGTTGGCGGCGATCATCGCCTCCTCGATCATGCTGGTCGCCACCGTCTTCTCGCGCAAGGTGACCTCGAGGGGATGGCCCTTCGGGTCGAGCCACACCTTCGCCTCGACCGATTCGAAGTCGAGGCCGCCGCGCGCGACCCGTCTCCGCCCGATGGCCGCGGCCACTCCCCGGAAGTCCGTGAGCAGACGCTCGGCCTCCTCGGACGGCCAGCCTTCGCCCGTATCGAGCCAGCGCTGGACGCCCTCGTAGTCGCACCGGTGGTCGGAGCGGATGACGCTCGGGTAGAGCCGGTAGCGCCCGACCAGCCCGGTGCGGTCCAGATCGAACTCCGCCGTCATGGTGAAGCGGTCGACGCCCGGATTGAGCGAGCACACTCCGTTGCTCAGCCGCTCGGGCAGCATCGGGAGAACGCGATCCACGAGGTAGACCGACGTGGCGCGCTGGACCGCTTCCTGATCGATGACGCTCCCCCACGGCACGTAATGGCTCACGTCCGCGATATGCACCCACATCCGGAACCCGCCGTCCACGCGCTCGAGCGAGATGGCGTCGTCGAAGTCGCGGGCATCGACCGGGTCGATTGTGATGGTGAGCAGGTCGCGCAGGTCCTCGCGGCCCGGCTCGACGGGACCCACCGCCTCCGGGATCACGCCGGCCGCGATCTCGACCTCCTTGGGGAATGCGGCACGCAGGCCGTGCTCGCGGATCACGACCTCGACGTCGACCCCGGGGTCCGTCGCGTTGCCCAGAACCTCCTCCACGCTGCCCTGCGCCGAGTGGCCCACCGCGGGGAAAGACGTGATCCGCACGACCACGATGTCACCGGTGCTCGCGCCCCCGAAGCCGTCGTGCCCCACGACCACGTCACCCTTGATCCGCCGATCGGTGGGAGAAACGAGCCCCATGCGTCCCTGCTTCTCGAACCGGCCGACGATCGTCTGGTTGTGTCGCTCTACGATGGAGGCGACCTCGCCGGCGCGCCCCTTGCCCTGCTGGCGCTGGTGGAGCCGCACGGTCACGGTGTCACCGTGCATCGCTCCGCGCATGTCCCCCGAGGCGATGTAGATGTCGCCCGTCGGGGACGAGACGAAGCCGTAGCCCCGCACGTTCACCGAGATGCGACCCTCGACTGTATTGCGCTCGCGCAGCGCCGCGTAGGTCTCGGGCCGGACCTCCGCCGCGTGGCCGCTCTTGACCAAGTGGCGCAGGGTCTCGCGGACCAGCGTCGGCTTGAAGCCGTCCCCCGGTCCCGCCATGATCTGCGCGAACGTCATCGGCCCATCGGATGCCTTGAGCGCCTTGAGAACTGTCTTGCGTACCCGCATCGGTCCCCCCGATCGCCCCCGCCGCCGTTCGGCGGAGCGTCCAACCCTTCATCAACCAGCGTACCCCGCGGAGGCTGGCATCGGTGGACTCGGTGCTAGAATCGCGGTAGGATTCGTCGTTCACCGCCCTACCCGGGGTCCTTGGAGGCACAGCAAATGGACGGACGCACAGAGCTGGCAAGTTGCCTCGTGCACAACGGCACCGTCACGAGTCCCCGCGACATGGTCCGCGCTCTCGAGACCATCGAGTCGCTCACCTACACGCAGACGGTCGACGGTCAGGTAATGGCCGAGGGCAGTGGAACACTGGTCAAGATCATGGCCGAGCCGTCGGCCGCGACCATCCTGGTGAACCAGTGCCTCTTCCTCAACGTCCTGAGCTTCCGCTACCTGACGTTCATGACGGCGGACGACGGCACGTGCAGCTTCGAGCTGGCCGGAGAGGGAATGACGCTCACCCTCGTGCCCGTCGATGAGCCGGAGGGCTCCGAAGACAGGCTGCCCGCCCTGCTGCTGGACTCCGAGGACTTCGACGCTGAGAGCTACGTGCTGCTCGACGATGACGACGAGGACGAGGGCCGCTAGCCGCTCGGGCCGCTAGCCGCTAGAGGGCTGGTGGCCCCGCTCTCCGCGCTTCTAGAACTTCCCGCGCAGTATCGCGACGGCCCGGCTCAACTGGGTGTCGGTCGCGGGCTTGGACTGCAGCTTCGGGTCCATCTTCACCACGACGTCGGGCGTGACGCCCTTGCCGTTGATGACGCGGCTCTTCGGGGTGAGGTAGTGCGCCGTCGTCAGCTTGACCGCCCCGCCGTTGGACAGGTCGCGGATCGTCTGCACGCTTCCCTTGCCGTATGACTTCTCGCCCACGATGACCGCGCGCCCGTAGTCCTGCAGGGCGCCGGCGACGATCTCGCTGGCCGAAGCGGAGTTGTTGTCGACGAGGACCACGAGCGGCTTGTCGGTGGCGGTGCCGCCCACGGCCATCTGGCGCTCCTCGGGCTTGCCGCGCTGGTCGATGCGCACGATCACGCCGCTGTCGATGTAGAGCGAGGACACCTGCACGGCCGCGCTCAGCAGTCCGCCGGGGTTCTCACGAAGATCGAGGATGAATCCTTTCGCGCCCTTGCCCTGGAGCTCGACCATCGCCTTGCCGATATCCTCAGCCGACTTGTCGTTGAACTGCATGAGCCGGATGTGTCCGACGTCCGTGCCGACCATGTCGGACATGATGTTGGGGATGGAGATGCGGGCGCGGGTGATGGTGAAGGTGAGCGGCTTGGCCGAGCCCTCGCGCGCGACACGGATGGTGACCTTGGTGTCGATCGGCCCTCGGATGCGGCCCACCACGTCGTCGAGGTCCCATTTCTTCTTCGAGACGCCGTCCACGGCCACGATCTGATCGCCCGCCTTGAGACCGGCCTTCTCGGCCGGCGAGCCCTTGAACACGGTGATGATCGTGGGGGTGGTCTCGCGCAGGCCCACGGTCATACCCACACCGAAGAACTCGCCTTTGCTGTCCATGCGCAACTCGGTGTTGGCCTTGGGGTCGAAGTACATCGCGTACGTGTCCCCGAGCGAGTTGAGCAGCCCGTCGATGGCGTTCGTCGTCATGGAGTCCTCGGACGACGGTTTGAGGGCGTCGCGCACGATGATGTCCTCGACCTCTTTGACCAGCGCCGGCAGCTTGCCGGACGGCACTGGAGTCACGCCCGCCTTGGCCGCACTCGCCGCGAGGGCGGGCGGGGTGCGGAGCCGCTCGTACATGGCCCCGCCGGCGAACGACCCGACGCCGATGAGGACTGCGATCGAAACGGCGATCGTCGCCTTGAGGAAGCGCTGCATGCATACCGCCTTGGTGAGTATGCGGTCCCGCTGCGGGGACCGCCGCCTGCTAGACCTTCAGGTAACGGCGGACAGCCGCACCGGATCCGGCGAGCCCGATCACCACGGCGGACAGGAGCAGGAGCCCGGTCAGCTGAGCGAGGGTGGTCCCGGAGATCGAGACGGGCAGGAAGCGCAGGTTGCGCTGGAGCCACGGCACGAGGAACGCCTGCGCCGCCAGGAGGGTGCCGCTCGCGAGAAGCGCTCCTACCACCGACTGGAAGACGCCTTCGAACAGGAACGGCGTGCGGATGAACCCGTTGCTCGCGCCGACGAGCCGCATGATGCCGATCTCCTTGCGGCGCGAGTAGATGGCCAGCCTGATGGTGTTGCCGATGAGCACGAGGCTCACGACGAGCAGAAGGATGACGAACACGAGGACGAACAGTCGGACGATGCCGGTCGCGGCGAAGAGGTTCTCCACGATGGTCTGGCCCCAGTGGACGTCCTCCTCGGCGTTCTTGATCACCTTGGCCAGCGCGGGGTCGGCCTTGATGGTCTTGACCACAGCGGCGACCTGGCGCGGATCTTTGAGCTTGACCTCGAACGAGGCGGGAAGCGGGTTGCCGCGGAGCTGCTCGACCAGCTGGGGCGAGTTCTTCGTGCGCTCCTTGAACCGCTCGAGAGCCTGCGTCTTGCTGACGTAGCTGACGCTGTCGACGCGCGGGTCCTTCTGCATGTCGCCTTGCAAGGCCTGCACGTCCGCGGGCGCGGCGCCGTCCTTCATGAATATCGAGATGGAGACCTTCTGCTCGAAGGAGGTGGCGATGCGGTTCACGATCGCGCCAGTCAGGAAGAACGTGCCGACGAGGAGCAGCGAGATGTAGATGATCGTCACCGCGACGAGACTCATCACCCAGTTGCGGCGGAACGAGGACCATGCCTCGCCGATGAAGTAGCCGGGGCTAATCGCCATATCCGTACACCCCCCGGCTCTGGTCGCGGATGACCTTGCCGTTCTCGAGAGCGATGACGCGCTTTCGCATGGAGTCGACCATCTCTCGGTCGTGGGTGGCGATGACCACGGTGGTTCCCGTCTTGTTGATGCGGTTGAGCAGACTCATGATGCCCAGCGATGTCGCCGGGTCCAGGTTTCCGGTCGGCTCGTCGGCCAGCAGCAGCGGCGGGCGGTTGACGAAGGCGCGGGCGATGGAGACGCGCTGCTGCTCGCCGCCGGAGAGCTCGTCGGGGTAGCTTTCGGCCTTGTCGTCCAGGCCGACGAGCTTGAGCACCTCGGGGACCTGAGTCCGGATGACGTGCTTCGACTTCCCGATGACCTCCAGGGCGAACGCGACGTTCTCGTAGCTCGTCTTGTTCGGCAGGAGCTTGAAGTCTTGGAACACGCAACCGATGTTGCGGCGCAGGAACGGGATCTTCCAGTTGCGCATGTGGACGACGTCTTGCCCGGCGACGATGATCTCGCCGGTGGTGGGCAGGATCTCGCGCAGGAGAAGCTTGATAAGGGTGGACTTCCCGGAACCGGAATGTCCGACAAGGAACGTGAACTCACCTTGGGCGATGTCGACGTCTATGTCGCTCAGCGCCGGCGGCTTGTCCGCGATGTAGACCTTACTCACGTTCTTCATTGAGATCACAGTGGGCTACTCCGTCCGTATGCAACGACTCCCGACCGCATATGGTAGCAGAAGCATGGCCGCCCCCCGGAGCCCGGGGGCATCTCCATGCGGAATCCACAGCCGAGCGGTTCGCCGTTCACGAGCTTGACAGGCTGCTTCGAGCGATGACACGGCGTGCCGCCGCCGCGATATCCCCGGCGCTCAACCCGAAGTGCTCCATGAGCTCGTCGGCCTCGCCCGAGGTGCCGAACACGTCTCGGACGCCGACACGCTCAAGCGGGACGGGCGCATGTTCTCCGACCAGTTCAGCAACTGCCGAGCCGAGTCCGCCGATGATGGAGTGTTCCTCGCAGGTGACGACCGCGCCGGTCTTGGTGACCGAGGCCAGGATCGTGTCCTCGTCGAGCGGCTTGATGGTGGCCGCGTCGACCACATCGGCGGCGATCCCCTCGGCGGCGAGCAGGTTCGCGGCGTCCAGGGCGCGCGTGACCATGGCGCCGCACGCGACGAGGCTGACCGCGGTGCCCGCGCGCAGCACGTACGCGCGACCGACCTCGAACTCGAATGCGTCGTCGTAGACGGCGGGCAGAGCGGGCCGGCCCAGGCGGATGTAGAACGGCCCGGGGGTCGAGGCAGCAGCGCGGATCGCACCCGCCGCGGCACGGTAGTCCGCCGGCACCAGGACGCGCATGTTGGGCAGGACCCGCATGAGCGCGATGTCCTCGACCATCTGATGGCTGCCGCCATCAGGGCCCACCGTGATCCCCGCATGGGTGGCGGCGATCTTGACGTCGAGGTTGCCGTAGCACACCGAGTTGCGCACCTGGTCGTAGGCGCGGCCCGTGGCGAACACCGCGAAACTGGACGCGAACGCGGTGCGCCCCCCGGCGGCGAGGCCGGCGGCGGTGCCGATGAGGTTCTGCTCCGCGATGCCGACGTCGAAGAAGCGGTCGGGGTGCGCGGCGGCGAACTTGACCGTTGTGGTCGCCTTGGCCAGGTCGGCGTCGAGCACGACGATGTCGTCGCGGCCCTCGGCCGCAAGCTCGAGCAGGGTGGCTCCCAGGGCTTCGCGGGTGGCCCTCTTGTCGCTCACAGGGCGCTCCCTTCGGCCATCTCGGACAACGCCGTCGCGCACTGTTCGGCGTTGGGCGCCTTGCCGTGCCAGTCGCAGAGGCCCTCCATGAACGAGACGCCCCTGCCCTTCATGGTGCGCGCGACGATGACGACGGGGCCGCCTCGGTGAAGGCGCGCGGCTCCGAACGCGGCGAGCAGTTCGTGGAGGCTGTGACCGTCGCAGGTCAGCACCTCCCAGCCGAATGCGGCGAACTTGGCGCCGACGTCGCCGACGTCCATGACCTCACATGTGGGGCCGTCGATCTGGAGCCCGTTGAGGTCCACGATGGCGACCACGTTGCCGAGGCGGTAGTGGGCGGCGAGCATGGCCGCCTCCCACACCTCGCCCTCCTGGAGCTCGCCGTCGCCCAGGAGGCAGTAGACCGTGGAGGCGGCGTTGTCGTCGAGCCGGAGAGCGAGCGCCAGACCATTGGCCAGAGCGAGTCCCTGCCCGAGCGAACCGGTGGAGACCTCGACGCCCGGCAGCTTGCGCGCATCGGGGTGACCCTGCAGGCGAGAGCCCAGCTTGCGCAGGGTGGAGAGCTCCTCGCGCGGGAAGTAGCCGGACTCGGCCAGCGCCGCGTACAGCACGGGGGCGGCGTGACCCTTCGACAGCACGAAGCGGTCGCGCTCGGGAAGGTCGGGACGCGCGGGGTCGTGCTCCATCGCGGCGCCGAAGAGCGTGGCCACGATCTCGACTGCGGACAGGGACCCACCGGGGTGTCCTGAGCCCGCGGCTCCGACCATCTCGATGATGTCGCGTCTCATCTGCCGGCACGTGCGCGCGATCGTGGGGATGTCAGCCGTCGTCATCGTCTGGGCGTGTCCTTCCCGGGACCGGTGTCGGGCGCGATACCCGAGGCCACGGACAGGGTACCAGACGTCATTCGCACACGGGGGGCTCGACCGGCAGGCGCAGCGTGAAGGTCGACCCCTCTCCCTCAGCGCTGGTCACCGTGATCTCGCCGCCGAGCAGGTGCGCGTACTCCCGCGAGATGCGAAGGCCGAGCCCCGTGCCCTTGGACTTGGCCACGACGGGCGACTCCAGCTGCGTGAACGGCTCGAAGATCCGGGACAGGTCCTTCGCGGCGATCCCCTGCCCGGTGTCGGCGACGGAGAACTCCCAGTCTCCCCCGTCGTCGCGCCGGACCTTGCTGCACACGGAACCGCTCTCTGTGAACTTGACCGCGTTGCCGACGAGATTGAACAGTATCTGGCGCAGCTTGCCCGGATCGGTGCTGATCGATCCTTCGTCCGCCGCGTCATCCACGTCGATGAGCAGCCCCCTATCCGCCGCGAGAGGACGCACGGCATCGATGACCTCGCGCACAAGAGCGTTCGGGTCCACGGTCTCGAACACGCACGCGTCCCTGCCCGCCTCGATCTTCGCAAGGTCGAGCACACCGTCGATGAGTGAGAGCAGGTGCCTGCCTGAGCGGTTGATCATCTCGAGCTGCGCGGACTGCTCGGGGTTCATCGGCCCGGCAAGTCCCTGCCCGAGGATCCCGGAGAACCCGATGATCGAGTTCATGGGCGTGCGCAGCTCGTGGCTCATGGCCGCGAGGAAGTCGTTCTTGGCGGCCGTGGCCACAAGCAGCTCAGCATTGGTCTGCCGAAGCCGTTCGTTAGCCTCCGCCAGTCTGGAGGTGCGCTCCCCGACCAGGGCTTCGAGCTGCTGGCGGTACTCCTCGAACCGGGCGTCCGCGGCCCTCCGCTCGCTGATGTCGCGATGAAACGCCAGCGCATACTTCTCGCCACCGATCGCCACGGCGCTCGTCGTCACCTCGATCGACATCACCGTTCCGCCCCTGCGGCGATTCTCGACCTCGAACGACAGCGTCTCTCCGGCGAAGATCCTGCGCAGCCTGTCCGGCGCCAGGGAAGAACCCTCCGCCGTCTCGAGGTCCGCGAGCGTCATGGAGGTCATCTCGTCGACCTCGTATCCGTACATCCTGGCCATCGCTGGATTCGCGGAGACCACGACACCTTGGTCGGACAGCAGCATGATCCCTTCGTTTGCGCTCTCGAGCAGCGCCCGGAACCTCGCCTCGCTCTCGCGCAGCGCCTCTTCGGCCCGCCATTGGTCGGTCACGTCCTGCACGGTGGATATCATCAGGTTCTGATCCGGCAGCGGGCGGTTCATGCTGGTGAGGACCCTGTTGTCGCCGGACCGCGTCGTGATGGCGATGTTGGCCCACCGCATGCGTGAGGCGTCCCCGCTCGCGATGTCCGCCATCACGCGCTCGCGCATCTGCTCGCGCTGCACCGGATCGATGTACACGCTCTCGAAGAAGTCATCCACGCCGCCGAGGCTGCCTTGCGCGACACCGTAGATCGCCTCGAATGTGCGGCCCACCATGACGCTCTCGCCATTGTCGATCCTGTTCACGGCGAAGCCGATCGGGGCGTGGTCGAGCACTGTCTCGATGAACTCCTTGCGCTCCCGGAGCTCCTCCTGCGCATGCGTACGCTCGGTGATGTCGCGCCACACGCAGTGGAACACGACGTGCTCGCCGAGAGTGATCGTCTGGGCGGTCACATGCACGTTCCTGATCTCGCCGGTCTTGGTGCGCTGCCGAGTCTCGAAGTCACTGCGGCCGTCGGTTACCACACGCTCGATGCGCGACCGGGTCTCCTCGGGCGTCTCGGCCGCTTCGATGCGGCTGAGGTCGAGCGCGGCGAACTCCTCGCGGGTATAGCCCAGCTGCCGGTGCGCGGTCTCGTTGAAATCGATGGGCCGAGCCGTGACTGGGTCCAGGATGACGATGCCGTCGGGGGATTGGTCGAACAGCAGGTGGAATCGCTGAGCGGTGTCGGCCAGCTCACACGCGGCCTCTATGCGGGCCAAGGTGAGGAACGCCATGTGCGCGAGCGACTCGATGGCGCCCGCCGGGAGCTCAGCATCCGGCGCCAGGGTGAGGACGCTCATGTTGCCGTAGACCGTAGCCCCGTCGGTGATCCCGATGATATGGACGTCGTGTATGCCCAGAACCTTCGCGATGCTGCTCCCGACCGATGCGGGCAGGTCGTTGGCCGCGAACTCGGCGAAGCCTCCCTCGACCTTCTGGAGGGAGCGCTTGAACACCCGGTCCAGGAAGCGGTCGTCGATCACCGAACCCTTCCCGACCAGTTCGAACCCGGCCAGCGACGCCGCGCGAGCCAGAGTCGAGGCGTTCAGACCTGTCACTGCATGCACTACGACGTGACGCGAATCAACCGTCGTCCGGCTCACGACTCCGAAGTGCCCCGGCGTCGCTTCGGCGAGGAAGTCGCGGATGACGTCGAAGACCTCGTCGGGGGTCTGGCAGCCGATAAGGGCCATGCCGGCCGAGGCGAGTTGGGCCGAGTACTCCGGCGTGTGCGAGGGGAGAGGGACGGTCATCGAAGCGTCACCACCGGCTTCAGAGGGGTAGGCGTTCACGGATAGTAGTCGGCCCCTCGCGCGCCGGCGGTGAGAGCGAGCGGATGCGCGGTCGCGCGGTCATCGCCGCGCGCCGGCCTCCTTGAAGCCCTCACCGAGCACCTCGTGCACGTCGGAGATGACCAGGAACGCCTCGGGGTCCAGCGCGTGCACGATGGCCTTGAGCGCGTCGAGCTCGTTGCGGGACACGACGCAGAAGATGACATCGCGGTCCTCCCCACTGTAGACGCCGCGGCTCTTGAGCGCCGTGGCGCCCCTCCCCAGCTCGTCGACGATGGCTTGGCCGATGGCGGCCGCCTGGAGCGAGAAGATGTAGGCCGCCTTCTCGGTAACCAGCCCCTCCTGCACCAGGTCGATGGTCTGCCCGCCCACGAACACGGCCACCGCGCCGTACAGCGCGAGCGTCGGGCCGAACACCAGCCCCGCGGCGACCAGGACTATGACGTCCAGCGCCAGCATCAGCTGTCCGATGCCGATCGAGATCCTTCTAGTGAGCAGCTGCGCGATGATGTCGGTGCCCCCGGTGTTGCCGCCGACCCGGAACACCATGCCGACGCCCAGGCCCATGAGCGCGCCTCCCCACAGCGCCGCGAGCAAAGGGTCGTTCGCCGCCAGGTGCGGCACGAGGGGCCTGAACCACGGCAGGGCCAGCACGTCGACCGCCACCGACAGGCCGAGCGCACCGAAGATGGTCTTGCCGCCGTAGCGCCAGCCGCGCGCGCGGATCCCGATGACGAGCAGGACGACGTTCATCATCGCCATCTGGATGCCGACGGGCACGATCACCGGCGAGTGGAGGTTCTTCAGCACGTAGAAGATGACGGTAGCCAGACCCGATACGCCGCCGCCTGCGATCCTGTTCGGGATGAGGAAGGCGTCGAGCCCCCAGGCGGCGATGAGGATGCCCAGCGTCATCCAGAAGGTGTCGCGCACCGGCCTGCTGCGCAAGATGCGCTGGGGCGACATGGGGCGGGCGAGCCTGTTGACCGTGGCGCGCACCATCTAGCCCTCCGCCCCGCCCACGTCGAGCCGCGGCCGCGGGCGGCGCGCCAGCAGATGCTCCAGCACGCTGGCCGCGCTGCGGTTCACGATGCGGTCCTCGGTGATGCCGATCTGCTCGACGACCTCCAGCGCGCGATCGAGGCCGCCGATCAGGTCGTGATAGTGCGCGTCCGAGTTCACCGCGATGGCGCAGCCTACGTCGAACGCGGCTTGGGCGAACTCGATCTCGCGGGCGCGCGAGCGGGAGCGCACGCTGCTGGGATCGAAGCTGTGGTCGTTGATCTCGAGGATCACGCCGGCCCGGACCGCAGCATCCACGACGCGGTCGAGGTGGAGCGGGAACTCCTCCTCGTTGCCGGGGTGCGTGATCATGTCGACCAGCGGGTTGGCCAGCACCCGCAGCATCGCCTCGGTGTTGCGGTCGCGGTCGCGCTTGTCGAAGCCGCACATCGGGTGGAAGCCCACCGCCACGAAGTCGAGCACCTCGAGGACGACGTCGGGCAGGTCGATGCCGTTGTCCGTGTCGGCGACGTCGGCCTCGCAGCCTTTGAGGACCCGGACGCCACACACGAACTGCGGCACCGCCTTGCTGTTCCAGAAGTACCACGGGTGCGCGCCCTGGGGGACGTTGGGGCCGTGGTCGGTGATGGCGATGAGCTCGAGGCCCTTGTCGGCGGCCGCTCGGGCGTTCTCGGTGACCGTGGAGTAGGCGTGGCCCGACGCGACGGTGTGGCTGTGGAGGTCGGCCAGCAGGCGCATGGCCTACGACCCGGCTTGGGCGGTGGCCTGGGAGGCGGCTGCCACAGCGGCCGCCGCGGCAGTCCCGGCGCCGACCGCCTCGGCGGTGGCCTCGCCCACCCGCCAACGGTGGAAGCCGACCACGAACTCGTCGATGCCGCCGCCCAGCACGCTGCTGACGTCGCCGGTCTCGACGCCGGTACGGACGTCCTTGACCAGCTGGTAGGGATACAGCACGTAGTTGCGGATCTGGCTGCCGAAGCTGATGTCGCGGCGCTCGCCGCGCATCTCGGCCAGATCGGCGTCGCGCGCTGCCTTCTTCAGCTCGTACAGACGCGAGCGAAGGATCTTCATCGCCGTGTCCTTGTTCTTGAGCTGGCTCTTCTCGTTCTGGCAGGTGACGACCAGGCCGGTGGGGATGTGCGTGATGCGCACGGCGGAGTCGGTGGTGTTGACCGTCTGACCGCCGGGGCCCGACGAGCGGTAGACGTCCACGCGGATGTCCTCGTCGCGGATCTCGACCTCGATGTCGTCGGGCAGCAGCGGCAAGACCTCGACGCCGGCGAAGGTGGTCTGGCGGCGCTTCTTCTCGTCGGTGGGGCTGATGCGGACCAGGCGGTGCACGCCGTCCTCGGACTGCAGCATCCCGTAGGCGTTGCGGCCGTGCACGGTGAACACGGCGCGGTCGATGCCCAGCTCGACACCGGGGGTGGCGTCGTTGAGGTCGACCCTCCATTTGCGGGATTCGGCGTACTTGGTGTACATGCGCAGGAGCATCTCGGCCCAGTCCTGGGCCTCGAGGCCGCCCTGGCCCGGCGTGATGGTGACGATGGCGTCGCCGGCGTCGAACTCGCCGGTGAACCAGGAGCCGACCTCCAGGTCCACGACACGCTTCCCGAGGTCGGCCATCAGGCGGTCGCGCTCGGCGGCCATCTCCTCGTCGTCGTCGGCCAGCGCGAGCTCGTTGCCGGCCTCAGCCTCCTCGACGTCGGAGACGATCGACTCCTGCTGGGCGATCTCGTCGCGAAGGCCCGCGGCCTTGGACATGACGATCTGGGCCGCCGAGGGGTCGTCCCAGAACCCGGGCGCGGTGGCCTGCCCTTCCAGAGCCGTGGCCTCAGCGCGCTTGGCATCCAAGTGCAGGTACTCCCCGATGCGCTCCACTCGCGAGCGCATCGCGGCTATGTCCTGACTGCGGTCCTCGACCATCGGTGGCTACCTCGGCTGACGTAAGGGCGGGCGCCTGCTGCCGCTGTGGCGAGGCTGCCCAAGGCAGACGTATTCTAACACGCGGCGACGGCACGACCGGGCGCGCGGCGACTGGCCGCCAGGTCAGATCGACAGGTCGCGAAGGTCGAACGAGGGCGAGAAAGGGTCGACGTAGCGAACGCCCTCCACCACCCTCCCGTCGGCAAAGTCCTCGGTCAGCACGACGCCGATCCCGGCCAGCCGCGCGGTGGCCCATAGCTGGGCGTCGTAGTAGGACATGCCGTGCTCGATGGTGCCGCGGACGGCGTCGGCGACGACCTCGTCGGTCACGAACAGCACCGGCCACGTCTCGCGCAGCGCGGCCAGCTCGCGAACAACGACCGGGTGTGCTGCGCGCGGGTAGAGCCTGAGCATGGTGCTCGCGTACTCGGACAGCACCTGTGTGGACACCGTCCCCGACCGGTTCTCCGCGAGCGCCAACAGCACGGCGTCGGCCGCCACCGCCTTGGGAGAGCCGTCGACCCACGTGGAATAGACCAGCACGCCGGTGTCGATCAGGACGCCACTACTCACTCTCGCGCGGCTCTCTAGCATGGAAACGCTCGCGCCAGCCGGTTGTCCTGTCCAGCGGGGCGATCTGGTCCAGCGGCGGCCGCTCCATCGTGAGGAACCGCTGCAGCGCCGCCATGCGCCGCGCCTTGTCCGCGTCTTGGTCGTACGCGGCGTCGATCGCCTGCCGGATGAGCTCGGACTTGCTCTTGCCGGTTACCTGCGACTCCCGCGCGAGCAGGTCCATCTGCCGGGGATCAAGCATGATCTGTGTGCGTGTCATGCGCGCCATGATGCGCTTCGCCTCCAACCGATCCCGAACCCGCCCCCGACCGGACTCGCCCGATCGGCCGGGTGCATGATGTATGGCTATACATCATGCAAGCGAGAACGTCAGCGGTGAAGCGCCATGAACAGCGCCCGTCGCAGCACACGACAAGGGACCCCGCACGACGCCGAGGCCCCTTGAGTCGTCCTGGTGCGATGTGCGGGCTGATGCGCTACGCGTTCGCTCCGTGGCACTTCTTGTACTTCTTGCCGCTGCCGCACGGGCAGGGGTCGTTGCGGCCCACGTCGGCCCACACGTCGTCCTTGTCCTTGACCACGGTGGCGGCCTTGGTGCCGACCGCGGCGGCGGTGGCCGCCATCGCGTCGGGCGATGTCGCTCCGCCGAACGTCTCGGCGGTCTGGACGGCGCCGGCGAAGATCGACGCCTCCGTGGGCGCGGTGTAGCTGACGTCGCGCGAACGCGACGCCGTAAGCGTGTCGGGCTCGGCGACCAGCTGTATGTGGAAGATGGTGCGCAGGAAGTCCTCGTTGATGCCGGACACCATGCCGGCGAACATGTCGAACGCCTCGTTCTTGTACTCGACGACCGGGTCGCGCTGGCCCATGGCGCGCAGGCCGATGCCCTCGCGCAGGTAGTCCAGCTCGTTGAGGTGGTCGAGCCAGCGGCGGTCGATGACGTTGAGCATGATGTAGCGCTCCAGGTCGCGCAGCTGCTCGGCGCCCAGCTCGACCTCGCGGCCGTTGTAGCGCTCCAAGGCGGCCTCGGCCAGCGTCATGGCCAGCTCGTGCGGGTTGGAGGCACCCTCGCGATACGACTCGACGCCCAGGTCGGAGCCGGTCAGGTCGGTCAGCCACGCGGTGAGGCCGGCCCAGTCCCACTCCTCGGCGTAGGTCTTCTCGGGGCAGAACGACAGCACACCGTCCAGGACCGCCGACTCGATCATCTCTTGCACTCGGCCGTGGATGTCCTTGCCGTCCAGGATGGCGTTGCGCTCGCCGTAGATGGTCTCCCGCTGGACTTTGATGACGTCGTCGTACTCCAGTACGTGCTTTCTGGCGGCGAAGTTGATGAGCTCGACCTTCTTCTGCGCGCCCGACAGCGCGCGGGAGACGAGGCCGGCTTGGATGGGCATGTCGTCGGGGATCTGCGTGCGCTCCATGAGGCGCGAGATGGAGTCCATGCGGTCGCCGCCGAACAGGCGCATCAAGTCGTCGCCCAGCGAGAGGTAGAACTGACTGAGGCCCGGGTCGCCCTGACGGCCGCCACGGCCGCGGAGCTGGTCGTCGATGCGCCGGGACTCATGACGCTCAGTGCCGATGACCGCGAGGCCTCCGGCCGCCACGACCTCCTCGTGCTCGAGGTCGCAGATCTCCTTGGCCTTGGCGCGGGCCGACTCCTCCTGCTCGGACGTGGCCTCGTCGGGCTTGACGCCGCGATCGATGAGGATGTCTTTGAACAGCTCACCGGGGTTTCCGCCCAGCACGATGTCGGTGCCGCGGCCGGCCATGTTGGTGGCGATGGTGACCGCGCCCAGGCGGCCGGCCTGCGCCACGACATGCGCCTCACGGTCGTGTCGCTTGGCGTTGAGCACGTTGTGCGTCACGCCGCGCTTGTCCAGCAGGCGCGAGAGGTGCTCGGAGTTCTCGACCGAGATGGTGCCGACCAGGCAGGGCTGGCCATGCTCGCTGCGCGCGACGATGTCTTCGACGACGGCGTCGTACTTGGCCTCCACGGTGCGGTAGACCAAGTCGTCCTCGTCGATACGGGCGACCTCCTGGTTGGGCGGGATGGCAAGCACCGTCAGGTTGTAGATCTCGCGGAACTCGGCGTCTTCGGTGACGGCCGTGCCGGTCATGCCGGCCAGTTTCTCGTGCATGCGGAAGTAGTTCTGGATGGTGACCGTGGCAAGCGTCTGGTTCTCTTCCTTGACGTGCACGCGCTCCTTGGCCTCGATGGCCTGGTGCAGGCCCTCGGACCAGCGGCGGCCTTCCATGACGCGGCCGGTGAACTCGTCGACGATCTTGACCTCGCCGTCGGCGATGACGTAGTCGACGTCTTTCTTGAACAGGAACTGGGCGCGCAGGGCCTGCTGCAGGTGGTTGACCAGCTGGCCGGACGGATCGGCCGAGTAGAGGTCCTTGATGCCCAGCATTGACTCGACCTTGGCGAGTCCCTCCTCGGTGGCCCAGATGGTGCGCTTCTCCTCTTCCATCTCGAAGTCCACGCCGGCGCGCATGCGTGGCACGACCTTGGCGAAGTCGCGGTACGTGTCCGCGCTGCGCTCGCCCTGGCCGGAGATGATGAGCGGGGTGCGCGCCTCGTCGATCAGGATGGAGTCGACCTCATCCACGATGGCGAAGAAGTGCCCGCGCTGGACGCGGTCGTCCGGCTGGACGGCCATGTTGTCGCGCAGGTAGTCGAAGCCGAACTCGGCGTTGGTGCCGTAGGTGATGTCGGCGGCGTAGGCGGCCTTGCGGGCGGTGCGGTCGTCGGTGAGGCCGTAGATGACGCCCAACTTGTTGGCCTCGCGGCGCGACTCGGGGTTGTCGTCAGCGGGGATGACGCCCACGTCCAGGCCCATGAAGCGATACACGCGTCCCATCCACGTGGCGTCGCGGGAGGCCAGGTAGTCGTTGACGGTGACCACGTGCACCCCGCGGCCGGCAAGTGCGTTGAGGTAGACGGGCAGGGTGGCCACCAGCGTCTTGCCCTCGCCAGTCTTCATCTCGGCGATCATGCCGCGGTGAAGGACGATGCCGCCGAAGACCTGCACGTCGAAGTGGCGCATGCCCAACGCGCGCACCGAGCCCTCGCGCACGGCGGCGAACGCCTCGGGGAGCAGGTCGTCGAGCGTCTCGCCGTCGGCGTAGCGGGCGCGGAACTCGTCGGTCTTGGCGCGCAGGGCGTCGTCGGAGAGGGCTTGCATGGCCGCCTCGTGGGCGTTGACCTGCTCGACGACCGCCTCGATGACGCGATTCTGGCGGCCTTCGCCGATGGTGAGGAGCCTGTGGAGGATGTTGGCCACGGATGCCACCGCTTTCGGGCGTATCAGACCCGCTTTCGTGCGCGCGGGAGGGGGTCAAATGAGCCAAGCGATTGTACCACGGTGCCTGGAGCGCGGACGGCGCCCCAAAGGGCGCCGTCACACGGTAGTGCTGGTGAGTGCGTATTCCGCTCGAAGCCGATCACCCATACCGCTCTGAAGCGCGCCGGGTAAAGTGGAGGCTCCGAGATTCAGGAGGAGCCCGTGCCCCGAGGAATGAAGTACCCGCAAGAACTGCGTGAGAGCGCTGTGCGCATGGTCGCCGAGATCGATCGGCCCGGAGCGGTCCGTCATGTG
>JANYAK010000004.1 GCA_025361335.1 Coriobacteriia bacterium
CACATGACGGACCGCTCCGGGCCGATCGATCTCGGCGACCATGCGCACAGCGCTCTCACGCAGTTCTTGCGGGTACTTCATTCCTCGGGGCACGGGCTCCTCCTGAATCTCGGAGCCTCCACTTTACCCGGCGCGCTTCACTCGAGACCAGTCCGGGCGCGGTGGACACACTCGTCAGTCGGGCCCGCGACGCCTTCGGCATCGCCTACGCCTCAGTGGGCACTATGCCGTCGGCGTGTCGGGCGAACGTCGAGCTCATCTACCGAAGGCTCGGGACTGGCATCACGGATCAAGAGCAGGCGGCGCTTCAAGCGCACGTTGCGGGCTGCGAACGCTGTCGCGCCGAAGCGAAGCGGGCGGACGATCCGCATCACCTCGCGGCCTTGCTCCCGTTCCTCGTCCCGGTGAAGAGTCTGGCTCACGGGCTGATCGGCCGAGCGGCCATGACAGTCCGGACGTTTCCCGACGTCGTGGCCCAGCAGAGCGCGGCGGTCCTGACGCAGCCCCACACCTGGAACCTGGTGTCCAAGATCGCCGCCGGCGTCGCGGTCGCTGCCATCGCCGTCGCCCCGATCGTGGTCACGACCGTGAGGCACCCGCTCCCCTCCACCGCGGTGAGGACCGCGTCGCTTGGCACGACGCGTTCCTCGTGGACCGGCGCCACGAACCCCTGGTCGTCGTCCCCCGATGGGACCGGCGCGGCAGGCACGAACATGTGGTCCAGCATGTGGATAGAGGGGCAGACATCGAATACCGGCCCGATGGCCCCGATGGGGGGCTCGACCGGCACGGTCAGGTCCGGCGATACGATGTCAGGTTCCCGGTGGACCGCACCGACGTCGACCGCACCGATGGCCCCCACGTCTCCGAGCGGCCCAACGTACTCAGGTACTGCGGGCGGGAGCCACGCGACGGCGTCCGCGTCCTCGTCCTGGGGCTCGCGATCGACCAGTGGAGGCGGCTCCCGGTCCCCGCGGAGCGGGTCATCGTCGGCAGTCGGCGGTTCCTCCTCCATGGGTAGCGGCATGGGCGGTCCGTAGCGATCGGTCGCACGACCATCCGGGCGGACTTCGTAAGGTCCGTCGCCCCCCAGCGTCATGCCTCACGAGTCGTTCGCCGGCTCAGACCTCCCGATCGCGGAGACGACCACGTCGTGTCCGCAAGAAACGAAAGCAGGTGTACGCAGTGAAGAAGAGCAGAATCGCCATCCTCGTGGCCAGCGCTCTCGTCGCGGGCCTCACGATCGGCGGCATGAGCATCGCGAGCGCCGCGAGCCGTACGACTCAGGCGGCGGTCGCCCCGTCGTACGCGAGCGGAGCGGTGACGGGCGCGACCAGCCCCATCGCGACACTCTCCGCCCTGACCGGGCTGTCGGTCCAGGAGATCACGACGCTCCGCAGCCAGGGCAAGTCGCTCGCCACGATCGCCACCGAGAACGGCGTGGACCCGGCGACCGTGGTGGACCAGACGGTCTCCGCACGCAAGACGTACCTCGACACGCTCGTGACGGCCGGTCGGATGACGGCGGCCCTGGAGAAGACCATGCTCGACAACATCCGCGCATCGGTCCAGGCGATGATGAGCGCGGTTCCCGGCACGGGCAACGCACCTTCACGGTCCACGACGGCGACGCCTTCGATGCCCGCGACGGGGATGCCGGGTAGCGGCTACCGCTTTCCGACCCCCCGTATGGGCGTGAACGCACCCCCGACAGTCGGACCGCGCATGGGGTCCGCTCCGATCGCGGATCGGCCCTGCCAGCCGTATGTCGCGCCGGCCGCTCCTGCCCCCGCCGCACCGACCCAGGGTACGACGCCCCGGGGAAGTTACGCTGCGCCCACCACCAGCGGCTCGGGCGGTCCCACCGGACCCAGGACCGGGATGATGGGTTCGGGATACTCCACCGGCTCCGGCTCCGGCTCCGGCTCCGGCTCCGGCTCCGGCGGCGGCATGGGCGGCTGGTAGCCGACGCCGGAGGCCCACCCGACTGGAGTGGCCGTCCACTGTCACGAACGGTCGGAAAGGCGGGCACCGCCATGCCGCTGCGGACACCTGTCAGATGCGTCCAGCGGGTCGCGCGGAGCGGCCGGTTCCCAGCGGCAGCTCGAAACCGATGACGGCGCCGCCGGCCTGGCCGTTTCGCGCGAAGACCGCCCCCCCGTGGTCCTCGACGATGCGCCGCGACACGGCCAGGCCGATACCGCTGCCGCCGGTGTCGCGGGCCCGGGCCGTGTCGGCGCGGTAGAAGCGTTCGAAGATGTAGGGGAGGTCCGCTTCGGGGACCCCCTCGCCGGTGTCGCGCACCTCGACCCTGGCTCGTCCGCCATCGGCCGAGCACACGACGGTGACGGAGCCCGCCTCCGTGTGGCGGATCGCGTTCGCGAGCAGGTTGCGCATCACCTGTGCGATCCGGCCCTCGTCGCCTTGTACGTCGAGTCTCGACTCGGTCTCACAGCGGAGATCCAGCCCGGCGCCCGCGAGCGCTCGCGCCCGGTCGACTTCCGCGCATGCAAGGGCACCGAGATCGAGGTCCTGCATCTCATAGCGCAGTTGGCCGGCCTCCGCTGCCGAGAGCTCCTGGAGATCCTCCACCAGTCGCGAGAGGTAGCGGGTGTCGTCCGCGAGCGAAGCGAATCGCGCCTGGTCCGCCGGCAGGATCCCTTCGGATATGCCCTCCACCTGCGCGCGCAGCGACGCGACGGGATTGCGCAACTCATGCGCCACGTCCGCGACCAGCCTTCGGCGTAGCCCCTCCGACTCGGACAGGGAATCGGCCATCTCGTTGAACGCCTCGCCGAGACTGGCGATCTCGCCCGGTCCCCCGACGTCGACCCGGTGCGAGAGGTCGCCGCTCGCGAGAGTCCTCGTGGCCGCTGTCAGCCGCTCGATGGGCCGAGTGAGATACCACGCGACGACGAAGGCCGCGAGGGCGGCCAGGGCGACGGCGACGACGGCTCCGATCAGGATCCCCCGGTCGACCGTGCCAAGGAACGTCTGCTCGGCGCCGCCGAGCATCATCTGCCTGCCCGCCCCCATCCCACGGCCGGCCATCGGCTGCGGAAGCTTCTCGAGATAGCTGGCGAACGCGGAGTCGAACAGCAGCCGCGTTATCAACCCGGATAGGCCCACCGTGACCAAGGCGACGAGGAGCATGGCGAAGAACGCCTGGACCAGCAGCGGCCGCTTCATCTCCGCTCCTCCAGCTTGTAGCCGACGCCGAACACGGTCTGGATGAAGCGCGGATCCTTCGGGTCGTCCCCCAGCTTCCGCCGGACGTTCTTCACGTGGGCGTCGATGGTGCGCTCGTAGCCCTCGAAGGCATCGCCCTGGGCGGCCTCCATGAGCTGCATGCGCGTGTACACGCGTCCCGGATGCGCGGCCAGCGTGGCGAGAAGGTCGAACTCCGTGCGGGTGAGCGCTGCCGGCACTCCGTCGACGGCGACGGTGCGGCCGCCGAGATCGACCTCGAGTCCGCCGGAGCGCAGGACCTCGGTGTCGGCGTGGTCGCGGGCGCGGTCGCTTCGCCTGAGGACGGCCTTGACGCGGGCCACGACCTCACGGGGGCTGAAGGGCTTCGCGATGTAGTCGTCCGCGCCCACCTCGAGCCCGATGAGACGGTCGATCTCATCGGTGCGGGCGGTCACCAGGATGACGGGCAGCTGGTGCTCGCGTTGGAATCGCTTCGTGAGCTCTATGCCGTCGATCCCCGGCATCATGATGTCGAGCACCGCGATGTCGGGCACCCGGGCGTCCACGGCGTTCAGAGCCGAGGTCCCGTCAGGCGCCGTGACGACGTCGAAACCCTCGGCGGTGAGGTACGCCGAGAGGACCTCCACGATCTTGGGATTGTCGTCCGCTATCAGCACGGAACGCTTCATGCGCACTCACCTCCTCCACGGCTATCGTGTGCCCTGCGGCCCCCGCACGCAAACGGATCGGCCCGCGACAGCGCGAAGGGGGCGGGCCCGCAGGTAGGGGCCCGCCCCGATGAGGCTCTCGCTACTGAGCGACGCACGCACCGCCGCAACCGCCGCCGGACCCGACGCCGGCCCCACGGCCGCCGCCGCCCATCATCCCGCGACCAGCACCGCTACCGGTGCCGTCGCAGCCAGCCGGTGCAGCGCTGTTGATGCGCGCGGGGATCCGGTCGGCCATGCGGCCGTACATGAGGTCGGCCTGGGCTCGCGTCATGGTTCCCGCCTTGACCGACGCGTCGAGCGCCGCCTTGCGGGCCGCGAGGGCCTCGGAGACGACCTTGTCGGCCGAGACGCCCTTCTCGGTGGCGATGGCCGCGAACGACTTGCCATCCGCGCGCTCGGCGTAGATCTCGGTGGTGGTCTTGCCTGTCAACTTGGCGACTACATCAGCCAACGTGGCCCCGGCCATGCGGCCGAATCGCGCCACGCCGGTCGCCGGGCCGGTGGTCGCGGTGGCCGTCGCGGCCGTGGCGATGCCGACGCTTCCGAGCACGAGCCCGGCCACGAGCGCCGCGCCCACGAGGATCGCTACCTTCGTTTTGTTCATCGTGACTACCTCCACTTGCTGCTTCGTCGGCGCACCTGTTGCGCGCCTCTGGATCGGAGTATGCCGACGGCGTGTGAAGGAGCTGTGAACCCCGCACGCGAGTACGGTGAACGACGGGCGTGGGGTTACAGCCGGGGCGGCGGCGGCAATCATCACGGGTGAGCAGAGCCGCGTCCGGGGGGGAGCCGATGAACCAGAGCGTCGGTAAGGTCATGCTCGTCGTCCTGCTGGTCGCAGTCGTCGCCGGTTCGCAAGGTTGCGTCATGGCGGCCACGCCGGCGTCGTCGAGCGCAGGTGTCGCGCCCATCGGGCCGGCGGTGGCCGGCGGACCGGCCAAGGTGCCCCGGCCTACCGGCACGCTCACCGACGGATCGAAGATCGTCCTGCTCGCCTGGAACGACCTAGGGATGCATTGCTTCAATGCGGACTTCTCCAAGATCGCGATCCTTCCGCCATACAACAACCTCTACGTGCAGGTCGTCAGGGTGGGCGAGGATCCGGCGCCGATCACCGCGGGGTTGACCGTCGAGTATCGGTATCCGGACAACACATGGTCGGTCGGGGGACCCGGCAAGCCACAGAAGTCGAACTTCTGGACGTATGCGAAGGCGCTGTTCGGCGTGAGCCTCAAGCCCGATGTCGGGCTGACCGGGCGGGGACTCGCGGGCAGGCTGGACGCGAAGGACGGCTACTTCGTCGCCGAGGGTATCCCTGTCACCGACAAGAGCGACTCCGATGCGGGAACGACGACGATCCACCCGTACCAACTCGCCGAGGTCACTGTTCGAGAGGCGTCCGGCAAGGCGATCGCGTGGACGAGCGTGGTGACACCGGTCTCCACGGAGATGCGCTGCGACATGTGCCACTGCAAGGACGGCGACGCGTGCATCCAGGCCGGCATCACGTCCGTTGACGACGTCTACACCAACATCCTGCTGATCCACGATAAGCGGCAGACGGCGTCCTTTCAGAAGTTCGGGTTCAAGCCTCTCGCGACGTCGACTCCGCTGTTATGTGCGTCGTGCCATTCCTCGAACGCTCTCGGAGCCGTGGGCAAGCCCGGTGTATCCAGCATGTCCAACGCCATGCACAGACAGCATGCGAACGTGCCTGACATCCAGCCGACGACCGAAGGATGCCAGCACTGTCATCCGGGACCGGAGACGAAGTGCCTGCGCGACGTGCATTCGCAGACGCTCGGCTTCCAGTGCCCCACGTGTCACGGCGACCTGTCGACGGTGGCCAGCAGCGCCCAGCCGTGGCTCAACGAGCCGCGCTGCGACGACCCCTCGTGTCACAAGAACACTTCCGCAACGCAGATCAAGCAGAGCAACGCCCTCTACGAGCTCTCGACGGGCCACCACGGTGGCAAGATCATGTGTGAGGCGTGCCACGACTCCACCCACGCCTTGGCAAGGAGCCGCGAAGCCAACGACCGGATCAAGTTCGTGGCGCTCCAGGGCGACGGCACGTACCTGACGAAGTGCAGGGTCTGCCACGGAGTCGATGCCCCCCAGGGCAACACGAAGGCACACGCGCCGATCGAATGACCGTCGTCGCAGCACGATGGCCATCGACAGGTTCGGCCCGAACGCCGTCACAGCATGCGCGTTCCTATTGGTTCCCATAGGTGCTATCCTGTGCCCATGGACGAACTGTGGGACGTAGCGCGCGTTGCGGAGTATCTGGGTGTCACCGAGCGCACCGTCTACAACAAGGTGCGCTCGGGCGATCTGCCCGCGCTCAAGGTCGGCCGCTTGTGGCGAGTGCGGGCGGTGGATCTGGAGACCTGGCTGTCTCGCCGCGGCTCGCGAGCGTCGTCCTCGGAGTCGGGGGTTCCCGGCCCGTACCCGTATCCCGAGGTCGCCGGGCGCACGCCGCTCGCGGCCGAGCCGGCCGCGATCCCATCGAGGGCGGACCTCGAAGCCGCGCTGGCGGGCGTCGAGGACATCGTCGAGCGGCGCCTGAGGCTCGCGGGCCTGCTCGCCAAAGGCGTCGTCGCGCTTGGCTGGAGCGCGCCGGTCGTGGTCGGCGGGTTCGCGGTGCAGTACCACACCGCCGGAGACTACCGGACGCTCGACATCGATCTGGTGGGAGCCTCCGAACCGGTGGCGCAGGTGTTGGAGTCATGGGGCTTCGTTCGCGAGGGCCGGCATTGGTATGACGCCGAGCTCAAGTTCGCGGTCGAGGTGCCGGGCGGTCAGCTTGACCCCCATGAGCGCGAGCGTGTCTTCGCTGTTCGTGTGAGCGGGGTGGACGCATACGTGCTCGGTATCGAGGACATCATCATCGACCGGCTCAACGCGTGCGTGCACTGGACGGACGCGGAGTCGTGCCGCTGGGCGAAGGTGATGGTCGTGACCGCGCCCGAGCTGGACCTGGCCTACCTGGAGCAGCGCGCGGAGACCGAGGGAGTCGCCGACAAGTTGCGCGAGATGTTGGCGGACCGGCCGTGAGGATGCAGACGGTCGAGGAGTGGCGCGCAATGCAGACGCGCAACTTCCGCATGGTGGTCCTGGTCGCGCAGGGCCGGCGGTCGCCTCGACGCAAGCCGCGCGACCCGGTCGAGGACCGGATCCTGTATGAGTTCGCGGTCGCATCGGTGCGGGAGCGAGCGGCGTCGGGGAAGGTCGTCCGCATCGGCCCGAGGCACTACGAGTACCGGGTGTAGGACGTCGGTCCCGTCCTGGAGCTCCTCGACCGTCGCTCGCGTGTCGCCGGCTTCGCGGGACTCAGTGGCCGCGGCACACGTGTTCGTCACCGAACACGTCCCGCCCTCCGCCCAGGTAAGCCTCGACCGCGATTCTAGGACTGGGGGACACGTCGTCGAAGTAGACGGGTATGTTCGCCGCCGCGAAGCCGGCGCGAGGCCCGCCGCCCATGCCCACCGCGATGACCGCTCCGGCACCGGCCTCGGCCAGCCTGTCCACGATCGACCCGCACGAGCCGTGGACGTGAGGTCCGTTCTCGAGCACGGTCGCCGTCACGATCGCCCCGTCCACCACCTCGACGAGCGTGAACGAGGGCGACTGGCCGAAGTGTGCGCCGCGTTCGGCCTCCAGCCCGCCCTTTCCAAGCGTCGGCACCGCTATCACGATCCTTTCGGACATTGCTGCCTCCATGTGGTCTGAGCGGCTACGCCGCCTGGGTCGGTGGTCTGCAGGGCTGCCTCATACAGCCCTCGTTGTGCCTCAGGCGAGCCAGACGAGATAGCCGGCGGCGCCGAGCAGGGCGCCGCTGGCCGCGTTCCCGCTCGCCGCCGCCATAGTGACGATCGCCGCGAGTATCGGCGTGGAGCAGGGCGAGGGAGGAACTTCCGAATAGTTCGAACATCTTCGAACTGTAGTAAACACCTGGATCGTCCTGTTGGCAAGTGAGCCGTCGGCGATCCGATCTGCTTCGCGCGGGTACCTACCTAAGGACCGCGGCGCACTCCTGTCACTTCCATATGGAGGTTCGATGCCCACGGACCGACAGCACCCACGCGCGTCCGCCTCCCGCCCGTCGAAGGACGTGGCGCGGTGGCGTCGCGCGCTCCTCGGCGCGGAGTCGCGCTGGCCCGCGTTCGCGGCGGTCCTCGTCATCATCGCCGGCCAGGCGCGCCTTGCCGGGATCCTCCGATTGCAGCCCGTCTGGTTGCTTCCGGGACTCGGGGCTCTCCTGCTGGTGGCTTCCGTCGGCTTCTACGTCTCACCCGCGGAGCCCGGACGTCTTGCGAGGGGGATCTCCGTCGGTCTGGCGGGAGTGCTCGTCGTCGCGAGCGCGGCCAGCTTCGGGCTGCTCGTGCGCGACGTCTTCCTGGGATCCTCGCTCAGTCCGCTCGACCTGCTCGCCGCGGGTGTGGCACTGTGGGTCGTCAATGTGCTCGTCTTCGCGATCGTGTACTGGGAACTCGACGGCGACGGGCCCGAGGCGCGACTCGAGCGGCGCAGGGAGCACCCGGACCTCGTGTTCCCGCAGCAGCAGCCCCAGCAGGAGGGGCTCGCCCGCGCCGACTGGCAGCCTTCCTTCGGCGACTACCTGTACGTGTCGCTGACCAACGGCATCGCCTTCTCGCCGACCGACACGATGCCGTATACGAGGCGCGCCAAGGCGGCCATGGGGGTCCAAAGCGTGCTGTCCTTCGCGATCGCGGCCGTGGTGGTCGCGCGTGCCGTGAACATCGCCCGAGGGTGAGCGTCCAGGCATGGAGGTGCGCCCCTGCCATCGGGCGAGCCGGGTCCCCCCGGCAAAGCCGTGGAAATCGGGGAAAGAAGTGGGAGAACGCCGGCGAAGGGGCCGGCGACCTGTGATGAAGGAGGTTCCGGAATGCTCTGGACTATCGCTGTGATCCTTATCGTGCTGTGGCTCCTCGGTCTGCTGACTGGGACGACCCTCGGCGGGTTCGTCCACGCCCTGCTCGTCATCGCGTTGATCGTGATAGTCGTGCAGTTCCTTCAGGGGCGGCGCTGATCCGCGACGCGTCCGCACGTCGGGGGTCGAGGCGTTGCGGTGCCTCGACCCCCTCGTGACGTTCGAGAAGAGGAAGACATGAAAACTCCTAGGAATCTGGGCATGATCCTGCTGGCCGTCTGGCTCATCCTCACCGGCCTGATCTCGCTGACCAGCTTCAGTTTCGCGAGCCTTCCCCTGGTCATGGCGATACTCGCCGTCGCGGCCGGGGTCCTTCTCCTTCTCGGGCGATAGCCTTCGGGCCCCGGTCACCGAGGGGCGCCTCGACTGACCGGGCGCGGATGACGCGGTATCATGGCGGGCACGACGGCCTCGGCACGCTCCGTGCTGTAGGGGCCCCCGTGCCCTCTTCCGCTGCCCGAGCATCCCCGTCGAGGAGAACCGTGCTGACACCCGTCCGATCCCTTCCGCTTGCCGCCGTGTCGTCAGCGCTCATCGCCGTCATCATCTCGCTGATGCTCGCGGCGCCGAGTGTGGCGTTCGCCGACGCCATCGGCGACAAGCGCCGCCAGGCAGCAGCGATCCAGGCCCAGATCGACGCGCTGGACACCAAGGCGTCGATCGCGGACGAGGCGTACAACCAAGCGCGCGAACGCCACTCGACGCTGTCGGCGCGCGCAGCCGCCGCAACGAAGCGGGTCGCTCAGCTCGAGTCGCGGAAGCTGGTTCTGCAGGAGGCCCTCGGCGTCCGTGCCGACCAGATGTATCGCGGGAACGGCTCGCTCGGGATGCTGGCCATGATCCTGAGCTCCCGTTCCCTCGCCGAGTTCAGCTACACGGTCGAGCTGATGACGCGGGTGAGCGAGGGCGACGCGGCGATGGTGTCTCAGTTGAAGCAGACGGAGACCGAAGCGCGCGTCGTGCAGAAGGTCCTGGTCGCCTCACGGACCGAGGCCGCGCGCCAGGAGGCGTCCATGGCGTCGAGCGCACGTGCGGTCCGAGGGCAGCTCGCAGCCCGGACGAGAGTGCTCGCGGGGCTCGATTCCGACATCAAGGCGCTCATCGCCGCGGAGCAGGCGAGACAGGCCGCCGCGGCGCAGGCGAGATACCGGGCGCTGCTGGCGCGCCGTCGCACCGGCGCACCGCCGAGCGGTCGATCCCCGGCGGGCGGGAACCCGCCGCCGAGCGGCAAGGCGGCGACGGCCGTCTATTGGGCCGAGAAGGCGATCGGGAAGCCCTACGTGTGGGCCGCCTCGGGGCCGAACAGCTTCGATTGCAGCGGCCTGACCATGTGGGCATACCAGCACGCGGGCGTCTCACTCCCGCACAGCTCGCGCGACCAGATCCACCACGGCGCGAGCGTGTCGCGGTCGAACCTTCAGCCCGGCGATCTGGTCTTCTTCTACAGCCCGATCCACCATGTCGGTATGTACGTGGGCGGGGGCTACTTCGTCGAGGCGCCTCACGCCGGGGCCCGGGTCCAGATCACGTCGCTCGCCGGCTATGGTCACTTCGCCGGGGCCTGTCGTCCCTAGAGCCGCGATTTCTAGCCCAACGCCCCCACGGGGCGCGGGGCTAGCGTCAACAACCCGGTTCCCCCGGGTGACCGCAGCAGGACTGTCGCTTCATGATCCGGACGCCGATGTTGCGCCGGATCATCCGGAGCTTCTGGTCGAGCGGCATGGGCTTGCGCAGGTTTGCGAGGGCCGGATTCTGATGACGCCCTTCGTTCGAGCACATGCGCGGCTCCTCGCACAGGGGGTACCATTCGGTCTACGGATGCATACCCAAAGACAGCCGAGGCTGCAGCGAGAAGAGGCCCCCGTGCCCGACAAACCGACCTGCATCGTCTACTGCCGCCCATGGTGCGGCGACTGTCATCGCGCGCTCAAGTGGCTCGACGACGAGGGGTATGACTATGTCTCCATCGACATCGACGACGACGCGGCAGCCCGGGCCCGGTGCGTCGAGCTGACCGGCAAGATCGTCACCCCGACGTTCGAGATCGGCGACACGTGCGTGGTGAACTTCGAGCCGGACGCGCTGCGCGAGGTCCTGGGCGAGCCGCCCACACGCTGACCCGGCCGCTGCCTTCGCGCTTCGGGACCCCGGTCCGGCGTCAGGGTGCGCACGCCCCCGCGGGATCCTCGACGACGCACGCCTTGGAGAAGCCGGTGTCCTCGTCGGGGAAGTACCTTCGGCCGAAGTAGAGCGCCACGTTCACCAGTCCGATGAGCACGGGCACCTCGATGAGCGGACCGATGACCGCGGCGAACGCCGCGCCGCTGGAGAGGCCGAACACGGCGACCGCGACCGCGATGGCAAGCTCGAAGTTGTTGCTCGACGCGGTGAGCGAGATGGTGACCGTCCTGCGGTAGCCGGCCCCCATGCGTCGCAGCAGCCAGAACGCGCCGAAGAACATGATCCCGAAGTACAGGAGCAGGGGGACCGCGATCCAGACGACGTCGAGCGGGATCCGCACGATCATCTGCCCCTTGAGCGAGAACATGACGACGATGGTGAAGAGCAGGGCGACGAGCGTGACCGGCGAGATCTTCGGCACTACCACCCGGTGATACCACTCGACGCTCTTGAGGCGCACCAGCACCGAGCGGAAGGTGAACCCGGCGAGAAACGGGATGCCGAGGTAGATCGCCACGCTGGCCGCGATCTGACCGATCGTGACGTTCACGGTGGTGCTTCTCATGCCGATGAGGGGTGGCAGGACCGTCAGCAGGAACCACGCGTATACGCTGTAGAACAGCACCTGCATGACCGCGTTGAAGGCCACGAGGCCCGCCGCGTACTCGGCGTCGCCCTTGGCCAGGTCGTTCCAGACGATGACCATGGCGATGCACGGCGCGATCCCGATCAGGATGAGCCCGGCGAAGTACTCCGGGTAACCGCGCATGAAGGTGAACGCGAGCCCGAACATGACCGCGGGCGCCACGATCCAGTTGAGCACGACCGCCAGCGCGAAGACCTTCCAGTCGCGGAAGACGTCGGGCAACTCCTCGTAGCGCACCTTCGCCAGAGGCGGGAACATCATGACGATGAGGCCGATGGCGATGGGGATGTTGGTCGTGCCGACACTCAGCGTGTCGATGAAGCCGGCGACGCCCGGGAACGCGAAGCCGATGCCCACACCGGCGGCCATCGCGAGGAATATCCACAAGGTGAGATAGCGGTCCAGGAAGGACAGCCGCCTCACCACGCCATCGCTCATCACGCGTGCCCTCTCCGGTCGCCTAGAGCCCGTGCAGCTCCGCCGCTGCCGCATCGAGCGCGTCACGCCGCAACGTGTAGTACACCCACAGGCCGTCCTTGCGTCCGTCGACGAGGCCCGCGTCCCGAAGCACGCCCATGTGGTGGGAGATGGTGGACGCCGCGAGGCCGAGGTGCTCCGAGAGCCTGCAACTGCACACTTCCTCGGAGGCGCAACAGGCCTCGCCTTCCTCGGGCGTGCAGGCGCCCAACAGGCGTAGGATCTCGCGGCGCTGCTGCGACGCGAGCGCCTTGAACACCAGGTCCAGACTCACGTCGTTCGTGGAGCCCACGGCGGCCTCCGACTAATTCGATGAATATCGAACCATATTAGAACACGCGCGATCTCCGCGGCGCAAGGTCCCCGCCGGTCAGGCCGAGCGCAGGGCGGCCGCGAGGGTGGCGGGCAGTCCCGCGCGCCGCATCGCTGCGGCGACGGCGTCCACGTCGTAGCGGACCCGGTGGACGACGATACCGACGTGGATGTCCGTGTCTCCGGCCGTGGCGATCGGCGTATCGCCGACCACAGCGGACTGGACCTCACCGCCGTCGCCGAGCAGGAGCTCGACCCAGCAGGCGCGGTTGTCCCCGTCTCTCGACTTGCCGACGGACCCGGCGCTCACGTAGTGGACGGTCCCCGTCGGCCCCGTCAGAACACGGTGATAGGGCACGTGGACGTGCCCGACGCACACCACGTCAGCGGAGGCCGCCACCGCGAGCTTCACCAGCAGCGCTTCGGACCTGTCGGGCAGGAGGTACTCGTTCACGCGGCGCGGGCTGCCGTGCGCCAGCAGGACTCGCACGCCGTGCTCTTCGAACCTCATCGCCGGGGGCAGACCGGCGAGCCAGGTGGCGTGGTCGTCGTCGATGGCGCGGGAGGTGAAGGCGTAACTCGCCTCACCGTCCCTTCTGGCCTGGTCGGTCGCGTAGTAGCATCCGCAGTCGCCGCGACGGTTGCCGATGCCCTCGTCGTAGTTGCCCTGTATCGTGGGTATCTCGAGGGCCCGGATGCGGTCGACCACGCCTTCGGGGTCGGGACCGTAGCCGACGAGGTCCCCGAGGCAGTAGACCTCTCGCAAGACCCGCGACGTCACGTCCTGCCAGACGGCATCGAGTGCGGTGAGATTGCCATGGACATCGGAGAGCAGCGCGATCCGTCGCATCCTTGTCTTGGCTCCCCTCAAGATGACGCTGCTGACCGGAGAAGATGGGCCGACCATCATCGAACCACAGGGGCGCCGATGGTCGCAAGGGCGGCGGCCCGACGGCCGGTCTCGCGATCAGGCGATCGGCATCTCGTATATGCGCCAGCGCTTGTACTCGTGCCCGCCCATCGCCACGGAGGCGCGGATCACCATCCGGTTGTCCTCGAGGAGCAGGGACGGCTCGCCCTGGCGATAACCGCCGGCCATCCCGTATTCGTACAGCTCGTCGAACAGCACCGCGTCGATGCCGAGGCGACGGTACTGCGGACGGATCCCGAAGAACATGATCCGCACTCGGGGGATGTGGCGCCGCATGGCCAGAACGCGGGCGAGTCGAACCGGGTCCGAGTCCCCGTACCACTCCCATCGGGGACGCAGCGCCCAGTTCGGGTCCGGGATGCCCCCGAAGACGGCCGCCGGCTCGCCGTCGATGTAGGCGAACCGCACGAGCCCGGGATCGACGATCGGCCGGAGTGACTCGGCCAACGCATCAGCTTCGCCGCCGTTCAGGGGTAGGAAGCCCCAGTTCTCGGCCCAAGCCTCGTTGTAGAGGCGGACGATGAGCCGCACCTCGTCGTCGAAGTGACTCAGGTCCGCCACGCGCGTCGTGATCCCGTGGTGGGTGCGCGCCTGCTCGGCCAGCCGGTGGATGCGCTCGCGGGGGACGTCGCGAAAGTCGATCGAGTACGCGACGTAGTCCTGGACCTTCGCGAGACCGTACCTCTCCAAGAGCTCTCCGTAGTAGGGGGGGTTGTGAGTGAGCTCGACGGTGGGCGGGAACTCGAACCCCTCTACCAAGACGCCCTGGCGCTCGTGTGTCGCGTTCGAATACTCGCCCGGCCCCCGCATCGTGGTCATGCCCTGTTCGGCCGACCAGGATCGGGCCGCATCGAGCAGAGCCGCGGCCGCTTCGAAGTCCTCCTCCACCTCGAAGAAGCCGAACGACCCTATGCGGCTGCCGTGGTGGTCGTTGAAGCGCCGATTCACCGCGGCCGAGACCCGTCCGACGGCGCGACCGCCACGCCTGGCCAGGAAGTGGGTCACGGACGCGTCCTGGTGATACGGGTGTTCGGCCGTCAGCAGGCCCTTGACCCCGAGCAGTCGGCTGCCCAACAGGTCCGCGTTGAGCGGAGGAGTCCAGTTGGGGTCGCCGCGATACAGGCGCCACGGCAGCATCGCGAATTCCCGGATCCGGCTGTCGCCCAGCTCGAACCTCTCGACCGTCAGTCCGCCAGATATCATCCGGTCTCCCTCAAAGGCGCCGGGCGGGCGCCGCGCGCACACAGCGTAACACCGGGACGCGCCGGTCCGCTTCATGCGGCGCCGGGAGTGGAATGATGGCCGCAGGGGGATCTGCGACCGCTTTCGGAGCTCGGGCGCGGCGGCATGGCGAGGGGAAGGAGCCGGCGATGTGGGACGACCGCGTCGACGCGGGACGGGAGCTCGGGGAGTCCCTGCTCCGGTCGGGACATGGAGGTCGGGCAGACGTGCTCGTTCTGGGTGTGCCCCGCGGCGGTGTCGAGGTCGCAGCCGCGGTGGCCCGCGTCCTGTCGGCACCACTCGACATCGTGGTCGTCCGCAAGGTCGGAGCGCCGGGAAACCCCGAGTTCGCCGCCGGAGCGGTGGACCCCGACGGGCGCGTCTACGCGAATCCCGAGATCCCCGTATCGCGCGACTATCTGGAGAGCGTTGGAGAGCGCGAGCATGTGGAAGCTCAGCGCCGGGTTCGCGCATATCGCGCAGGTCGACCGGAGCCCGAATATGCGCGGCGCACCGTGATCGTCGTCGACGATGGAGTCGCCACCGGGCTGACCGCGCTCGCAGCCGCCCGCTGGTTGCGCTCGCGCGGCGCCGAGAGGATCGTTCTCGCGACTCCGGTGATCTCGCCGTCCGCCAAGACGATGCTCGCCCCCGAAGTGGACGAGCTTGTGGCGCTCGAGACGCCGCGCGACTTCTACGCCGTCGGCGCGCACTACAGGGTGTTCGGACAGCTTGGCGACGATGAGGTCCGCGAACTGCTGTCGCGTCACCGGGACTGACGGCCCCTAGCCTCGATTCTCCACGAAGGCCTCTGTTTCGATCCTGAAGTCCCGAAACCGACCTCCTGCCACGATAACGCATCCGTCTGAGCATCGCTGGGAGCGTGGTGGCGACTTCGGAGTGCCCCGAAGGTTCTTCTCGGGT
>JANYAK010000053.1 GCA_025361335.1 Coriobacteriia bacterium
ATCGCCGTGGCGATGCGCCCGGCGCTGACCATCGAGATCGGCGGACTCGAGGAGGTGGTGCCAGCGCTCATAGCCGGCTGACTGCTATGCTCGCAAGGACGGGGCAGGGGCCTTCATACACCACGCCCCGGCGCGCGGCCGTCGGTCGCGAAGACCACATTGCCGGAGTTGATGTAGGTTCGTACGGACGTCATCCCGGTCGCCTCGAAGACGGCCTTCAAGTCCTTCATGTCGATGGCGCTGTGGCCGCCGACATTGATGCCGCGCAGGAGTGCTACGTACACCATGATCCGATCTTCTCGCTGGCGGGCTCGCGATCGCGGTGGCGTCGCTGCCTCTGTGGTGGTGTATTCCCTTGATGCGAGTGGCGCCGGCCGAGCGTGTCGAGCCGGCGCGGTGAGCTAGAATCGTCTGTGAGGTGCGCCGACCCCGAGCCGCCGAGACGTCGGACGCCATCCGACGGGGGGCGGAATGGAGTACGCGATCGCAACGGTTCCTCTCTGGGTCATCGTCCGGACGGGGCGGCACGGCGGAGGCAAGGAGTCATGGGCGAGATCGATGTGCTCGAAGGGCTTGCGAATCACTTCAAGGGTATCGAGGCTGTGGGCGGGCGGCTCAGGCTGACCGATCGGAGGCTCGTATTCGAGTCCCACTCGCTCAACTTCCAGAACCACGCGGATTCGTGGGCTCTCGCGGACATCGCCGGGGTGCGGCCGGTCCGGACGTTGGGGATCGTGCCCAACGGCATCGCTGTCCGCCTCGTCGACGGGACGGATGAACGGTTCGTGGTCTCGAACAGGACCGCGTGGATCCGCGCCATCGCAAGCGCTATCGGCCAGTGCTAAGACTCGCGGACGGGGCTGCCACGATCCGATAGCGGCCCGCCCGCTCGGCGTCACCCAGGATCGGAAGGGGTCGTGTCGGAGATGACTCAGTATGCGGGGCGCCGGGATCCGCGTTTCGTGGCGATCCATCGCGGAGGTCTGCTCGACGTGCCCACGCACCGATTGCTGGCGAGCTGGGCGGCGGACTGCGCCGAACACGTCCTTCCGCTGTTCACTGCCAAGTACCCTCAGGACGACCGACCGGGCCGCGCGATAGAGATCGCCCGCGCCTGGTCTCGAGGCGAAGCCTCCGTGGGTGAAGCGCGCGAGGCTGCTTTCGCGGCTCACGCAGCCGCGAGAAGCACATCGGACGCCGCTCGCGAGGTCGCCCGCGCGGCGGGTCATGCGGTGGCCACGGCCCATATGGCGGACCACGAGTTGGGCGCGGCAGCCTACGCCATCAAGGCCGTGCGTCTGGCGTCCGCGGATCCGGAAGCGATGGCTGCAGGGGCGCGCGAGTGCAGGTGGCAGCGCGAGCAGCTGCCGGAAGCGATCCGCGAGCTCGTGCTGTCGGACGAGGAGCTCCGCAACAAGAGGATCTGGTCGATCTTCAGCTGCTGAAGCGGGCTGGCTGGCGCGGCCATCGGTTTGGAGGCGGTCCAGCCCGGCGGGTTCGCCAAGCTACGAGTGGGAACTCAGTTCCTTCATGTACGCGATGGTCGCATCCAGATCTGCGGCGCTCATCCGCCAACGCGGCATCGCGTCCTTCAGCGGCTTGCCCGCCTCGTCGAGCCCATCTCGGATCGCCCTTCGGATCGTCTCCTCGGTGAAGCCGGCTTTGATGAGCACGGCGTACGTGATGTCGGGCGCAACGATGGGAGTGCCGGTCATCATTCTGATCGTCCCGCCTTGGCCGGACCGGCCGTGGCACGAGCCGCATCCTCCGCCACCCATCATGAGGGAGCCCTGCGAGATGCGTGGGGCGGTTCGCGCGACGGCTCGACCGTCGATGCCCACGCCCGTGAGCCAGATGCGCTGTCCCGGGGACAAGTAGCTCGCGGTGTTGGACCCGCCTCCCATCATCGTGCCCGGCCCGACGCCAGGGCTTCCACCCGGGGCGCTCCGCTGACCGGCCCCCGTCGAGCCGCCATCCGGCGACCCGCCACCAGAGGTTCCGAGAGTCGAACATGCGGCCGTGGCCGCTATGACCGCGACCCCCAGACAGACCGCGATAGCGACGGCGAGGGTATATGAGCGCATGTTCGCTCCTTCCGTGGCAGTGTCCCGTGCGGGCGATGCGGATCTCCCGATCGAGGGGAGTGGTGTGACCTCCGTCGTTCCCAGTCGTCCGCGTGAAGCGCTTCCCTCGTTCCCCCTCTCCGTAGTTGTACCCACCGGGCGTGCGCTGAAGGACCGTGTACCGGGGAGTGGGTACATCCTCGCTGCGTCCGCGTCCCGACTTCAGTCCGCTCATGGGAGGTCTCATGGCAGTCAAGACCGTCGCCGAGAAGGCGCGCATCAAGCCGGGCACCACGGTCGCCATCCACATGTGCCCATCGGGCTCATGCTGACCAGCGCGTCGCGAGGCGAGGACGGGGGGCGGGTGAGATGCGGGCCGACTCGTTGACGTGTCCTGTGTGTCACGACCGGCTCACCAGGTCTGACTCGGCACTCGTGTGCCCGGCCGGTCACTCGTTCGACGTCGCCCGCGAGGGGTATGTGAACCTCCTCCTCCGACCCAAGGGCGCTCGTCCGATCACCGGGGACACAGCGCAGATGCTCGGAGCCCGGCGTCGCTTCCTGGAGGGCGGGTTCTACAGGCCGCTCCTCGACGGACTCGTGGGCACGGCGCAGGAGGCACTCGGCGACCGGGATCAGGGAGCATCCGGACCTCCGCTCGTGCTGGAGGTCGGCAGCGGCGAGGGGTACTACATCGGCGGCATCGCGAACGGGATCGGGAGCGCGACAGGCGCGGCCTTCGTCGGCGCCGACGTGTCGAAGGCCGCCGCGCGGCTGGCCGCCCGTCGCTACCCGGACGTCTCGTTCTTCGTCGCCGACGTTCATCGGCGCATATGCGTGCCCGACGCATCGGTGAGCCTGCTTCTGGACGTCTTCGCGCCGCGGGACCCGGAGGAGTTCGCTCGAGTGCTGGAGCCGGGCGGCTCCGTGCTGGTCGTCATCCCGTCCCCGTCGCACCTGGCGGGGCTGCGCTCCGAGCTGGGGCTGCTCCAGATCGAGGAGGACAAGGAAGCGCGCCTGCTCGACCGGTTCTCGGCGCACTTCATGCTCGCCGACAGGCGCGAGATCGAGTTCGAGATCCAGCTGCCCCCCGAGGCGGTCGGTTGGCAAGTCGACATGGGGCCGAACCACTGGCACGCGCATGGGACGTCGATGGGAAGGCACGTCGCGGACGTGGCGTCGTTCGTCGTGCTGCGGCTCCGACATCGCGTCGGCGTGAAGCCGGAGGAACGAGGGCCCAGCCGGGGCGCCTCGCGATCGGCGTTCTAGTCGCCGAAGGCGTCGGGCGGCACGTGGACGACCCCTTGGCGTGGGATGTGCTATGCTACGGGACAGGCGAGCCATATGGGCTCGTAGGATTGCGACGTGACACACCGCATTCTGCGGCAGTCACGTCGTTTTGTTTTGCCCCGTTGGGGCGAGAGGATGGGTTTTCATGGCAGAAGGTAAAGTCAAGTGGTTCAACGCCGACAAGGGTTACGGCTTCATCGAGCGTGAGAATGGCGAGGATCTCTTCGTCCACTTCTCCGAGATCCAGACCGAGGGCTTCAAGAGCCTCGACGAGGGTGCGGCCGTTTCCTTCACGGAAGCCACTGGCCAGAACGGCAAGCAGCAGGCGACCCAGGTGCGTGCTCTCTAAGCGCACTCACGCGAACGCTCATGAGCCGGGCAGCCCTTCGGGGTTGTCCGGCTCTTGCTGTCTCCGAGACGGGCGGGCGGTGACGCGGTCGGTTCCGGCCCATCTGCTACCGTGGACCTTGACCTCGGCTGAAGCGGAACGGAGCGGCATGGACCGCAAGGAGTGCATACGCGCCTACAAGGAGACCCCTCGCCCGATGGGGGTCTATCGCGTCCGCAACACCGTGACGGGACGCTGGTTCATCGGCACGAGCGTCGACATGCCGGGTCGGCTCAACCGCACCCGATTCGAGCTGGAGGCGGGGGCGCACAAGAACCGGGAGCTGCAAGCCGACTGGGATGCGTCCGGCCCGAGGGTCTTCGCGTTCGAGGCGCTGGATACGCTGAAGCCGTCCGACGTCCCTGGTCACGATCCCGCTGAGGACCTGGTGATGCTCGAGGCGATGTGGGCGGAGAAGCTGACCGCGGCCGAGGGGCCGGGGTACGCGGGATGAACCCCCCATCCGGCGTCGCCGCGCTGCTCTCGGCCGGCAACGTCCTCCTCGCGCCGATGGCGGGCATCACCGATGCGCCGTTCAGGGGCATCTGCAAGCGCATGGGCGCTGGACTCACGTATACCGAGATGGTCAGCGCGACCGCGCTGCACTACAACCCGGATTCGCGCACGTCTCGAGCCCTGCTGTCCTTCGACCCCAGCGAGACGCCCTGCGCTGTCCAGCTGTTCGGCTGTGACCCGGACGTGATGGCGGAGTCGGCGCGCGCCGTGATCGAGGGGCATGGCGACGAGGTCGCGTTGATCGACATCAACATGGGGTGCCCGGTGGCGAAGGTGGTCGCGAAGGGAGAGGGCGCCGCGTTGATGCGGACCCCCGAGCTGGCCGCGAGGATCGTGCGTCGGGTCATCGAAGAGTGTGAGGTGCCGGTCACAGCCAAGTTCCGGGCCGGATGGGACGACAGCCAGCGCAACGCGGTCGAGTTCGCGAAGATCCTCCAAGACGCCGGAGCCGCGGCGGTCGCCGTGCACGCGCGCACCCGGCAGCAGCAGTATCACGGGCGGGCGGACTGGGGCGTGATCAAGGCGGTGAAGGCAGCCGTCGAGATCCCGGTGATCGGCAGCGGCGATGTCTGGTCGGCGAGCGACGCGGCGGCGATGCTGGACACGACAGGGGCTGACGCGGTCATGATCGCTCGCGGGGCGCAGGGCGACCCCTGGATATTCGCGGCGGCCCGCGCGCTCATCGACACTGGCGAGGTCATCCCCGGGCCCACCGCCCTCGACAGGATCGACATGGCTCGCGAGCACGCCGCCGCTCTGGTGGCGTTCGCGGGAGAGCGCGCCTTCCCGCGGATGCGCAAGCACGTGGCGCACTACATCAGCGGGATGCCGGGAGCAACGGAAGCGCGACGACGGGTGAACGCAGCGGTCAGCTACCGCGAGCTCGACGGCCTGCTGATCGAGTACCGCGCGTTCCTGGAGCGTGCGTGAGCGCGGAGCAGAGGATGACGAAGCCGCCCTGCGCGGACGGTAGGCTCGCCGTCGCCGCGGCGCTTGGGTAGCGGCGTGCCCTCGCGTACACTTACCTCTCGCGGAGGCCCCCGGGGCCGATCCGCCCGGGGTGCGTCAGGCGCTGTGACCTGCCGGCCCTCGCAGTGAGGAGTCATACGAATGGCGAAGCACACGGTCACGCTGATCCCCGGCGACGGCATCGGCCCGGAGATCACCGGCGCCATGCGGCGGATCGTCGAGGCCACCGGGGTGGATATCGCGTGGGAGGTCGTCGACGCGGGGGCGGGCGTGGTCGAGCAGTACGGCACGCCCCTGCCGCAGCACGTCATCGACGCAGTGCGGCGCAACGGCGTGGCGATCAAGGGGCCCATCACCACGCCGGTCGGCGGGGGCTTCCGCAGCGTGAACGTGGCACTTCGCAAGGCGCTCGACCTGTATGTCAACCTGCGCCCCGCGTTCTCCATCCAAGGGACCGGCGCCCGGTACGACGACGTCGACATCGTGATCGTGCGCGAGAACACGGAAGACCTCTACGCCGGCATCGAGTTCGAGCAGGGCACCGCGGACACCGCGGAGCTCATCGAGTGGGTGGAGGCGAAGGGCGCGGGCGTCATCCGTCCCGACAGCGGGATCTCGCTCAAGCCCATCAGCGTCACCGCCTCGGCCCGTATCGTGCGATGGGCGTTCGAGTATGCGCTGGCCAACGACCGCCGCAAGGTGACGGCGGTGCACAAGGCGAACATCCTCAAGTATTCGGACGGCCTGTTCCTGAAGGTGGCGCGCGAGATCGCGGCCGAGTACGAGGGGCAGGTCGAGTTCGAGGATCGCATCGTGGACGCCACGTGCATGGGGCTGGTGCTTCGACCCAGCGACTTCGACGTCATGGTGCTGCCGAACCTCTACGGGGACATCGTGTCGGACCTGGCTGCCGGGCTCGTCGGCGGCCTCGGCATGGCGCCGGGTGCGAACATCGGCATGGACTGCGCCGTGTTCGAGCCGGTACATGGCTCGGCCCCGAAATACACCGGAAAGGACATGGCGAACCCGACAGCCGAGATCCTGTCGGCGGCCCTCATGCTCGATCATCTCGGTGAGCGTGACGCCGCCGCTCGCATCCTCGGCTCGGTGCGCGCGGTGCTCGCGGCGGGAGACAGCGTCACGTACGATATCAAGCGCACCAACACCGGCTCGACCGAAGGGTGCGTCGGCACGCAGGCGTATGCCGACGCGGTCATCGCCGGTCTGTAGCGGGCGGAGGCCGGCGTGGTCGACGAGCACGGGAGGATCGAGAGGAAGCGCCACGTTCCCGACGTGGTGGAGCGCGAGAATGCCCGCGCCCCGCGCGCTGCTCGCGTTCCCGCCGCTGCCCCGTCTGCCGCGGAGACCGGGCCCATCGACCCGCTGACTCCCGACGCCGTCGACGTCGGGTACTGGGGCCGTCTCGACACGGGCCACCGCAAGATCCTGCTGCTCACGGTCGCGGCGTCCGTCGCCGCCCTCCTTCTGGTCGCGGGAGGTCTGTGGTTCGTCCTCACTCCCAGGGAAGAACCGGGCACGGGGCCTCCCCCTCACCCGTCCGCGATCCCGACCGAGCCCCCCACATCGACGGCCGAGGCGACATCCTCTGCGTCGGGGACCGCGCCCGTCGAGCCCACGGCCGTGCCGGCGCCCGCAGCCCCCGCGGGACGCGCGCCGGTGATAGCCTACCGGGCTGGGGGGGCGATCTGGGTGTCGGGCCAGCGCGGCGCCAACGCCCGTACCGTCTACGCCTCGGCGTCGGGGGTGTTCTCCCTGTCGCCGGACGGGCTCACTCTTGCCGCGATCGACGGGGGATCCGGCAACCTGAGTCTCATCGACGTCGGCAGCGGCGCCGTACTCGCCATCGGGCAGGCGGTGCCGAGCCGGCCCGACTGGGCCGCCGATTCCTCGTTCCTCGTGTACGTGCGCTCCACCGGCCAAGTCACCGACGTGGTAACGGTCCGCCGCAACGGGACCGGCCAGCGCGTGGTCGCGCAGGGTGAGTTCGCCCGACTGACCCCGGACGGGATCGCTCTGGTGGTCATCCCGGCCGGAAGCCTCGGAACCCAGCCCCTCTCGTTCGTCGCTCTGGCGGGGGGCCAGCGCAAGTTCGGCCCTGCCGGCGCACCCTATTCCGCCGTGGCTCCCTCCTCGGGCGGTACGTTCTTCGGGACATACGGCTTCGGGACCGACGCGACGGGTGTGCGACCGGCGACGGTCGGCTTCGTGCGGTACGACGGCAAGGGACTGCGCACGCTCGTCTCCCGACCCGCCGGGGGGGAACGCGTCTCGTTCACGGACATGTGCCTGTCGCCCGACGGCCGATGGCTGCTGTATTGCGAGACCGGCGACGACGGCTACTCTCGCGTCTACTCCGTGCCCGTGGACGGCGGGACCCCGGTGTCGCTCACGCCTCGGCTGGACGGCTATCCACTGCGGTTCAGCGCGGACGGCACGGAGCTGTTCCTCGTCGAGGGGAACGCCGTCCAGGGGGAGCCGACGAGGGTGTCGGCCATACGCCCGGACGGCGGCGGCCATCGGATAGTCGTCGAAGGCGGCGGCTTCTAGAAGGATCCGCGTCGTGTATCGGTCGTGACGCTCGGGCCCGCTCGGCCGCCCGGCGGGCCCGAGGAGCCTCACGCACGCGAGGTGGTATCATGGGCCGGCGCGCACGGGCCGACATGCATTCGCAGACGTTCGACGAGGTCGGCACCCGAGTCGCCGGTGCCTACCCAAGGAGGCACGCATGAAACCCTCAATCCTCAGCCGTCCACGCCCCGGCGCCCCCCGCAGAGTCGCAACGATCTGTGTTGCGTTCGCCATCGTGGCGGCGCTCGCAGCCCCGGCGACAGCGTTGGCCGCGTTCGATCCTGCCTACGTGATCTCGGACGACAACTTCCGGGCCGCGACCTCCATGTCGGTCACCGACGTCCAGTCGTTCCTGGCTGCGGTCAATGCCAAGCCGTCGGCCTCGACCGCTCTGAAGCTGCTCGTCACCGAGGACCACAATGGGACCCGAAAGACCGCGGCCACCATCGTCTCCGAGGCGGCGAGCGCCTGGCAGGTCAGCCCGAAGGTCCTGCTCGTGATGCTGCAGAAGGAGCAGAGCCTGCTCACGCGGACGTCGCCTTCGCAGGCGAGTCTCGATTGGGCTCTAGGGTTCGGCTGCCCTGACGGGGTGGCCGTGGCCGACCGAAATCCCGCCTACAAGGGCTTTGGCGCCCAAGTGTGGAACGCCGCGATGCGTCTCAACGCGTACGGCGAGCTGCCGGGGGTGGGAACGCCGTGGAACAAGACGTTCGTCTTCAGCGATCACGGCTTCACCGCGCTTCCACGCAATCTCGCCACGTACAAGCTGTACAAGTACACCCCGCACGTCGGGTATCCCGAGACCTCCGGTACCGGGGCCTTGAACTACATCCACGGCAATCTTCTCTTCTGGAACGTGTGGAACCAGTGGCCCGCGTATCTGGGGGATCCCCTCGCCGGCCCGTCCCAGCGCCCGGTCTACCGCTTCTTCAACGCCCGCACCGGCACGCATTTCTACACTGCTTCGGAGGGCGAGCGCTACAGCGTGGCGACCAAGTTGGCGGCCGCGTACAAGTTCGAAGGCGTCGCCTACAGCGTCAACACGAGCAACACGGCGAACTCGACGCCGCTGTACAGGTTCTACAACAGGCGCTCGGGCACGCATTTCTACACCGCATCGCAGGGTGAGCGCGATTCGGTCGCTACCAAGCTCGCTTCGACCTACGCGTTCGAGGGTGTAGCCTACAACGTGTCGCTCGACCCAACCGGTGCGACACCCGTGTACCGGTTCTACAAGCCGCGTCAGGGGACGCACTTCTACACGGCCAACGAGGCAGAGAAGAACGATGTGATCGCGAAGTATCGGGCCACGTATCGCTTCGAAGGAATCGTATTCTATGTGGCCCCGTGACGTCAGGGAGTGAACCCGAATGAATCTTCACGTTGCTGATCGTCGCGATCGAAGTCACCTCGGGGTCGTGACGGCGATGGTCGTGGTGCTCGCGTCGTTCGTCTTCGCCGCTGCGCCGGCCGTCGCCCGCGCAGCGGACTACGATCCGCTCAACATCATGTCGGACGACAACTTCCGCGACATCTCGTCCATGAGCCAGGGCGACGTCCAGGGATTCCTGGACGCGCAGCCCGGGGTGCTGAAGTCCTACTCCGCGCCCGAGTTCGGCAGTCATGGAGGCGCCATCAAGCCGGCGTCGCAGATCATCTGGGAGGCCGCGCAGGCCAACAAGATCAACCCGCGCGTGATCCTCGCGACCCTCGAGAAGGAGCAGTCGCTGCTGTCCCAGCCGTGGCACGCCGCGACGGCGACCCACACGTACGGGACCGACTACCACCTGACCAATGCGATGGGTGCCGGTGTCTACCCCACCAGCACGGACAGGCACCCAGGCTTCGGGGACCAGGTCTGGACCGGCGCCCGCGTGCTGTCGAACTACATCACGACCAAGTCGTGGTACCCCGGCAAGTCCATCAAGGTCACCTACGCGGGACAGCAGATCTACATCGTGCCGGCGAACTACCCGACGTTCGCCTTCTACACGTACACGCCCTACTACCCTCAGAAGAACATCTGGACCATCTACGTCCGCTACTTCGGCGACCCCCTGGCGCCGGTGTATCCCCCGGGGACCGTCTTCCGCTTCTTCAACTGGCGCAAGGGATCGCACTTCTACACCGCCAACGACGCCGAACGCAACTACGTGGCGACGACGCTGGCCGACTACTACCGCTTCGAGGGTGTCGCGTACAGCGTGAACACGAGCAACACCGCGAACTCGGCTCCGCTCTACCGGTTCTACAACAGGCTCACGGGAACCCATTTCTACACCGCGAGCGAGGGCGAGAAGGACGACGTCCGCGCGCGTATGTCGTCGACCTACCTGTTCGAGAACGTGGCGTATCGCGTGTCGCTGACGCCGGATGGCGCCATGCCGGTGTACCGGTTCTTCAACATCCGGAACGGGACCCACTTCTACACTTCGAACGTGGCGGAGAGGGACCAAGTGATCCAGCGGCTCGGCGGTACGTACCACTACGAAGGGCCCACGTTCTGGGTCGCGCCGTAGAGACCCGGACGCAACGCTCGCGAGTGACCGAGTGACCAGGCGTGTGGCGGTCAGCGGGCCACCCGCGGCTCCTGCTAGGGGATGACCGCCAGGCGGGGCTGCAGCTGCTCGCGTTCCTCGGGGGTGGGCGACGCGGCGAGGGCGGCGCGCAGCACGTTCCTCGCCCCGGCGAAGTCGCCCGCTTGTAGGTCCAGCTCGCTCAGGCTGAACACCGCGTCCACGTATGTGGGGTGCTCCCGGAGCACGGATTCGAGGACCGGACGCGCATGCTCCGGGTCGAGCGCCTGAGAGTAGTCGTATCGCGTCTTCAAGTCGTTGGGGGACATGGCCATCGCCCGATCCCACTCGGCCAGCGCCTGCTCCTCGAGGCCAGGGTCGACGTATCGCGCGCTCGAATGCAGCACGCTCGCCAGGAACGATCGGCGGCGCTGGTTCGTAGGCTCGATGGCCACCGCCCGCCGCGCCGCGGCGACCGCCCGAGCGAGGTACTCGCGAACGACCGCCGGATCGCCTCCGGAGCGGCCGAGCGTCTCGACCTGCCCGATGGTCGCCCATCCGTCGATCGCGGCGTAGTCGGCGCTGAGCGGGTTGAGCCGGACCGCCAAGGCCGCGGCCTCCATCCGGGCAGCGCCGGGAGCAGTCGCGTTGTCCGCGATCGCCGCTTGCATGTCCGCCCCGAGGAACAGCGCGGCGACGATGCCCCCCACCGCGGAGAGGACGCCGAGCCCGAGCGCCAGCGAGCGCCTGGAAGCAGGAGCCGCCAAGATGACCTGGCCGGCTGACGGGGAGAGCAGAAGGCCCAACGCGCAGAAGAGGAACAGGGTGCCGGCGACCGACGAAGGAGTGAACAACGAGTCGGCAAGGAAGGCGACGCAGGCCGCCCACAGGCCCGCCAGCAGCAGCCGGCTGGGCTGCGCCTCCTTCGGCCCGGAGATGATCGTCCGCAGCGACACGACGGCGACCGCCGCGAGCATCGCCGTCCACAGCGCGAATCCGGGGATGCCGAGGTCGCTCAGGGTCTGGACCGGGATGTTGTGAGCGGACTCCATGACCGTCCCAGGCTGCACGATCTGGGAGTAGCGGGCGCTGCGGATCGGCTCGGAGGCGAGGACCATGGTGTCCGGCCCGTATCCCTGGAGCGGGCGCAGCGCCACCGCCCGGAAGGCCGTGTCCCACATCTCGAGCCGAGCCGCGCTGTCGGGGTCCGACAGAGAGACTGCGGTCCGCAGCCGGTCCGCGACGTCGGTCCCGCTGCCCGGGGCCGCGGGACGGATCGCCACGAACGCCGCGACCACCAGCAGGACCGTGATCGTCGCCAGTGCGAGCCTGCGGTCGAACCGGAGCAGGGACTTGAATGCCAGCACGGCAAAGGCGGCCGTTCCGATCAGTACCGCGAACCACGCCGCCCTCGAATACGATGTCACCGCGGCCGCGGCGCACAGCGCGTTCGCAGTCAGCATCACCACGCGCCACGGCAGCTTCTTCTCCGACAGTGCGGCACCCAGCGAGGCGAAGAGGGCGAACACGATGAAGTCGCCGAACATGTCGGGGTTGCCGAGTGTGCCGAACGATCTTCCCACGCCCCAAGCGGCCGTGTATCCGAGGGGGTTGATGCCCACCGCCTGCAGGATGCCGACAAAGGCCGTGATCCCGCCGACCACGCCGATGACTCGCGTCACCACCCGGATCCGCGCGGAACTGTCGACGTGCCCCACCATCATCAGCAATACCGCCGTTGCGACTATGCGCAACTGCAGCCCCTGGCTGTTCGCCGTGATACCCAGCACCGCGCTCGCGGGGCTGGGCGACAGGGCCGTGGACACGAGGGTCCAGCCGAGAAGGCCCAGGACGATCGCCAGTGCGGGATGCCAGCGCAGTCCCGACTGTCGCCTCCACAGCGCGACAGCGAAGCAGGCGAGCGCGGCCACGACGAGGATCTGCGCGGCGTAGGACTGCAGGAGGTAGAGGCCCGACCAGAAGGTCGAATGCTTCAGGCCGAACCACCCCGGACTGTCCGTCAGCAGGGGAGTGAACAGCGACGACAGGAGAAGGATCCAAGACGCGCCCATCCACCCGGAGTGAGCCTCGGCGCCTGTCGCCCAAGCCACCGCCGCGGGTGGGTTGCCGCCCGCTTTCGTCCGCGCCATGCCGCTCCTTGAGTCTCGTCGGACCCGGCCTCGGCGGAGCATGCCGCCGGGCACCTCGTCGAAGCGAATGCCGTGCCCAATACGGCGTCCGGGGGCACGATGGCTCTGCCCTGAGCACGAGAGCGGGAGGTGGCGGCGCGAAATAGACCGCGGGCCTGTGATCGCCGTCACTCGCGGGGATCAGCGGATGGTCTGGCCGCCGCGTCAGGGGATAGCGACCCGAGCCCGTTCAAGATCGGCACGGTCGGCCGGGTCCGATGTGGCGGCCAAGGCCGCGGAAAGGACCCGCCGCGCGCCTGACCGGTCCCCGACGCTGATGTCGAGCTCGCTCAAGGCGATCGCCGCCGCGGCGTAGTCCGGGCGTCGCGACAGCACCATACGCAGGACCGACCGCGCCTGCGCGGGCTCCACCGAGCGCAGGATGCGGGCGAAGGTGGTCTGCGTGGCGAGGTCGTTGGGCGACATCGTGACCGCGAGGGTCGACTCGGAGAGCGCCTGTGTGTAGAAGCCCTTGTCCACGTACGCAGCGCCTGCGAGCAGGATGCTCGCGAGGAAGGAACGCCGGCGCTGGTTGGTGGGCTCGAGGGCAACAGCCCGTCGAGCGTTCGCAAGCGAGGCATCGAAGTAGGCGCGCTTGCCTGCCGGGTCGGTCCCGGCCTTGGCCCGAGCGTCGACCGCGTCGAAGAGGGCCGAGGCGTTGACGACCGCGTATTCGACGCTCACGGGGTTGAGACGGACCGCTGAGGCGCCGGCCTCGATGCGCCGGCCTTCAGGGACCGCCCTATCGTTGGCGACGGCCGCCTGCATGTCGGCGACGAGGAACGGGACCGATACGACGATCCCAGCCACCGCGAGGGCGCCTAACGCCCCTGCCAGCGCGCGCCGGGGCCCCCGTGCGCGCACGACACTGTCCGTCGCGGACGGGGCGAGAAGCAGGCCGAGCAGAACCGCCAGGGTGAGCGTCCCGGCGACAGACGATGGAGTGAAGAGCGAGTCCGCCAAGAACGCGGCGCACGAGGCCCACATGCCGGCGAGCAGCAGACGCGAAGACGTCGAACCTTCCGGGGCGCGGAGCATCGAGCGCCACGACACCACGGCGACAGTCGTGAGCATCGCGGCCCACAGGAGGAATCCCGGGATGCCCAGATCGCTCAGGGTCTGCAGAGCAATGCTGTGGGCGGACTCCATCACGAGCCGCGGGTCGACCAGCCGCGAGAGGGCCGCCGTTCGGACCGGCTCAGACGCCAGCACCATCGTGTCCGGGCCGTAGCCTTGGATGGGCCGGCGGGCGACGGCGCTGAGCGCCGTGCCCCAGATCCGGAGGCGCGCCGCGGTGTCTGGAGCCGTGAGCGAGACCGCGCTCGATACCCGCCGCGCGACGTCCGTGGCGCTGCCCGGAGCAGAGGGCCTCAGTGCCACGAAGCCGCCGATCGCCAGCACGACCACTACGACCGCAGCGACGACCCGCCTGTCGATGGGAAGGCGAGCCTTCCGCGCGACTAGGGCGAATGCGACTGCGCCCACCGCCACGCCTACCCACGCGGCCCGAGAGTAGGATGTCACCGCCGCCATCGCGCACACGGAGCTCGCCGCCCACATCGTGACTCGCCAGACTCGCGTCTTCTCCGACACAGCGAGCCCGAAGGACGTGAAGAGCGAGAGCATGATGAAGCCGCCGAACATGTCCGGGTTGCCGAGCGTGCCGAACGAGCGTCCGAAGCCCGCGGCGGCCGAAGCGCCGAGCGCGGGGACGCCCGCTATCTGGAGGATGCCGAGCGTGGCCACCGCCGCCCCGACGACCGAGATGGCGCGGGCCGCGACGCGGATCCGAGCCGTGCCGTCCACGAGGTCGACGGCGAGCAGGAGCGCCGCTGTGGCGACGATGCGCAGCAGGAGACCTTGGCTGTCGATGGTCAGCCCCAGCAGCGCGCTCGCCGGGCTGGGGGACAGGATAGTGGCCAGGCATGTCCAGCCAAGAAGACCGAGGACCAGGCCCATCGTGGGGTTCCAGCGCAGGCCCGCCTGCCGGGTCCATAGGCTGGCCGCCAAGCAGGCGAGCGCTCCCATGACCAAGAGCTGCGCGACATACGATTGGAGCAGGTAGGGTCCCGACTGGAACAGGCCTCGCGTGCTGCCGAACCAGCCCGGGCCGTCCGTCAGAAGGGGCGTGGCCACAGCTGCGAGCAGGAGGAGCCATGAGACGGTCGCGAGTCCCGAGCGCCGAAGTGAGGACGGACGCCGGTCGATCCCATCCGGTGATGGTGAGGCTGGCTGTGCGTGGCGCTGCATTGGTCTCCCAAGGTCGAGCGATCGGATCGCCGGAAGCGACGGGCTGGTCACGGGATGTAGGACAGCGCCTGCTCGAGCTCGGCTCGACCTGCTGAGTCCTCGGCCGCCGCTGCCGCCTTGCTCAAGACGAGGCGCGCGGCGCCGAAGTCCTTGGCTTCGATCTCGATCTGACTCAACTCGATAGCGGCCTGAACGTATCCCGGGCGGGCCTTGAGTATCCGTCGCAACTCGGCACGGGCGCGCCCAGGGTCGACGGACCTGAGCACGACCGCATAGGTGTACAGGGTCGCGGTGTCGGTCGGAGCCTGACGCGCGGCGGCCTCGGCTTCGGCGAGAGCGCGGGGACGGAAGCCTTCATCGACGCGGTTGGCGCCGACGAGCAGGACGTTCGCCAGGAACGTGCGCGCGTGAGCGCCCCCTGCATCGAGCTGGACCGCCCTCTGCGCCTCGACGAGCGCCCGGTCGAACACCGCCGCGATCTCGGCTCGCGGGGCTCCGGCGTTCGCGAGCTCGTCGGTGCGGTCGCCCAGGGCCGACGCGTCGATCACCGCGTAGCGCGAGCTCAGGGGGTTGAGCGCAACCGCCGCGTCCCCGGCGACCACGCGGCGCGCCGGGGTCAGCCGCTTGTCGTAGCCGAGCGAAGCCTGCACGTCGGCCGCCAGGAAGCGGACCGCGAAGATGGCTCCGGCGAGAGCGAACGCCATGATCCCCACGGCCAGAGCCCTCCAAGTCGTGGGGCTTCCCGCAGTCACGGTGGCAGCCGAGGGGGCCACGAGGAGCCCGAGCGCGCACCACACGTACAGCGTGGCCACGAAGGATGAGGGGGTGAACAGCGAGTCCGCCAGATAGGCCGCCACGCCGCACCACACCAGCGCGAGGGCCACGCGGGCCCCGGGAGCGCGGTCCCCCCAACCCGAGAGTCTCCTCATGGAGGTCACGGCTACGGAGGCGAAGACTCCCAGCCACAGAAGCAGTCCGGGGATGCCGAGGTCGCTCAGCATCTGGAGCGGTATGTTGTGAGCTGCCCCCCACACGATGTCGGGCGCCGCGGTGCTCGTGGAACCGACGCTCCGGATCGGCTCGGTCATCAGCGTGATCGACTCGGGTCCGTATCCAGTGATGGGCCGCTGAGCCGCCGCCTCGAGCAGGAGGCTCCAGACCTCGAGGCGCGCGGCCGAGTTGGGGTCGGTCACCGAAACGGCGCTGGTCAAGCGATTCCCGACGTCGGTCGCGCCACCACGTGTCGTGGGCCGAAGGGACACGGCGACCGCCGCTACGAGCATGATCGCCATGACGCTCAGGATGATTCTGCGATCCACGGGCAACCGGAGGCGCTGAGCCAGGATGGCCAACACCGCGAAGCCGACGAGGACTCCAAGCCAGGCCGCGCGCGAGTACGTGGTGACCGTGGCCGCGGCGCACAGCGCGGCAGACGCCCATGCCGGTATCCGCCAACGAGCTGAATCCTCCGTGAGTGCCACCCCGATGGCCACGAAGAGCACGAACACGAGGAATCCGCCCATCATGTCCGGGTTCCCGAGCGTTCCGTAGGAGCGGGACACCCCCCAGGGTGTGGAACCCCCCAGCGGATCGAAGCCGACCGTCTGCAGGAGTCCAACGATCGAGACGCCCCCGCCCACGAGCGCGAGAACGCGCATCATCCACCGGATCCGCAACGCGCTGTCGGTCAAGCTCACCGTGAGCACGAAGGCGAAGAAGTAGACGAAGTGCGCGAGCAGGCCCTGGCTGTTGGGGGGGTAGCCGATGAAGGCGCCGAAGGGGCGCGGCGCCGTAGCGGTAGCGACGACCGACCAGCCGAGCAGCCCCACCACCCACCGCATCGCCGGGTGCCAACGCACCGCGCGAGCGCCCAGCGCGAGCGCGCAAGCGGCGAGAGCGACCGCCACCATCACGAACGCCTGGCCCACGAACGCCTGGCCCAGTTGGCTGCCGGCCTCGAACATGGCACGCGGGAGGTGCAGGAAGCGCCAATCGTCCGCGACCAGCGGGGCGATCACCAGCGCGACAAGCAGGAAGATTCGGGAGATGTCGAGAAATCGCGGCGCGGAGCCATGGGCGGGGGAGGAAGTCGAGGTGTCGAGTCGTGTCCGTGCCTTCTTCGCGCGCGCCATGCGTCTCCTTGCGCTCCCGTTCCGGGAGTCCAGTATACGCAAGGCGGCCCCAAGCCAGGCGCGACTTACGCCTAACGGGTCCTTGTCGCCGCGAGTTCGCCCTCGAGCACCTTGCGGTCCTTGACCGACGGGGAGGCTGCCAGCGCAGCGCCCATGACCTGCCGGGCTGCGGCGATGTTGCCCTCGAGCAGATGAAGTCTGGCCAACGCGGTCGCGACGGTCCCGCTTCCGGGGCGCAGCCGAAGTATCGCCTCGAGAACGGGCCGCGCGCGGACGGGCTCGAGGGCCTGCGCGTAGACGTACCGCGTCTGAAGGTCGTTGGGAGACATCTCCGCGGCGAGCATGAACTCCGACAGGGCCTGCGCGCGAAGCGCCGGGTCGACATGCCGTGAGCCCACCAAGAGGACGTCGGCGAGGAACGTTCGACGGCGCTGGTTCGTGGGCTCGAGCGCGACCGTCCGGCTCGCTTGGCTGAGTGCGGCCTCGAAGCGTTGGCGAACCAGCGCGGGATCGGCCTTCTGTTCGGAAAGCCGTTCGGCATCGCCCACTAGAGTGGAGCCATACACGACCGCGTAATCGACGCTCAACGGGTTGAGAGCGACGGCGGAAGCGGCAGCCGAGTCGCGAAAGGATCCAGCGAGCGTCTGGTCGCGCGCGACTCCGGCTCGCATGTCCGCGACGAGGAACACGAACGCGAGCACGACTCCCGCCGCCGCGACCGTGACGCCTATGCCGGCGATCGCACGACGCGGGCGCCTCGCCGCGAGCATGTGGCCGGTCAGGGAGGGGGCCAGCAGCAGGCCGAGGACGTAGAAGAAGCACAGGGTGCCTGCCGGAGAAGAAGGGGTGAACAGCGAGTCGGCGAGGTACGCCGCGCATCCTGTCCACAGGCCGGCCAGCACGAAACGCATGTTCGTGGACCGCTCAGGGCCGCTGGTGGTCGTCCTGAAGGACATCACGGCCACAGCGACGAGCAGGGTGGCCCACAGAAGGAATCCCGGGACGCCCAAGTCACTGAGCACCTGAAGGGGAAGACTGTGCGCCGACTCCATCACGGTGCCCGGATCGGCGATGCTGGCGAAGTGCCTGCTGAGCACCGGGGAGGTCGCTATGACCATCGTGTCCGGGCCGTACCCCCGGATCGGACGGCGGACGACCGCGCGCGTCGCGCTGGCCCATATCTCGAGCCGCATCGCAGAGTCAGGGTCCGTGGGAGATACGGCCGTGGCGAGCCGACTCGGCACGTCGATGGCTCCGCCCGGTGTCGCAGGCCGAAGCGCGATCAGGAGTCCGACGGCAAGGACGAATATGGCGCCGGCGAGCACGAGCCTGCGGTCGACTCGCAGATGCGACCTCGCCGTCAGGAGGGCGAGGACCACTGACCCCACCGCGATGCCCAGCCACGCCGCCCTCGAGTACGACGTCACCGCGGCGGCCGCGCACAGCGCTGCCGAGACCCACATGGCGGCGCGCCACACGGGGGCCTTCTCCGACATGGCGGCGCCGACCGATGCGAAGATCGGGATCATGATGAAGCCACCGAACATGTCCGGGTTCCCCAGCGTGCCGTAGGAACGGCCCCATCCCCAACCCGACAGGCTTCCCAGAACGTCGAAACCGAGGACCTGCAAGAGGCCGATAGCGGCCGAGATCCCGCCCACGAGGCCGATGGCTCGGACCGAGATGCGGATGCGCGAAGTGCCGTCAACGAGACTCGCGGCCAGCATGAGCGCGGCGGTGGCGACGATCCGAGACAGCAGCCCCTGGCTGTTCATCGAGTAGCCGAGGACCGCGCTCGCGGGGCTGGGTGAGAGCGCGGTCGTCAGGCACGTCCAAGCCAAGAGCCCTAGAACGAGGGCCAGCACCGGGTGCCAGCGCAGCGGCGATCTGCGGCCCCACAGCGCGGCAGCGAAGCAGGCGAGCGCGCACATCACGAGTATCTGCGCAGCGTATGCCTGGAGCAGGTAGGGACCGGAGTAGAAGAGCCGGCGGGTGAGGCCGAACCACCGAGGGCTGTCCGATAGCAGGGCGGTGGCCAGCGCGGCCACCAGAAGGATCCACGAGGCGCGAAGAAGCACAGGGCGTGGGGCACGGACCGCGGCGGCCGGGACCGTGGAAGGGCCGATCCGTGTCGAGCGCGTCCGCGCCATGTCCCCCCAAGTCGCTGTTGTCTTCACATCCGGTCGTCCATGCACACTGACCCCCGCGAGCTTGCGGCGACGGGCTAGCCCGTGCCTGCAAGCTCGGACTTGAGCTGCTGGCGTTCCTCCGCTGTCGGGCAGACATCGAGCGCGTCGCGCAACACCCGCTTCGCCGCTTCCTTGTCGCCTGACTTGGCATATAGCGCTGCCAAGCGGGTCGCGGCCTCCGCCGAGCCCGGGCGAAGCTGTAGGATGCCCTCGAGCAACGGTCGGGCCCGCGCGGGCCCGACCGCCTGCGCGTATAGGTATCGCGTCTGCAGGTCCCCGGGCGACATCATCACGGCCCGCCCGAACTCGGCCAGCGCGTCATCATAGAGGTTCTTGTCCACGCGCCGCGCACCCACGAACATCACGTCGGCGAGGAACGATCGCCTGCGGCTATTGGTGGGTTCGATCGCGACCGACCGCTGGGCCTCGCTCAGCGCCGCCGCGAACAACGCGCGGGTGCGGACGGGGTCGCTCGGCGAGTCCGCTTCGCTTATCAGGACAGAGCTGTTGACGAACGCGTAGTCCGCGTTCAACGGGTTGAGCGCAACGGCGAGGGCGCCCGCGGAGATACGGTCGGACCCGATCGCATCCGTCACCACAGCCGAGGCCGCGTACACGTCCGCAGCGAGGAATGGCACCGCTGTGGCGATCCCTGTCGCGGCGACCAGGGTGAGGAGTCCGGCTGACCAGCGCCGTCCGGATGGAGAATGCAGGACCTGGGCAGTGGCTGAAGGCGAGATGAGCAGGCCGAGCACACAGAACAAGAACAGAGTCCCCACGACCGAGGATGGCGTGAACAGGGAATCCGCAAGATACGCCGCGCAGGCCGCCCACAGGCCCGCAAGCACGATGCGGCACGACCCGGCCCCCGGGGGACCGGTAGTGATCGTCCGATATGAGGAAACGGCGATAACGGCAAGCATGGCCGCCCACAGCATGAAGCCGGGCATCCCGAGTTCGCTCGTCGTCTGGAGCGGGAGGTTGTGCGCCGACTCCATGACGACCGCGGGATTGCCGATGATCGAGGTCTTGGCGATCCGGACCGGTCCGGTCGCCAGGACCATGGTGTCGGGGCCATATCCCTGCACAGGTCTCCGCGCGATCGCCCGCAGTGTGGTCGTCCATACCTCGAGTCGTGCGGCGGAGTCGGCATCGGTGGTCGACACCGCGCTGGTCAAACGATGCGGGATGTCCGTCGCGCCGCCCGGGTCGGCTGGCCGAGCGGCCACTGCAGCCGTGATCACCAATCCTACGACGATGATCGACAGCGCGAGCTGTCGATGGATCCCGACCTTGGACTTCCAGGTCAGGAGCGCGAAGGCGACGGCTCCCACGACCATTCCTATCCAGGCGGCTCGCGAATAGGTGGAGAAGCCCGCGATGGCGCACAGGGCGGCCGATGTCCCCATCGCGATGCGCCACGGGCGCGTCGTCTCAGAAAGCGCCACGCCCAGGGAGGTGAACAGCACGATCATGACGAACCCGCCGAACATGTCCGGGTTCGTGAGCGTGCCGAACGAACGTCCCCACCGAAGCGGGGCGGACAGCCCCAGAGGGCTGACCCCGACGATCTGCAGGAAGCTGGCGACCGAGACGGCCCCTCCGATGAGACTGAGTACCCGGGCCGCCGTGCGGATACGCGTTGAGCGGTCCGCGAGCCCCACGGTGAGCAGCAGGACCGCAGTGGCGACGATCCGAGACAGCAGACCTTGGCTGTTCGAGGGGAAGCCCAGCAGCGCGCTTGCGGGGCTGGGGGACAGCAGGGTCGCCACAACGGTCCAGCCGAGAAGGCCGAGAACCAGACCCAACGCCGGGTGCCAGCGAAGTGGCGTCTCCCGGTTCCAGAGGGCGACCGCGAAGCAACCGAGGGCGCCCATGATCAGCATCTGCGAGACATAGGCGTGGAGGAGATACGGCCCCGACCTTAGGAGCGGGTGGGAGAGACCGAACCAGCCCGGGTTGTCGGCGAGGACGGGTGTGAAGAGAGCCACAAGCAATAGCATCCACGAGGCGCCCATCAACCTACTTGAAGGTGCCGAGGGCGCCGAAATCGACGGAGAAGCCGCGTTCTTGCCTTGTGTGCCCCTCGTCGCCTTCGCCCCCCGGCATCGCCTCGTCGGTCTTCAGTATACTTCATGCGAAGGGCGGTTCGCCCGCCGAGGGTGCGCGAATGTTCGATTCCGCGGGACGGGGCCACGAAGTGCCCCTGCATCGCTCGCTTGTTCCCGGGACAGGGATCCCGCCTGAGCAGCGATCGCGCGGATCGACCTCGCGACGATCGGCGGATCAGGGAAGTGCGGCCAGCGCTCGCTCGAGGTTCGTGCGGCCGATCGGGTCCTTGCTCGCAGCGAGGGCGGCCCGCAGGACGTTGCGAGCGGCGTCTTTGTCGCCCGCCTTCACGTCGAGCGTACTCAGACCGATCGCCGCCAGGGCGTAGTCCGGCCGTTCTCGGATGATCGACTCGAAGACCGGGCGCGCCCGCGCGGGATCCAGGGCCGTGGCGTAGAAGTAGCGCGTCTGCAGGTCGTTCGGGGACATCCGTGTCGCGGCTGCCGCTTCCTCGAGCGCCCGTCCCGAAAGGCTCCGGTCGATCGAGCGGGACGCCGCGACGAGGATCCGCGCGAGGAACGAGCGGCGGCGCTGATCGGTGGGCTGGATCGTCAGCGCTCGCTGAGCCTCGGCGAGCGCGGCCGCGAAGGTGGCGCGGGTGCCTGCGGGATCGGTCCCGGTCTCGCCTAGTGCCTGGACCTTGTGGGCCAGGGCCGAGCTGTAGATGTCGGCGTAGTCCGCACTCAGCGGGTTGAGCCGCACCGCCTCGGCGCCGGCCTCGATGCGGCGGGCAAGCGGGACGCTCGCGCTGCGGGAGACCGACGCTTGCAGGTCGGCTGCGAGGAACACGACCGCCACGCAGGCGCCGACCACGGCGAGCGCCACCAGCGACGCCGCCATGGCACAACGGGATCGCGCACCGCCCAGCGAACGCCGCTTGGCCGAGGGCGCGAGCAGAAGGCCGAGGACGCAGAAGAGGCACAGCGTGCCGGCCACCGACGACGGCGTGAACAGCGAGTCCGCGAGATGCGCGGCGCATGCGGCCCACAGTCCGGCCAGCACGACCTGCACGGGGCCGGCGCTCTCCGATCCCCGGGTGATCGTTCTGAAAGACACGATCGCGACCGCGGCGAGCATGGCGACCCACAGCAGGAAGCCGGGCACCCCGAGGTCGCTCATCGTCTGGATGGGGACGTTGTGGGCGGAGTCTATGATCTGGTCCGGTCCCACGATCTTCGTCCAACGTGCGCTGCGGACCGGCTCGGACGCGAGGACCATCGTGTCGGGTCCATATCCCTGGATGGGGCGGCGAACGATCGCGCGCAAGGCGGTGGCCCACATCTCGAGCCGCGCCGAGGTGTTCGGGTCGCTGGTCGACACCATGCTGGTCAGGCGACTCGAGACGTCGGTCGCCGCCCCCGGCGCGGCCGGGCGCAGCGCCGCAGCCGCGCCGACGACGAGGACGACGAGCACGACGGCCGTCAAGAGCCGGCGGTCGAACCGCGCGCGCGATCTCCACACCAGGAAAGCGAACGCGAGGGCTCCAACGATCAGGCCGATCCACGCCGCGCGGGAGTACGAGGTGACCGCGGACGCGGCGCACGCCGCCGCCGCCGTCCCCATGGCGACGCGCCAAGGCGCCGACTTCTCGGAGAGCGCGACTCCGAGGGACGCGAACAGGGCGAACATGATGAAGCCGCCGAACATGTCAGGGTTGCCGAGCGTTCCGAACGACCGACCCGATCCCCAGACGGCTTGGGCGCCGAGGGGGTTCACCCCCGCGACCTGCAGGAGGCCGACGATCGCAGCGACGCTCCCGACGAGCCCGATCACGCGGGCCGCCGTGCGGATCCGGTCGGTGCGGTTCACGAGCTCGACGGTGAGAAGGAGCGCGGCCGTCGTGACGATCCGGGACAGCAGCCCCTGGCTGTTGTCGACGAAGCCCAGCATCGCGCTTGCGGGGCTCGGCGACAGGACGGTCGTGACGACCGTCCAGCCGAGGAGTCCCAAGACGAGGCCCAGAGCCGGATCCCAGCGCACCGCGGACTTCCCTCGCCACATGGTCACGGCGAAGCAGGCGAGCGAGCCCATGACCAGGGCCTGCGCGGCGTATGCCTGGAAGATGTAGAGGCCGGATCTGAAGAAGGGCCGGGACAGCCCGAACCATCCGGGACTGTCGGTCAGCAGGGGCGTGACGAGCGCGGCGAGCAGGAGGACCCACGAGGCGGCCATCGCCGGGACGGAGGCTGTGTCGCCTGAGGCCCCCGCAACCACGCGGGCGCTACGAGCCTTGTTCTTCCGTGCCACGCTTCTCTCCTGGACTCACCACTGCGGGAGTCCAGTATACGCAGTGTAGAGGTCTGCCACTCGCCGCCCGCGACCGCGGCTGTCAGTCCGGGCGCGTGATGGTCACGTGATGAGCGATCGATGTATGCGCTGTTCGGGAGCGGCTCCTTGTTGCGTGCCGTGCCTTCCGATAGACTGCTGAGCCAATCCAATATCGAGACCAGGCGTTGACGGGGAGTAGTAGAGGTCAATCCCAGCCTCAGAGAGTCGGGGACGGTGGAAACCCGGCGCGGGACGCTTCGAACCTGGCCCCTGAGCCACTCGGAAGAACGGACCGGACCGATGTGCGCGGACGACCTCCGCGCAGGCCCGGGACAAGTAGGCCGAGTCGGTGTGGCGACCGTTATCAGCCGCACGAGTGGGCGCGTCCCGCTCCGTACCGGTGCGTCCGGGCGGGCGAAGGTCGCGTCAATCGGGGTGGTACCGCGGGAGCGCGAAGATGCTCTCGTCCCTGGCCGGGACGGAGTCTGCGCTCATCGCGGTCTTTGTGTCTTCGGGGCCGGGCGCGATCGACGCCGGCCCGCCCGGCCGAACCCCTCGCATGTGGGCGCTCCCCGCCGGAGCGCCCATCCGCCCATCGTGCGGTACGGACGGTCCCGTCCACATCCCGGAAGGAGTGTGGCATGGAACTGCGCAGTGACCGCATGAAGACGGGCGCCGCCAAGGCGCCTCACAGGAGTCTGCTCAAGGCGGACGGCCTTCTCGACGAGGAGATAGCCCGGCCGCTCGTCGCGGTCGTCAACTCCGCGAACGAGATCATCCCCGGGCATCTCAACCTCCGCAACGTCGCGGACGCGGTCAAGGTCGGCATCCGCCTGGCGGGGGGTACACCGCTCGAGTTCTCGACCATCGGGATCTGCGACGGTATCGCCATGAACCACGCGGGCATGCGGTACTCGCTCGCGTCGCGGGAGGTCATCGCCGACTCCGTGGAACTCGTCGTGCAAGCCCACGCGTTCGACGCCATGGTGCTCATCCCGAACTGCGATAAGGTCGTGCCGGGCATGCTGATGGCCGCGGCCCGCCTCGACATCCCCGCGATCGTCGTCTCGGGCGGGCCGATGCTGGCCGGGCGGTTCCAGGGCCGCGACGTGGACCTCGACACCGTCTTCACCGCGGTGGGCAAGGTGCGCGCCGGCGAGATGAGCGACGAGGAGCTGTGCGAACTGGAGAACGCCGCGTGCCCCACCTGCGGCAGCTGCGCGGGCCTGTTCACGGCGAACTCCATGAACTGCCTCACCGAGGCCATCGGCATGGGGCTGCCGGGCAACGGCACGATCCCGGCGGTCTACTCGGAGCGCATCCGGCTGGCGAAGAGGGCCGGCATGAAGGTCATGGAGCTGCTCGACAAGGGGATCACGGCGCGGCGGATCATGACGCCGGCGGCCATCCGCAACGCGATGAGCCTCGACATGGCATTCGGCGGTTCGTCGAACACCGTGCTGCACCTCACGGCCATCGCTCACGAGGCCGGAGCGGACATCACGCTCGACGACTGGTCGGCGGTGTCCGCCCGCACGCCGAACCTGGTGCGCATCTCGCCGGCCAGCGAGTTTCACATGCAGGACCTGCACGAGGCGGGCGGGATCCCCGCGATCCTGTCGGAGCTCGCCGAGCACGACCTGGTGGACCTCGATGCGCTCACCGTGACCGGCGGGCCGATGCGCGACACGGTTGAGGCGTCGCGGGGCGCCGACGGCACCGTCATCCGCCCCATCTCGGATCCGTACTACCCCGAGGGCGGCCTACGCGTCCTGAGGGGCAACCTCGCGCCCCGTGGCGCGGTGGTCAAGCAGTCGGCGGTCGCCGCCGAGATGCGGCAGCACGAGGGCCCCGCGCGAGTGTTCGAATCGGAGGAGGCCGCGGTCGACGCGATTCTCGGAGGGCGCATCGTGGCCGGTGATGTCGTCGTCATCCGGTACGAAGGGCCGAAGGGCGGTCCGGGCATGCGCGAGATGCTCACGCCCACATCGGCCATCTCGGGCCTCGGCCTGGCGAACTCGGTCGCGCTGGTCACCGACGGGCGCTTCTCGGGGGCCACGAAGGGCCCCTGCATCGGCCACGTCTCGCCGGAGGCCGCGGAGGGCGGGCCGATCGCCCTCGTCGAGGAGGGCGACACGATCCGCCTGGACATCGACGCGGGCGCCATCGAGCTGCTCGTGACGGAGGAACGGCTCGCGATGAGGCGCCGCGCGTGGACCGCGCCGGCGCCCAAGGTCACGACCGGCTACCTGGCGCGGTACGCCGCGCAGGTCGGCAGTGCGGATGGAGGGGCGGTGATCTCGTGAAGATGACGGGCGCTGAGGCGCTGGTGCGCTCGCTCGAGAACGCGGGCGTCGAGGTGCTATTCGGCTATCCGGGCGGAGTGGTCCTACCGATCTTCGACGCGCTGTACGACGCGACGTCCATCCGGCAGATCCTCGTGCGGCACGAGCAGGCGGCCGTGCATGCGGCCGACGGGTACGCCAGGGTAACGGGCAAGCCGGCGGCGGTGCTGGTGACCTCCGGCCCGGGCGCGACCAACACCGTGACGGGGATCGCCAACGCGTACATGGACTCCATCCCGATGGTCGTGTTCACGGGGCAGGTCGCCACACCGGTCATCGGCACCGACGCCTTCCAGGAGTCGGACATCACCGGCATCACGATCCCCATCACGAAGCACAACTACCTGGTCAAGGACGCGGCCGAGTTGCCCGAGGTGATCGCCGAGGCGTTCCACATCGCCACCACCGGCCGCCCCGGTCCAGTGCTCGTGGACGTTCCGGCCGACGTCGGCAAGCGCGAGATCACGTACAAGTGGCCCGAGACGCTCAACCTCCCGGGATACAAGCCCACCTTCAAGGGTCACGCGAAGATGATCAAGCAGGCGGCCCAGCTCATCTCCAAGGCCCGCAAGCCCCTGCTGTACGCGGGCGGCGGCGTGCTGTCGGCCGGCGCATGGAAGGAGCTCAAGGAGCTCGCCGAGCTGATGCAGCTGCCGGTGGTCACCACTCTCATGGGCAAGGGCGCCTTCCCCGAGGACCATCACCTGTTCGTGGGCATGCCCGGCATGCACGGGGCGAAGTACACGAACTACTCGATCACGGAGACCGACCTGCTCATCGCGGTGGGCGTGCGCTTCGACGACCGCGTCACCGGCAAGCTCGCCGCGTTCGCCACCAAGGCGAAGATCATCCACATCGACGTGGACCCGGCCGAGATCGGCAAGAACAAGGCGGTCGACGTGCCCATCGTGGGCGACGCGCGCTACGTGCTGTCCGAGATCGTGGCCGAGCTGCGCAAGATGAACGCCGAGCCGCGGACCGACGCGTGGATGCGCGTGATCGACGATTGGCGCGCCCGCTACCCCCTCCACTACCACCACCCGGACGGCGTGCTGATGCCTCAGCACGTCATCGAGCGCGTGCGCGAGCTGACCAAGGATCGGCCGACCGTCATCTGCACGGAAGTCGGCCAGAACCAGATGTGGGCGTGCCAGTACACGCACATCCGCGAGCCCCGCACGTGGGTGAGCTCCGGCGGGCTGGGGACCATGGGATTCGGGCTGCCGGCGGCCATCGGGGCCCAGCTGGGGCGACCCGGATACCTTGTGGTCGACATCGCGGGCGACGGATCCATCCAGATGAACAGCCAGGAGATGGCCACCGCGGCCATCGAGAAGCTGCCGGTGAAGGTCGTGATCCTCAACAACGGCTACCTGGGCATGGTCCGGCAGTGGCAGGAGCTGTTTTACGACAGGCGCTACTCCAGCTCCACGCTCGCGCAGGACTGTCCCGACTTCGTGAAGCTCGCGGAGGCGTACGGGTGGCATGGCGCGCGGGTGACCGAGCCGGGCGACGTCGACGCGGCGCTCACGGCCGCGTTCGCCCACGACGGTCCGGCGCTGATCGACTTCCGGGTGTCGCGTGAGGAATGCGTGTACCCGATGGTCGCGCCAGGGGGCTCGATCGACGAGATGCTGGGCGGGATCCCCGGCGGTCCGGTGTCCGAGATGCTCGACGGCGAACTGCTCGAGGAGGTGTGGGAGTAGCCATGCAGCACAAACACACGCTGTCCGTGCTCGTGGAGAACAAGCCGGGCGTGCTGAGCCGGGTGACGTCCCTGTTCGCACGGCGGGGGTTCAACATCGATTCGTTGGCGGTCGGCGTCACCGAGGACCCGACGCTGTCTCGCATCACGATCGTCGTGGGTGGGGAGGACACGTCACTGGAGCAGGTCGCCAAGCAGCTCCACAAGCTCATCAACGTCATCAAGATCCAGGACCTCGACCCCCACGAGATGGTCGACCGGGAGCTCGTCCTGTTCAAGGTCAACGCGCCGCCCGACCGGCGTCACGAGGTCATCGAGATCGCGAACGTGTTTCGGACCAAGGTCGTCGACGTCGGCAAGAACACGCTGACGATCGAGGCCACCGGCGCGGGGGAGAAGCTTGCCGCGATGGAGGACCTCCTGCGGGCCTACGGGATCAAGGAAGTCGCGCGGACGGGACGGATCGCGCTGTCCCGCGGGTTGCGCGAAGGGCAGGCACAGGGCTGAGGCATCGACGACAGGCACAGGGCCGAGAGGCGGACTTGTCCGCTCCACGAGAAGGAGATGGGAAGAGACATGGCACACGTCTACTACGAGAAGGATTGTGACCTCGAGCTGCTGAAGGGCCGCAAGATCGCGGTCATCGGCTACGGGTCGCAGGGACACGCGCACGCGCTCAATCTGCACGACTCGGGCTGCGACGTGCGTGTCGGCCTGCGGGCCGGTTCGGCGAGCTGGGACAAGGTCAAGGAAGCCGGCCTGCGCGTCATGACGCCCCGCGAGGCCGCGCAGGAGGCCGACGTCGTCATGATGCTGACGCCGGACGAGACGCAGTCCCACACGTACTATGCCGAGATCCACGAGTCCATGACCGCGGGCAAGGCGCTCGCGTTCGCACACGGGTTCAACATCCATTTCGACCAGATCGTGCCGCCGGCCGACGTCGACGTGATCATGATCGCCCCGAAGGGCCCCGGCCACATGGTGCGCCGGGTCTTCCTCGAGGGGTCGGGGGTGCCCAACGTCATCGCCGTGCACCAGGACGCCAGCGGCAAGGCGAAGGATCTCGCGCTCGCGTGGGCCGCGGGCATCGGCGGCGCGCGTGCCGGTGTGATCGAGACGACGTTCCAGGAGGAGACCGAGACCGACCTGTTCGGCGAGCAGGTCGTACTGTGCGGCGGCGTGACGCACCTCGTCGAGGCGGGCTTCGACACGCTCGTCGAGGCCGGCTATCAGCCCGAGATCGCGTATTTCGAGTGCATGCACGAGCTCAAGCTCATCGTGGACCTCATGTATGAGGGCGGAATGGCCAAGATGCGCGACTCCATCAGCAACACCGCCGAGTACGGCGACTACTACACGGGACCCAAGATCGTGACCGACGAGGTCAAGGACGCCATGGCCGCGGCCCTGTGGAACATCCAGTCCGGCCAGTTCGCGCGGGACTGGATCCTCGAGAACAAGGCCGGCCAGCCGCACTTCAAGGCGATGCGCCGTATCCACGCGGAGTCCTACATCGAGGAAGTGGGGGGCGAGCTGCGCGGGATGTTCAGCTGGATCAAGAAGGACTAGCACGGCACGGAGCGCGTATCTGCCGGAGTACGTGTGAGGGGAGAGAAGTCCGATGCAGAAGAAGTACCTGATGACGCCGGGGCCGACCCCGGTGCCCGCCGAGGTCCTGCTCACGCAGGCCGCGCCGATCATCCACCACCGCACGCCGGAGTTCTCGGCGGCGTTCAAGGCCTGTATCGAGGGGCTCAAGTACGTGTTCCAGACCGAGGGCGACGTGTTGCTGTTCGCATCGTCGGGAACGGGCGTCATGGAGGCGGCCATCGCCAACTCGTTCTGCGCGGGCGACATGGCCATCGTGTGCCGCAACGGCAAGTTCGGCGACCGCATGAAGGGCCTCTGCGAGGCCTACGGCGTCGGCGTGCTCGACCTGAAGTACGAGTGGACCTCCGTGGTCGACCCGGCGGATGTCGCGCGGACCCTCAAGGACAATCCCGGGGTCCGCGGCGTCATCGTCACGCAGTCCGAGACCTCGAGCGGCGTGCTCAACGACGTCGAGGCCATCGGCGCCATCGTTGCCGGCTATCCCGACTGCGTGCTGATCGTCGACAGCATCACCGGCATCGGAGCCGTGCCCTGCAAGACCGACGAGTGGGGCCTCGACGTGGTGATGACCGGCTCTCAGAAGGGGCTCATGCTCCCGCCGGGCCTGGCCGCCACGACCGTCTCGGCCAAGGCGTGGCGCGCGTACGAGCGCTCGACCCTGCCGAAGTACTACTTCGACTGGATGAAGTACAAGAAGAACGTTGAGAAGGACACGACGCCGTTCACCCCCGCCGTTTCCCTCGTGCTCGGGCTCAACGTGTCGCTCGGGATGATCCGCGACGAGGGGCTCGACAACGTCATCGCACGGCACTCGCGCCTGGCCGAGGCCACGCGGCGCGGCTGCGAGGCCCTGGGGATGAAGCTGTTCGCTCCGCCCGAAGGCCGCGGCAGCGCGGTCACCCCGGTGTGGGTCCCCGATGGCATCGACGGCAAGCAGATCGTCAAGATCATGAAGAACAAGTACGGCGTGACCATCGCCGGCGGTCAGGACGCCTACGAGGGCCGCATCTTCCGCGTCGGCCATCTGGGCTACTTCGGCGAGTTCGACATCATCACCACGCTCGCGGCGCTCGAGATGACGCTCGCGGAGCTGGGGTACGCGTTCGAGCGTGGCGCGGGGATCGTGGCCGCCGAGTCCGTGTTCATGGGGGAGTAGCCGACATGATGAAGGTACTGGTAGCTGACAAGATCTCGGACACCGGCATCGCGAAGCTTCGGGAAGACGGCTTCGAGGTCGACATCAAGACCGGCTTGTCCGAAGCGGAGCTCGTCGCGGTCATCGCCGACTACGACGCCCTCATCGTGCGGTCCGCCACGAAGGCGACGCGGCCCGTCATCGAGGCGGCCACGAAGCTCAAGATCATCGGGCGCGCCGGGGTCGGCATCGACAACGTCGACGTCACGGCCGCCACCGAGCGCGGCATCGTGGTCTGCAACGCGCCGACCAGCAACATCGTGTCGGCGGCGGAGCAGACCATCACGCTCATGCTGGCCAGCGCGCGCAACACCGCGCAGGCGAACGCCTCCATGCACGCGGGCAAGTGGGAACGCAGCAAGTTCACCGGCGCCGAGGTCTACGAGAAGACCCTCGGTATCGTGGGCCTAGGCCGCATCGGGACCCTGGTCGCGGAGCGCGCCCGCGGGCTCGGGATGAAGCTGATCGCGTTCGACCCCTACACGTCCGCGGAGCGGGCCGCCGCGCTGGGCGTCGAGCTGGTCGACTCGATCGACGAGCTGCTGCCCAAAGTCGACTTCCTCACGGTGCACCTGCCCAAGACCAAGGAGACCATCGGCATGTTCGGCGCGGCGCAGTTCGCGCGGATGAAGGACGGCGTGCGGCTGATCAACACGGCTCGCGGCGGCATCTACCAGAACGACGCGCTCGTCGACGCTCTCAAGTCCGGCAAGGTGGCCTCGGCCGCCATCGACGTCTTCGAGGTCGAGCCGTGCACCGAGTCGCCCCTGCACCACCTCGACAACGTCATCCTGACCCCGCACCTGGGCGCCTCGACCGAGGAGGCCCAGGACCGCGCCGGCGACCAGATCGCCGAGCTGATCGCGGCGGGTCTTCGCGACGAGGCGGTGCCGACCGCGGTGAACATCCCGTCCGTCCCGCCCGAGGTCATGGAGAAAGTCGGCCCCTACATCGCGCTCGCCGAAAGCATCGGCACGATGCTGGCCCAACTGGTCACGGGCGGCATCGAAGAGCTCGACGTCCTCACCGTGGGCCAGCTCGCCGAGACCGACACGCGCATCCTCAAGACGGCCGTTCTCAAGGGGCTTCTCACGCGCGTGAGCGACGAGTCGGTCAACTTCGTGAATGCGGACTACTTCGCCGGTCAGCGCGGACTCAAGGTCACCGAGACGAAGCGGCCGGAGACGCATGACTACATGAGCATGGTGATCGTGCGGGCCAAGACGGCCGCCGAGCCGGTCGAGGTCGCCGCCGCACTCATCGGCAAGAAGAACGAGCCCAGGCTCGTGTCGCTGTTCGGCTACGACCTCGACATGGCGCCCGGGAAGAACATGGCCTTCTTCCGCTATCCCGACAGACCCGGCATGATCGGCATGGTCGGGACCATCCTGGGCGACGCGGGCGTGAACATCGCGTCGATGCAGGTCGGGCGTACAGTGGCCGGAGGGACCGCGCTGATGGGCCTGGTGGTCGACACCGCCCTGTCCACGGAACTGCTCGACACGATCAAGGACGGCGCCGAGATGCAGGATGCCTGGAGCGTGGAGTTGTAGTGTCCGAGCCCGAGACAGCGGGCGCGCGCGCCTCATGGGGTGCGCGCGCCCGCGCGCGCTTGGACGACCTCGCGTCCGCGGCAACGTGGCGCGTGGTCGGGGCGTTCGCGGCCACGCTCCTGTCCGTGGTCGCGACCTCCGGCGGGCTGTTCCTCTACGCTTCCGAAGCGCAGGCCGCGCTCTTGGGCGGCGCGTGCGCGGCGCTCATCGCTCCGACGCGCAGGTCCTCCGCGATCGTCGCGGGGGTCGCCGTGTGGCTCGGGATGTCCGCGGGTCCGGCGAACCTCTGGGCAGCAGCGGTGCCGTGGTACGTGCCGCTGGGTGCGGCCGTCATTGCCGGCCTGATGGCAGCCGTCATCGCGTGGATCCTCAAGAGCACGTCGCGGCTGGTGCCGCGGTGGAGCCGCCGGCTCACCTGGGCCGTCATCGTCCTTCTCATCGCCAACGTCTGGGTCACCACGATCAACTTGGCGCGGTCGGCCGATGTCGGCTACGACGGGGTCTCCGGACGACCGGTCTTCCAGCTGCTCTCAGAGACCACCGCCACCGTGAAGCCTGCGGACTCAGTCATCGACCAATACGCTTTTCTGCAGGTGGTCGAGGCGTTGAAGCGAGGCGAGCCCTTCTACCGCACGTGGCGTGACGAACTCGGGCCGAAGCGGGTGCCCCACGGGTCCGCGGGCAACTCCGTGGTCAACTACCACCTGCCGGCGATCTTCTGGTTCTGGACGGGCCTGCCCGGGACGTCGGTGTCGATCGTGTATGCGTATCTCGTGCTGCTGAGCCTTGCGATCGCCGCTGTCCCGTTCGTGACCCGGGGGACCGTCGGCATGCCGCTGGCCATCCCGGGGGCCGCCGGGGTCTCGTCGTACCTGCTCGTGTATGGATACTCTCTCATGGTCCTGTCGGCGGAGGCGTGGGCGGCGGCGCTGGGCGTCCTCGCGCTGGCGGCGTGGGCTCGCTCGTCCGCGTCGTGCCGGTGGAGAACCTGGACCGTTCTCGCCGTGGTCCTCGGCGTGCTGGCGGCGCTCGTTCGCGAGCCCGCCATACTCATTCCCTTCGCGGGCTTGTGTTCGGCTCTGTTCGTCCGTGACCGCCAGCGCGCGTTTCGCGCGTCGGCCTGGGCGGCCGGGCTGGGGGCGTTCGCGGTGGCCTACGCCGTGCACTATGTGTACGCGCAGCCATGGCTCGACGGGCCCGGACTAGGCGCCATGCTGCGCCTGACGGGGCCTGAGACGATCATCTCGGCGCTGACCTTCGGGACGCGGACTCTCGGCGGATCGGGCGTGCTGCCGCTGCTGCTGGCGTGTCTCGGGCTCGCCGGCATCTTCCAAGTGAAGGATCGGCGGACGCGTGTGTTCGTCGGAGCCGCCGTGCTCTCGTCGATGCTGGCCTATCTGTTCGTCACGAACGGCGCGAGGAGCATGGCGACGGGTGCGGTGATCAACTACTGGGGCATCGTGATCGTCCCGATGATCTACGCGTGCATGCCGGCGCTGTTCTCCGTCCTGCCTGCCATGTCGCCGACGGCGCGGCCTGTGCCGTTCGAGGCACCGTCGGAGGATCCAGGGAACTCGGGCGGGCCGTCCGCATGAAGGGGCGCCCGCCAGAGGATGCGCCGAACGCCCGCATCGCGACGGATGCTCGGCCGATCGAGCGCGTGCGCGCCCGGTTGGGCTCTCTCGCTTCGGACGCCGCGTGGCGCGTCGTCGCGGCGTTCGCGGCCGCGCTGATCTCGGTGGTCGCGACCTCGGGAGGGTTGTTCTTCTATGCTCCGGAGGTCCAAGCGGCGATCCTCGGCGGGATGTGCGCGGCTCTGATCGCGCCGACCCGCCGCAGCGCGGTCGCCGTGGCGGCCGCGGCGACACTGGTCGGGATCCAGATCGGTCCGTCCAACCCCTGGATCGCCGCGCGGACCTGGGACGCGACACTCGCCGCGGCCGTTATTGCGGGCCTGCTCGCGGGGCTTGTCGCGCTGGCGGTCAGGGCGGCCGCAGGGCGGATCCCTCGTCCCGGCACGCGGCTCACGTGGGTCGTCGTGGCGTGGATCGTCGCCAACGTGTGGATGACCACCATCCAGGTGGCGATGCTGCCGTCTCGTGGTTCCGCGGGCGAGACGTACGCGCCCGCGTTCCAGTCGCTCTCGGGTGCGGTCGTCCTCATCCCGGCGGACGACTCCGGCGACCGGTACGCGTACCTGCAGGTCCTGGGGGCGGTCAAGAGGGGTGAGCCCTTCTATCGGACATGGCGCGACCAGTGGGGCGCCCTCGTATCACCCGGAGCGTCGGCGGGCAGCTCCGTGGTCAACTACCACCTGCCCTTGATCTTCTGGTTCTGGGCGGCTCTGCCGGGGACGTCGGTGTCGGTCATCTACGCGTACCTGGCACTCGTGAGCCTGGCGGTCGCCGCCGTGCCGCTGGTGGTCGCAGGTACAGTGCGGGCGCCTTTGGCGATATCCGGATCGGCCGCGATCGCGTCGTACCTGTTCATACATGGCACCACGCTCAACGTGCTGTTCGGCGAGCCGTGGGCCGGGGCGCTGGCCGTGCTCGCTCTCGCCGCCTGGACGCGCTCGTCGGTGTCCGTCAGATGGAAGGCGTGGACCGTGGCCGCCGTGGTGCTCGCCGTGATGGCGGCGCTCGTTCGCGAGCCGGCCGTGCTCATCCCTGTGGCGGGTCTGGGGTCGGCGCTGCTGGTGCGCGACGGGCAGCGTCGGTTCCGCGTGTCGGTCTGGGCAGCGGGCCTTCTCGTCTTCGTCGGCGCCTACGTGGCACACTACGTGGCCGCGCGCCCGTTCCTTTCAGGCCCGGCGATCGGTGCCGCGCTGCGCCCCACCGGTCTCGCCACGATCATCTCCGCCGTTACTCACAGGACTCCTGCGCTCGGGCAATCGATCGCGCTGCCGCTGGTGCTCGCGTCCGCCGGGCTTGTCGGCGTCTGGCTGCTGAGGGATGCGCGGACGCGTGTGTTCGCCTCCGGTGCGGTCTTGTCGACCCTGCTGGCCTTCATGCTCGTCAACAACGGTGCGATGGATGCCGCGACGGGTGCTACCGTCAACTACTGGGGAGCCGTGGTGGTCCCCATGATGTACGCATGCATGCCGACGCTGTTCGCGTTCATCCCCGGGATGGTTCCCGGTGCGCGGCGGGGCGCTCCGGGGCGCTCGACCGGCGATCCGTCCGGCCGTGCGCGCGCCGAGAAGAACTGAAGGGAGGGCGACCGGTGGACGAGGCCGGCAACAGCATTGCGACCTCCCGCGTCCTCTCGGTCGCACACCTCCGCGCTCGTCTGAGCGAGATCGCGCCCCCCTCGACGTGGCGTGTGGTCGCCGCGTTCGCCGCGGCGCTCCTCTCGGTGTGCGTCACGTCCGGCGGGCTGTTCTTCTATGCGCCCGAGATCCAAGCCGCGGTCCTCGCCGGTGTCTGCGCGGCGCTCGTCGCGCCGACGCTCGCCTCCGCCACCGGAGTGGCGGTGACCGCCACGGCGCTCGGACTGATGATCGGTCCGGCGAACCTGCTGGTGCCGGCGCGTGCGAATGCCGCCGCGATCGCCGTCGCGGTTCTGGCTGGACTGCTCGCGGGCCTTGTGGCCATGGTGGCGAGGGTCGTGGCCAAGAGGGTTCCTGAAGCCGGCATGTGGCTCATGTGGGGGATCATCGCCCTCCTGGTCGCGAACGTGTGGGGCAGCGCCATCCACGTGGCGCGGGCGACCCAGGTGTTCGACGGCGGCGCGACGTTCGCATCGCCCTTCAAGGTGCTGTCGGGCGAGGTTGCTCTCACATCCGGCGGCGACGAGGGAGACGCGTACGCGTACCTTCAGGTCCTCAAGGCCGTGAAGGGTGGCGTGCCGTTCTACACGGCATGGCACGATGAACAGGGTCCGAACCGGCTGCCGGGGGCATCGGCGGGCAACTCGGTCTTCACGTACCACCTGCCCGCCATCTTCTGGTTCTGGGCGGCGCTGCCGGGGACCCCGGTGTCAGTGGTCTATGCGTACTTGGTGCTGGTGACCCTCGCGGTCGGCTCGGTGCCGATCGCCGTGAGAGGGACTGTGCGGGCACCGCTGGCGATCCCGGGCGCCGCGGCCGTGGCCGCATACCTGTTCATGTTCGGCGGATCGCTCCTCGTCCTGGAGGGGGAGCCATGGGCGGGAGCGCTCGGTGTTCTGGCGCTCGCGGCCTGGGCGCGCTCGTCAGCGAGCGGGCGATGGCGCGCGTGGACGATCGCGGCGGTCGTGCTCGCGGTGCTCGCCGCGCTCGTCCGCGAACCGGCGGTCTTCATCCCGGTGTCCGGTCTCGCGACGGCGCTGTACGTGAGAGACGATCAGCGCCGGTTCCGCGTGTGGAGCTGGACGGTGGGCCTGCTGGCGTTCGCCGGCCTCTACGTCGCGCATTACCTCAACGTGCGCCCGCTGCTGTCGGGCCCGTCGATCGGGGCGGTGGTGCGGTTCACAGGGCTGGGCACGATCGTGTCGGCGCTCACGCGGGGCGCTCCGGCGCTCGGCGCGACCGGAGCGCTCCCGGTCATGCTGGCCTGCGTCGGCTTCCTTGGCATCCTGCCACTGACGGCGCCGAGGACTCGCATGTTCGCAGGCGCCGCGATCGTCTCGACACTGCTCGCCTTCATGGTCGTCAATAACGGGGCGCGGGACCTCGCGAGCGGCGCGTCGGTCAACTACTGGGGCCCCGTGATCGTCCCCATGATCTACGCGTGCATCCCGGCGTGGTTCGCGTTCATCCCCGGGATGGCTCCCGGCGCGCGGGTCGGCGCCACCGGCGGCGAACGAGGGGAGCCCAGCGCATGAGCGACGGGTCTCCTGACGTTATGACAGACGTGCATCCCCGGCGCGCCCCCGCATCGGCGAACGTGCGCGCGTGGCGCGCTGCGGCCGCCTTGATTGGCGCCTTCCTGATGTGCGTGGTGACGCAGGCGGGCCTGGTGCACGACGTCGCCGCCGTGCAGGTACCGATTCTGGTGGGGGTCGTCGCTGGGCTGACCGCCGCGCGGCGCGAGGATGCCGCGCTGTCCGCTGCCGCGGCGCTCGGAGTGGCGGCGCTCGTGTCGCCGACGTCCGCGGCAGTGGCGGCCGCCTGGTCCACGCTGCCCATGGTGGCCCTCGGCGCGATCGGTTCCGGGGCGGTCGCGTGGATCGCTCGCTCGCTGGTGCAGCGTCGATCGAGGGCCGCCCTCGCCCTGTTCGGGCTCGCAATGGTCCTCATAATCGGCAACATGTGGGTCACGGCCTTCGCTCTGGGCACCGCGAGCCCGGGGAGGGGTTCCGGCGCGCTCCTGCGGACGCTGGATACCCCGCAGCCGGCGCCCGCGATGTACAACGACGAGCAGTTCTACCACCGCGTCCTGCAGCTGATGAGGGCCGGCACGCCCTACTACGCGGCGTATCGACAGGCGTTCCACGACAACGGGAGGTGGGGAGCCGATCCCCCCAGCCCGATCGCGGTGCGGCTGCCGACGACATTCTGGCTGTGGGAGGTCCTGCCCGGCGGAGGTGTCGGGATGGTCGTCAACATGCTCGTGTTCGCCACGGTCGCCGTCTGCGCTGGGGCGTGGCTGGCGGCGGCTCGAGCGCGACTGCCGCTCGCCCTCGTCGCGGCGGCGGCGCTCGCCTCCTACTACCTCTACCATGCGACCATGACGTCGATATTGCACACCGAGTCCTATGCGGCGGTCATCGCCCTGTGCGCCGTGACGGCGTATGTGACCTCGTTCACGTCGCAGCGCGCGCGTGCGTGGTGCGTCGCGGCGGTCGCTCTCGCTGCGCTGGCATGCCTCACCAGGGAGCTGATGCTGTTCGTGCCAGTCGCCGGTGTGGTGTCCACGTTCGCGGCGGGGCAGGACGACGGGCACTTTCGGAGGAAGGCATGGCTCGCCTCTCTGGCGGTGTTCGCCGCCGGGTATGCGATCCACTTCGCTGTCGCGGCCGGCATCACGACGAAGTCCAGCAGCCTCTCGACCTGGCTCCAGGGTGGGCCGGAGACCGCGTGGGCGGCTCTCGTGTACGCCACGTACTTCCTGGGCGAGACCTGGTGGATCGCCGCGCTGCTGCCGGCCATCGCCGTCGCGGGCGCCGCGCTGGCCCCGTCCCGCCCCGTCCGGACCTTCATGCTCGCGACGGTCATCCTGCCGTTCGTCCTCTTCCTGCTCGCAGGGAACGGAGCCTTCGATGAGAACCACGTGCCGGTGAACTACTGGGGGACGATCGTGCAGCCGATCCTGTATGCGATCGTCCCGTGGGGGCTGGCGCTCATACCCTCTGTCGCGAGGTCCGGCGCACCCGCCTCGCGGGCGGTCGCCGACGAGCCTGTCACGGGCGGTGACTGATGCGGGCCCGCGATGAAGCCACCCCGATGAGCGGGCCCGATGAGGTCGCGCCCACGTGGGCGACGCGTGTGGCGGCGCTGCTCGAGCGCGTCGGCACGCGGTCCACTTGGCGCGACATCGCGGCGTTCCTGTGCGCGTTCCTCACCCTGCTCTCGTTGTCCGGCGGCCTGTTCCTGTACGGCGCCTGGGTGCAGGTGGGCGTGGTCGCCGCCATCTGCGCCGGAACGATCGCCAGCCGCGTGCGGACAGCCGTGCTGGCCGCGGGCGCGGCGATGGCCCTCGATGCGCTGCTCGGCCCCGCGGCCGTGTGGGACACCATCACTCACCCGACCCCCCGATGGGAGGCCTGGGCCTCTGTCGCCGTGGCGGCGGTGCTCGCTGCCCTCGTGCGCTACGCCATCGGGCGTCGCTGGGTGGCGGGTCGCTGGCTGGTGTGGGCGGGGGTCGCGATCATCGTGGTCAACATGTGGGCGACCGTCCTCGGCATCGACGGGGCCCCCACATACGACCCGGTGCGTCGGGGAACCATCCCATCGCTCTTCCAGCATCTGGGCGGGGATGTCCCCCAAGACCTGCGTCAGACGGACGAGTACTTCTACCTGATGGTCTACGAGCGCTTGCGGCAAGGCGCCCCCTACTACAGGACCTTCGTGGACGAGCGGAAGGTGTACTCGGTCGACGGGCAACCTCCGCAGGAAGCCATCAACGTCAGGCCGCCGACGCTGTTCTGGCTATGGCTGGCCGTCCCGGGCGGGCCGACCGGACTCGTGTACGCGCTGCTGGTGCTGACGAGCGGGGCCGTCGTCTCGGTGCCGATCATCTCCGCCCGGGCCGTGAAGATGCCGTTCGCGCTGACCGGGTGCGCGGCGATGGCCTCGAGCCTCGCCGCTTTCAGCATCCAGCTGTCGTTCCTGTTCGCCGAGCTGTGGGGTGTCACCATCGGGGTGATGGGGCTGGCGGCCTACGCGATGTCACTGAGGGACCGGCGATGGCGGGGATGGACCGCGGGGGCCATCGCGCTGGCGGTGCTGGCTGCCCTCGTTCGGGAGAACCTGGTCTTCCTGCCGGTCGCGGGTCTGGTCGCATCGTTCGCGATCCGCGACAGCGACCGCCGCAGGTTCCACCTGCGCGCATGGGCGATCGGCTGTGCGCTCATGGGCACCGCGTACGCGATCCACCTCTTCGAGGCGAACCGGGTCGTGAGCCATTCGCCGTACGGTCGCGCCCTCCTGTACGGCGGCATCGACTTCGCCCTGGCTGCTCTCAGGTACTACAACGTGCTGTTCGGGGGCTCGGCGATCCTGTCGTTCGGGCTGGCCTTCCTTGGAGCGGTCGGGATCCTGTCCTCCCCCGACCGCAGCCTTCGCATCGCCTCGGCGGCTGTCGGGCTGCTCCCCCTGCTCGCCTTTCTCGTGGTCGGCAACGGCGCCTTCGATTCCTACACCAACACTCCGCTCAACTACTGGGGCATCGCGGTCGTGCCGTTCCTGTACGCCGCGATGCCGGGTGCCTTCGCGGTCCTGCCGGGGATGGCGGCGTTCCGCGTCGCGCGGCCGTCGCCCGGCGCCCGACTTACGGCGCCGGTGACCCCTGGCGGGGTTCCACCGGCGAAGGGTCGGGCACGCACGGACGCGACGAGGAGGTAGCGAGATGGACACGGTCTCCATATTCGACACGACGCTGCGGGACGGAGAACAGTCTCCGGGCGCCAGCATGAACTCCGGCGAGAAGGTCGAGATCGCGCGTCAGCTGGTGCGGCTGGGCGTCGACGTCATCGAGGCGGGGTTCCCGGTGAGCTCGCCGGGTGACTTCGAATCGGTGCGCCGGATCGGAGCGGAGGTCGGCGACGCATGCGTGGTGTGCGCGCTGTCGCGGGCGTTGCCCGGCGACATCCGTGTCGCCGCCGAGGCGCTGCAGGGCGCGAAGCGTCCCCGCATCCACACCGGGATCGGCGTGTCGGAGTCGCACCTGCGCGACAAGCTGCGCATATCGGGAGACGAGGCCGTGGAGCGGGCCGTCGCGGCGGTCAAGCTGGCGCGGACCCTCGTCGGCGACGTCGAGTTCTACGCCGAGGACGCCGGGCGCGCCGAGCCGGCATTCCTGTATCGCGTGATCCAGGCGGCGATCCGCGCTGGGGCCACCGTCGTCAACATCCCCGACACCACCGGCTACACGTACCCCGAGGAGTTCGGCGCGCTCATCGGCGGCCTGTTCGAGCATGTCGACGGAATCGGAGACGTCGTCGTGTCGGTGCACTGCCACGACGACCTGGGGATGGCCACCGCCAATGCGCTGGCGGGCGTCATGCATGGCGCGAGGCAGATCGAGTGCACCGTCAACGGCATCGGCGAGCGGGCGGGCAACACCTCGCTCGAAGAGGTCGTCATGGCTCTGCGCCAGCGCCGGGAGTTCTTCGGTGCTGACAGCCGGGTCAATTCCCGCGAGATCATGCGAACGTCGCGGCTGGTCAGCAAGATCACGGGCATCAGCGTTCAGCCGAACAAGGCCATCGTCGGGGGGGGCGGGGGCGCCCCCCCCA
>JANYAK010000054.1 GCA_025361335.1 Coriobacteriia bacterium
CGCATCCTGTTCACCGACCGGGAGGATTGGCCGGCGTCCGAAGTCATCGCGGCGTACCGCTCGCAGGCCATCGTGGAGTCGGGCTTCCGTCAGATGAAGGACACGAAGGTGATCTCGTTCTCGCCGATGTATCACTGGACCGACAGCAAGATACGGGTGCATGTGTTCTGCTGCGTGCTCGCCCTGACCGTGGCCCACCTCATGCGACGCGAGGCAGCGTGCTCAGGAATCCACATGAGCGTCCGCGAACTCATCGGGGCGCTTTCCGGGATCGAGGAGACGGTGCTCCTCTACGAAGGCGAGCGGGGCCGACCGCGGGCCAGACGGATGCTGACTGAGATGGACTCAGACCAGAAGCGCCTCTACGACCTCTTCGGTCTGGATGCCTACGCCCCGTCCCGCTAAAGGGGAGTTCTTTAGGTAATACACGCGGCGGACTCTCGCACCCCTACTGAACTGCTCATTTGCGCGCCCAAGAGAGCAGAGCCAGGAAAGTCGGGCTAGCACGCGGCGTGCCCTCCATCACAGTATTCGGGTTATTGGTCCCACGGCTGGACTGCCACGTGCTCTGTGGCTACGCGCGCGCGCGGGTGGTATGCAAGAACCGACTTGCGGAGACGAACGGCACGGGAGCGGTATCAATCGGGGGATGACCGGAACAAGCCGGACATCGGAGCCGCCTGAGCGCCCTGGCGCCGGGCGATGATAGGAGTGATCCGGCCCCGAGCGGTTGAAATCCACGGTGCGGCCCGGCGACGGGAAGAGGTTGCGTCTCCACGGGCGCCGAGTATCCATGGGCAGGGTGTGAAGGGCTTCACGCGGCGGCGAACGGCCGGTCTTACCGTTCGTCGGGTATACTCTCATCGACAGTGCGGTCCGCGACCGCGGCTGGCGAATGTGATCCGATGGTGACGGAGGAGCCGATGGACCCCATCAACGTCCTCGTGGTGGATGACGACCCCGCCATCGTCGAGATGATCAGGTTCGGCCTGGAGACAGACGGCATGCGGGTGTTCGGGGCCGGCGACGGCGCTGAGGCCATCGAGGTGCTGGCTGCCGAGCCGGTCGATGTAGTGCTTCTCGACATCATGATGCCGCGCGTCGACGGCTGGATGACGCTGATGGAGATCCGCAACGATCCCGCGACTGCCGAGATCCCGGTCATCATGCTCACCGCCAAGACGCAGGACCTGGCCAAGATCCTGGCGTTCAAGCAGGGAGCCCAGCAGTACGTCACCAAGCCGTTCAACATCCTGGAGCTCGCCGCGCGCGTCCGCAGCCTGGCGCACACCCGGATACGCAGCGCCGGCGCGAATTCAGCGGCCGAAGGCGAATTCCGCAAACTCGCCGTGCGCAAGGGCGGACGGACGGTCCTTCTGGCCATCGACGACATCGTCTATGTGTCGGCCAAGAACAAGTCGACCTACGTGCATACGTATGAGAACCAGTATCTCGTCGACCTGACCCTCGGTGAGCTCGAGAAGAAGCTGTCGCGCGATTCGTTCCACAGGATCCATCGTAGCTACATCATCAACCTGAACTGCACCAAGGAGATCCTGCGCGCCGACGGCGGCTATGTCGTCGTGGCATCGGACCGCGACGAGACGCACATCCCGGTCGCCCGTCGCGAGGTCCGCGCCTTCCGTGAGGCCGTCGGCATCTAGAGCGATCGAACCGCAAGGCTCGCCCGGCGGCGCCGGCCGTTCGCCCTCTCGGAGGTCCACTCACCATGGCCGCACCCATCACACCCATACGCGCGGGCGACGTGGTGCGTCTCAAGAAGCCGCATCCCTGCGGCGCCAACGAGTGGGAGGTCACCAGACTCGGCATGGACATCGGCCTCGTCTGCCTCGGCTGCGGCAGGAAGGCCCGCTTGCTGAGGGCCGACTTCGACCGTCGGTTCCGGGGGTTCGTGCGACACGCGCAGGGACCGGGCGATACGTCGGACTGAGGCTTCAGCGCGTGACAGCCGGCGTGCTGGAGGCCGTCGAGGGCAGGCTGAATCGCGTTGCCACCGGCCCGGAGGGTGCCGAGACCCATATCGAACCGGGGCTGGGTGTCCGATTGAGCTGCAGGTGCGTGTGGTCGCCGCCGTCGCCGCTGTAGGTGCGGAGCTGCAGGGCGGTCAACGTCGACAGCCGCCGCACCGAGGCGACGCGGGAGACGCCCGCTTTCACTCGATCGCCGACGGCCACCCCGACGTCCGTGATGTGCAGGAGGACCACGTCGACGTCCCACCGCCCCTCGGGGATGATGTGGATTTCGTAATCGTCGAACTTGTTGTAGAGCTTGTACGGGCGGACGAGCACGACAGTGCCGTCCACAGGCGCCAATACCGCCGATCCGGGGGGTGCGCCGACGTCGGCGGCCGTGCATGGATCCCCGCTGCGGCCGCTGCGATACAGCCTGACCGCGCTCCCTCCCCATATGTCACCGGTCACCGGAAGCGGCGGCACGACCGTTCCCGAGGCGATCGCCGCCTTGCGGGCCCTTCCCAGGCGGCGTGCCGTGGCGACATCCATGCACGGCACGAGTATGGTCATCGGGAGGGCGTTCTTGTAGGTAGCCTGATGGAATGCCACGGCGGTCACGGCGTCGGCCGGGACGGGGAGCCGAAGCTGCAGACCGTCGTACTGTGCCAGGCGCGGCGTCGGCCTCACCATCTTGCCGATAGTGGCGGCGATGGACGGTGCCGCGACGCGGGCGGACAAGGCCTTGGTCGGTCGCGCGGGATGGGCGGCGGCCGAGTACAAGCCGCCCGCGACGAGCACGATCCCCACGGCTGTCACGACGAGCACCGGCCACGAGACCACCGAGCGGGAGCGGCGCGAACGGCGGGACCGACGACCGAGGGTGAGGCCCGTGTCTCGTGGGGGGCTGAGCACCAGCGTCGGGCGCGGTTGGGGCCTGCGGCCGCTTCTGGGATTCGCGGACGGCGCCATCCGGGTGGGTCTCCTCGTCGCAGTCGTGTCCAGCGACGTCTTCGATGGAAGGGGCACCAACACTATATCCGATGTGCGCACCTGCACTCGGCCTCCCGGCCGTGTGGTAGCATCCGTTCATCTCTGCCGGGCACCGTGGCCGGCGGGTTCGCAGATAGGGGAGCTTTGGACAAGATCGAGCAGATCCTGGCGGCGGAAGATGACGCCCGCCGGATCGTCACGGAGGCCGGCGAGTCGGGGACGCTCCTGCGCCGCGACGCCGCAGTCGAGGCCCGCCGTCTCGTGGATGCCGCGCGGGCCGAGGCCACGAAGCAGGCGGCGGACGTGCGGGCGGCCATCCTCGCGTCCGCTGAGGTCGAAGCCGCCCGCATCCGCGAGACCGCGGCGGCCGAGCAGGAGGCGGCGGCGGCCGCCGCGAGCGCTCGGCTGGAAGCCACCGCGGACCACCTCGCTGCGAGACTGAAGGGCTAGGCGGTGGCGGTCGCCCGGATGCGCCGCGTCGAGGTGATCGGACACGCTCCGGTGCTCGACAGCGTGCTTGACGAACTGCAGCGCGCAGGCGTCGTCGAACTGGAGGCGGCTTCCGAGGCTCTGGCGACGGCCGCCCTTGGCCCCGACGACGAGCGGCGCAACCGCCTGAGCGAGTACGCGGCGGACGCTCGCTTCGTCCGCGACTTCCTCTCTCGATTCCACACGCCCACCCAGCCCCTCGCGGCGTTCGTGAGCGAGAAGTTCCATATCGATGTCGCGGACTTCGAGCGTCTCGAGAACGGCGAAGCGCTGCTGCGCCTCTACACCGAGTGCGACGGCATCGCGGCCGGGATCGCGTCGCTCGAACGCGACCAGACGCATCTGACCGGTCTGGTCCACGATCTCGAGCCGTGGCTCGGCGTCCACCTGCAGATCGGGCACTGGCAAGGGACCGCCCACGTGGCGCTGTTCGCCGGGACGGTGCCGTCGAGCGACGCCCAGCGCGTCCGTGCCACCCTGCGCGGGGTGAGCCCCTACGTGAGCGTCGCGCAATATGGCGGAACCGGCGCGCGCGAGGCCTGGATCGTGCTCGCGCATCGCGATCAGGTCGACGAGGTGCGAGCCACACTCGCCGGGACGCAGTTCGTCGAGGTGTCCTTTGCGGGACTCGAAGGTTACCCGGCCGAGGAGGCCGTGCTCGCTCGTGACCGGCTGGACGCGATCCGCGGCGAGCTGGCCGCACTCCACGAACGCGCGGTCGGGATCGCGCGCGAGCACTATCCCGAAGCAGTCGCCATCGTCGAGGCGATCGACGCGGACGCGGCGGCGGCCGACGCGCTCGGTAGCTTCGGTCGGACCGAGCGTGCGTTCGTCGTGCGCGGGTGGATTCGCGCCGGACGTGAGAGCGATCTGGAGTCAGCACTCTCGCCGTGGGCGGATTCACTCGACGTCGCCTACTCGGAGCCGACGGACGAGGACTCTCCGCCGGTCGAGCTGGACAACCCGCGGTGGCTGGGGCCGTTCGAGGTGCTCACCGACCTCTACGGCCGTCCGAGCTACCGAGAGCTCGACCCCACGCCGCTGCTCGCCCCGTTCTTCCTGCTGTTCTTCGCCATCTGCGTGAGCGACGTGGGATACGGGGCCATGCTGGCCGGCGGCGCCTGGCTCATCAAGAAGAAGCTGGACGTCACCGACGGAGTGAAGCGCTTCATGGACCTCCTCATGATCGGGGGCGCGGGCGCGGCGGTCGTCGGTGTCCTGTTCGGGAGCTACTTCGCGCTGGACGCGGCCGTTCTGCCGGCCTTCCTGTTGCGCCTCAAGATCCTCGATCCCCTCGCGGATCTTCAGACCTTCCTCGTGGCCACCATCGCGCTGGGGGTCCTGCAGGTGTTCTTCGGTGTCGGAGTGTCCGCCTACGATTCGTTCCGGCGCGGCGACCCGGGTACCGCCATCTTCGAGCAGCTCTCGACGATCTTCCTCTTCGCGATGATAGGGGTGTCTGTGGTCGGCTTCGCGGCCGGGAATGCGACCCTGGGGTCCTGGGCGCTCGTCATCGGCATCATGGGGACCATGCTCATGCAGGGCCGGGCGCTCGAGGCGGCCCTCGGCGACAAGGGGGCCCCTTCGTGGGATCGCGCGATCGGCTGGCTGTGGCTTGCCGCGGTCGCCGTCGCGATGTGGTCGATGGCCACCACCTCGGTGTGGACCGGGTTGGGAGTGCTGGCAGGGGCCAGCGTCGCCTCGTTGGTCGCCCGAACGGGGCGCAAGTCCGTCGTCGCCCTCCTCGGTGGCGCGTACGCGGTCTATGGCATGTCGGCGTTCCTCGGCGACATACTCTCGTACACGCGCCTCGCGGCGTTGGGACTGTCCGGCGCTCTCGTGGGCATGGTGTTCAACATACTCGCGGGTCTCGTGTGGGGGCCGGTGAGCAGCCTGTGGAACGCGGGCGGAGCCGGCTGGCTTGGCGCACCCATTGTGGCCATACTGGCCGCGGCGGTGTTCGTGTTCGGCCACGTGTTCAACGTGGTGATCAACCTGCTCGGAGCATTCGTGCATCCCGCGCGTCTGCAGTTCGTCGAGTTCTTCAGCAAGTTCTACGAGGGAGGCGGGCGACCCTTCGCCCCGTTCCGGTTCGCGACACGGTCAGTGGTTTTGCACGCCGGGCCAGCCCGGCAGGAAGGAGGAGCGGGATCGTGAAGGACTTGTGGTGGGGGATGGCCGGCGCGGACTGGGCCCTGATGGGGGCCGGCGTCGCGGCGATCCTCGGTGGTATCGGGTCGGCGTGGGGAATCACGATCGCCAGCGCGACGGTGTCCGGCGTCCTGAGCGAGGACGACACCAAGTTCGGCAAGCTGCTTCCGCTGGCCGCGATGCCGGGCACGCAGGGCATCTACGGCTTCATCGCGGCCGTGCTCGTGCTCATCTTCTTCGGCATCTTCGGGGGAGACGTCAGCCTGCCGGGCGTCTCGGGCTTCAAGGTCTTCCTTGCCTGCCAGCCCGTCGGGTGGTTGTGCTTCATCTCCGCGTACTACCAGGGCAAGACGGGCGCGTCCGCCGCAGGGATAGTCGCCGCGGACAAGCAGGCTCCGGCGCTCATCTTCCCGGCACTCGTCGAGACGTACGCCGTCCTGTCCCTCATCGTGACGATCCTGATGCTGCTCGGCATCCGGGCCTCGCTGTAGCGGCCTCGACGACGTGGCGCTGGACGACATCGTCGCGAAGATCCGGGCCGACGCGAAGGCGGAGGCCGCGCGGATCATGGCGGCTGCACAGGATGATGCGGATCGCGTGGTGGCTCAGGCTGCCGCGCGGGCCGCGACCGACACCTCGCGCGCGCTGGAGCGCGGGCGGTCGGCCGCGACCAGCGACGCCGAGACCCTGCTGGCCAACGCGCGCCTCCATGCGCGTGACGCTGGGCTGAGTGCGCGTCACCAGGTGGCGGAGGAAGCGCTCGCTCGCGGGGAGGCCGTCATGCTCGCGATGTCCGATGCGGACTACGCGGAGCTCATCGCGCGCGGGATCGCGGCCTCGGCGACGGGGCGCGAGACGATCCTGCTGACGGCCGGCGACGCGGACCGGCTTCGCACGACTCTGCCGGCTGCGCTCGCGGCGACCGGCGTGACCCTGCCGCTGGGTGCCGAACCGGCCGATGCCGAGCGCGGCGTCGTGCTCGTGGGCGGCGGCGTCCGCATCGAGGTATCGCCGGCGGCGCTGGTCGCCGCGCGACGGGACGAGATGCTGGCCGAGGCGGACCGTCTGCTGTTCCCCCGGGAGGCGTGAGGAAGCGCGATGGCTCGAGCCGGTGACTCCCTGACGTATGGTTTCGCGGTCGGGCGCGTGATGGTCCTGCGCACCCGGCTGCTTGGTCGCGCGTGGTTCGAGCGCCTGCTCGACGCCCCGACCTTCGCCGACCAGCGCCGGGTGCTGTCCGAGACTCACTTCGGCCGCTTCGTCGAGCACGTCTCGACGGCGACCGACGTCGAACTGGCGATCGACGAGTCTGTGCGGGACCTGTACGAGGAGTTCCTCGAGCGGGCCGGACTCCCTGGATCCGTCGTGACGTACTTCCGGATCCCGTACGACTTCGCGTCTCTCAAGGGCGTCCTCAAGGCGACTCGGCTGGGCGTGGCTCCCGAGATGCGGAAGGTCCTGCTCGGGACCATGCCGACCGAGGCGTTCGACATCCCCCGGGACCTGCCTGGCGTCCTCGGGCGGACCGCTCGCGCCGTGCTGGACGCCGAGCCCGCGCTCGGCACCGACGGGATCGACGCCGCTGTCGACCAAGCGATGTTCGCCGAGCTGCATCGGCTCGCCCGCGAATCGAGGGTGACGTATCTGGAACGGCTCGCGGCCAAGGAGGTGGACGTGGCCAACGCGAAGATCCTGCTGAGATGCGCGATCTCGCGCCGCACGGCCGGCTCGGCGATCGGGATGCTGATCGGTGGCGGCACGTGGAACGCGAGGGCTCTGTCCGAGCTCGTGTCCAAGCCGGCCGAACTCGCCGAGGCGGTCGCCGCCGCGGGGGTCTTCCCTGGTGCGGCCGCCGGCGACCTGCTCGACCTGACGCGACTTGACCCGCTCGCGGATGCGGCCACCGCGGGGCTCGTTCAGGAGGCTGTCCGCATGCCGGTCGGGCCGGAGCCGGTGCTGGGCTACGTGCTGTCCCGCCGCGCCGAAGCGGTCACCGTGCGCGCGCTTCTGGTGGGGCGCCTCGCCGGCCTGCCCCGCGACGTCGTGGCCGGCCGGTTGCGCGAGGTCGCATCGTGAGCGCGCGCGTCGCGGTCGTCGGCGACCCGACCTCGGTGGCCGGATTCCGCCCGCTCGGGTTCGCCGTGTTCCCCGTCGAGGTTCCGGCCGCCGCTCGCGACCTGTGGGCCGAACTGGCCGGTGGCGAGTACGGGGTGGTGTTCGTGACCGAGCCGGTGTACGAGGCCGTGAAGGACCTTGTGCGCGAGACGGCCGACAGACCCGTCCCCGCGGTCACCGTCATCCCGGGCGCCGGCAGCGCCGGTGGCGTGGGGCAGGCCAAGATCGACCGCGCGATAGAGCGTGCGCTCGGCACCACGGTGCCGGTGAGAGAAGAGGAAGGCTAGATGCAGCAGGGCACGATAGTCAAAGTAGCCGGCCCGCTGGTCGTGGCCGAGGGCCTCGGCGAGGCACGGATGTACGACCTCGTCCGCGTCGGCAGCCAGGGCCTCATGGGCGAGATCATCGAGATGCGCGGGGACCGCGCGTCCATCCAAGTCTACGAGGAGACCGAGGGCCTCGGCCCCGGGGACCCGGTGGAGGGCACCGGCGCGCCGCTGTCGGTCGAGCTCGGCCCAGGCATGCTCGAGGCCGTCTACGACGGCGTCCAGCGCCCACTGGACGTGCTCGAGGCCACATCCGGCAGCTTCCTCAAACGCGGCATCTCGGCGCCGGGGCTGTCCCGCGACAAGCGCTGGGACTTCGTCCCGGTCCTCGCGCCCGGTGCCTCGGTGCAGGGCGGCGCGGTGGTCGGGACGGTGCAGGAGAACAAGGTGATCGAGCATCGGATCATGGTGCCGCCGGGAGTCTCCGGCACGCTCGAGGCCATCGCCGCGGGCACGTACACCGTGACCGATGAGATCGGCCGCGTGAGCACCGGGGACGGCGCCAAGGTGCCCCTTCGCCTGATGCAGACGTGGCCGGTCCGCATCCCCCGGCCGTACGTGCGCAAGGTCTCCGTGACCGAGCCGCTCGTCACCGGGACCCGCGTCATCGACACGTTCTTCCCGCTCACCAAAGGCGGCGTCGCCTGCATCCCCGGCCCGTTCGGCGCGGGTAAGACGGTCACGCAGCATCAGGTCGCGAAATGGTCCAACGCCGAGGTCGTCGTGTTCATCGGCTGCGGCGAGCGCGGCAACGAGATGACCGACGTGCTCATGGAGTTCCCCGAGCTCACGGACCCGTACTCGGGCGAGCCGCTCATGAAGCGCACCGTGCTCGTGGCGAACACGTCGAACATGCCGGTCGCGGCTCGCGAGGCGTCCGTCTACACCGGCATGACCATGGCGGAGTACTTCCGCGACATGGGCTACAGCGTCGTGCTCCAGGCGGACTCGACCAGCCGCTGGGCCGAGGCGATGCGCGAGATCTCGGGCCGCCTCGAGGAGATGCCCGGCGAGGAGGGCTTCCCCGCCTACCTGGGCACCAAGCTGGCGGCGTTCTACGAGCGCGCCGGCCGGGTCACCACGCTCGGCGGCGCCGACGGATCCGTTACGGCCGTGGGCTCCGTGTCGCCTCCCGGGGGCGACCTCTCCGAGCCGGTGGTGCAGAACACCCTGCGCGTCGTGAAGGTCTTCTGGGCGCTTCAGGACCGTCTCGCGTACGAGCGCCACTTCCCGGCCATCGACTGGCTGACCAGCTACTCCCTCTACCTCGACAAGGTCGAGCCCTTCTGGCGGGAGAACGTCTCGGCCGAGTTCCGAGGGCGCCGCGACGAATGCATGCGGATGCTGCAGCGCGAGAACGACCTCGCCGAGATCGTCAGGCTGGTCGGCCTCGAGGCGCTGTCCGGCGAGGAGCAGATCCTCATGGAGACGGCCAAGTCGATCCGCGAGGACTTCCTCCAGCAGAACGCCTTCCGTGACGACGACCAGTTCACCAGCCTGAAGAAGCAAGACGAGCTGTTGCGGATCATCCTGCTGTTCCACACGCGGGCTATCGCCGCGCACGCCAGCGGCGGCGCGCTCAGAGAGATCTTCGCCGCGCCGGTGCGCGAGCGGATCGCTCGCGCGAAGTACGTCACGGAGGACGAGGCTCAGGCGGTCCTGGACTCGATCGCGGCGGACATCGAGACTCAACTTGTCGCCGAAGGCGGGCCTATCGCGGCGGCAACCTCGGAGCGCCGCGCGGTAGCCGAAGGGAGGCCCTCGTGATCCGCACCTACACGACCACGCGCGACATCGTGGGCCCGCTCCTTCTCGTCGAGAAGGTCGCCGACGTGAAGTACAACGAGCTCGTCGAGCTCGAGTATCCCGACGGCACGCGTACCTTGGGCAACGTCCTCGAGATCGACCGGGACGTCGCGCTCGTCCAGGCGTTCGGCGGCACTCGCGGCTCCAACCCGTATGAGACCAAGGTGCGCTTCCTCGGCCGGAGCCTCGAGCTTGGCGTCAGCCGCGACATGCTGGGCCGGGTGTTCGATGGCCTCGGCCGCCCCCGCGACGGCGGGCCCGAGATCATCCCGGACAAGCGCATGTCCATCTACGGCGAGCCGATCAACCCCACCGCGCGCGACTTTCCCGACGACTTCATCCAGACGGGCGTGTCGGCCATCGACGGGCTCAACCCCCTCGTCCGCGGTCAGAAGTTGCCGATCTTCTCCGGCTCGGGGCTGCCGCACAACCAGCTCGCCGCTCAGATCGCGCGGCAGTCGGCGGTTCTCAACCGCAGCGACGACCCCGGGAAGGTCGGGGCGAAGATGGAGGGCGAGTTCGCCGTCGTCTTCGCCGCCATGGGCATCACGTTCGAGGACGCCGACTTCTTCGAGGGTGAGTTCCGCTCGACCGCCGCGATCGAGCGCGCGGTCCTGTTCCTCAACCTGGCCGACGACCCGGCCGTCGAGCGCATCGCGACACCACGCATGGCGCTCACCGCGGCGGAGTACCTCGCGTATGAGTGCGACATGCATGTGCTCGTCATCCTCACGGACATGACCTACTACTGCGAGGCGCTGCGCGAGGTGTCCGCCGCTCGCAAGGAGGTGCCGGGGCGTCGCGGCTACCCGGGCTATCTCTACACGGACCTGGCGACCATCTACGAGCGCGCCGGCCGCATCAAGGGGCGCAAGGGTTCCATCACGCAGGTGCCGATCCTATCCATGCCGGACGACGACAAGACGCACCCGATCCCCGACCTCACCGGCTACATCACCGAGGGCCAGATCATCCTGGACCGGCCGCTCCATCGCCGCGGCATCTACCCGCCGGTGGCCGTCCTGCCGTCGCTGTCGCGGCTCAAGCAGAAGGGCATCGGACCAGGTAAGACGCGCGAGGACCACGCCGACCTCAGCAACCAGCTGTTCGGCGCATACGCGCGGGGCATCCAGGCCAAGGAGCTCGCGGTCATCCTCGGTGAGGCGGCACTGTCCGACTCCGACAGGGCATTCGTGGCCTTCGCCGACGCGTTCGAGGAGCGCTTCATCGCCCAGGGTGAGCACGAGGAGCGCTCCGTGGAGGAGACTCTCGCGATCGGGTGGGAGCTTGTGGCGCTGTTGCCGCGCACCGAGCTCAAGCGCATCAAGGACGAGTTCGTCGAGAAATACCTGCCGGTCCCCGAGGCCGTCGGGCCCGGCGGGGCGGAGGGCTAGCGAGGCATGCAGACGGCGCTCTACATCGCGCTCGGCCTGCTGGTCGCCGTAGCGGTCGGCATGCAGGTGTGGATGTTGCGCGCGGGCGCGAACATCCTGCCTCCGTCCCAGCGCGGCCTCGGGGCATTCCTCCGCGTGCTCAACATCGTGCTGGTTGTGGGCGCGATCGCCATCGTCGCCTTCGTCCTGTGGGGGCGGTGAGGCTTGTGCCGGCGATCCGCGTGAACCCGAACCGCATGGAGCTGCTCCGCCTTCGCACGCGCGGGGACGTCGCGCGGCGGGGTCACAAGCTGCTCAAGGACAAGCTCGACGAGCTGATGAAGGAGTTCCTCGCTCGCATCGGGGCAAACCGGCGCCTGCGCACGGAGGTCGAGCGCGATCTGGGGATCGCTTCCGGCCTGCTGACCGTCGCTCGCGCCGAGGCGGGCAGCGCCACCCTGGCGCAAGCGCTGATGGCCGGCGAGCCCGCCGACCTGCTCATCACGGGTGAGAAGCACGTGATGAGCGTGGTGGTCCCCGTGTTCGAGGTGGCCGAACTGCCCGAGAGGGGCGGCTACTCGTTCGCGACCACGCCGGCCGTGCTCGATGGAGCTTTGGAGCGTCTGGCCGACGTGGCGCCGAAGATGATCGAGCTCGCCGAGCGAGAGAAGGCGATCGAGCTGCTGGCCGCCGAGATCGAGCGGACGCGCCGCCGTGTCAACGCGTTGGAATACGTGCTCATCCCGCAGATCGTCGAGACGGTCCGCGACATCCAGATGAAGATGGACGAGGCCGAGCGCGGCAACCTGACCAGGCTCATGAAGGTCAAGGAGATCATCGCCGCCAAGGAAGGCTAGAAGCCCTCCCCCGGACCCTACGACGCGGCGGCGGGCACCCTGTCCAGCACGCGCGCCACTCGCGCGAGCAGCACGTCGCGCCGCACAGGCTTGTGGATGAAGTCGACGGCTCCCATCGACAGCCCACGCGCCTCGTCCTCGGGGACGGCGCTTCCCGTCAGCAGGATCAGTGGCACGCCCAGTCCTTGCGCCTGCACGACCTGCAGCAGCGAGAAGCCGTCGAGCATCGGCATGGCGATGTCGGCGACGATGAGGTCGAATCTTCGCGAGCCGATCGCGAACAGGGCCTCCGCACCATCCGACGCGAGCGAGACGTCGTAGCCGGCGCCCGCCAATGCGCGCTGGGCCAGTGCGTGAGCGTCCGGGTCGTCGTCGACAAGGAGTATGGCGGCGCGGACTTCGGAGGCGCGGGCTCCGGAGTCGGGAGCCATGCCTGCGCGCTCGCCCTGTGCAGGGGGTCGAGCAACGAGGCCGGTCGGCTCAACTGGAACGGCTTCGGGCGGCGGGGTCAAGGGCGCGGCCTCGGCGGCCGACCCCTCGGCGAGGCTCGTCAGCTCCTCGGCCAGCACGCGGTCGTAGACGTCGCGCAGCGCGAAGGTGTGATCGCGCACCCTGGCGATCGCGCGGTCCGCCAGCAGCTCGGCCCCGCGCGCGCGCAGTGACTCGCGCATCGCCGCGATCGGCCGCCCGCGTCGGAGCATGTCCTGGACGGGGGGATCGAACTCGAAGACCTCGGCCACCGCCTCCCGGCCACGATATCCGGTGCCGTCGCACTCGGCGCAGCCGACCGCGTCGGCGACCGTGGCGGGGACGTCGTCGGTGAACGGAGCGAGCAGCGCGCGCTCGGCCTCCGTGATCGGCCGCACGCTGCGGCAGACCGGGCACAGGCGCTTCACGAGGCGCTGGGCCACGATCGCCAGCACGGCATCCGCCATGTCCTCGCGCGCCACGCCCAGGCGTTCGAGGCGGAAGATCGCGGTGGTCGCATTGGTGGTGTGCAGCGAGCTGATCGTGAGGTGCCCCGTGCTCGCGAAGTCGACGGCCATCTTGGCCGAGTAGGCGTCGCGGATCTCGCCCAGGAACAACACGTCGGGGTCCTGCCGCACGACCGACTTGAGGAGCGACTCGAACGTGACGCCCGCGCGTTCGTTGACCTGCTGCTGGTTGGCGAGCGGGATCCGGTACTCGACCGGGTCCTCGATCGACAGGATGGAGCGCTGCCGGCCGTCGACCTGGGCCAACAGGCTGTAGATGGTGGTCGTCTTGCCCGAGCCGGTCGAGCCCACGAAGAGGATGAGCCCCTGCGAGCGCTTGGAGAGGTCCTGGAGCCGGTCGGCCTGCTGCGGCGTCATGCCGAGTTCCGTCAACCGCCTGGGAGAGGTGGTGACCTCGAGCAGCCGGACGATGAGGCTCTCGCCGCTGGGTGTGGAAGTGGTGGCGAGCCGCAGCTTGAACCGTCGGTCTCCCACGGCCGCCTCGAAGCTGCCATCCTGGGGCCTGCGCCTCTCGGCGATGTCGAGCTCGGCGAGCGCCTTGAGCCTTGAGATGAGCATCGAGGCGGTCGCCCGGTCCAGCGTCGAGAACTCCCGCAGGTCGCCGTCGATACGGAACCTCACGACGGTGGTGTTGGCTTTCGGCTCGATGTGGATGTCGCTGGCGCGTTGGGCGACCGCGGCGGCCAGCATGTCGTTGGCCACCGAGGCTACCGGCCCGTCCGTGGCGAGGACCTGCGGGTCGAGGGCTCGAGCGGAGGCGTGACCGGCCTCGGCCTCCGGTCCCACGTGGTACACGTCCTCCTTCTGACGCGGCGCGTTCGGGACGACGGCCGCGGCGCCTGTGAGCAGTGACAGGATGACATCCGGCCCCGCGACGAGCAGATGGAACGGCGCGCCTGGATCCCAGAACGTCTTGACCGTCTCGACGAGGTCCCAGTTGAAGGGATCGCTCAGCACCAGAGCCGGTCCGGCCGGAGTGTGGATCGGCACGACCAGGTTCTTGCGGCAGAACGCCGAGGGGAGCGCGGCGAGGTCTATCTGGTCGTGCGAGATCGCGTCGATGCGCTTCAAGTGCAGGAACTCCGCCATGAGCGAGGCGATGTCGGATTGCCCGAGCCCCAGGGTCGGGGCGTGCGAGTAGAGCTCGGAGGAGCCCAGGGACTCCAGTTGAGCCTCCCGCGTCCTCTCCGGGCCCACGACCTCGGCGACGCGTGTGCGGAACGCCGTGTAGTCGGCGGGTGCGACCCGACCCGCCCAGTGGTCCTCGGCTTGTGACAGCCCGCGGAACCGGGCTGACGTCTCGAGGTGACGTTGAACCGTCGCGACCAGCTCGGCTGGCTGGAACGGCTTGGTCAGGTGATCGACCGCGCCCAGAGCGAACGCGCGGGCGCGGTCCTGCGCCCCGTCCAGCGCGGTCAGGAACACGACCGGGATCCTGCACAGGTCCGGGTCGCTCTGCATCTCCTCGGCCACGGCGAAGCCGGACATGCCGGGCATCACGGCGTCCAGAAGGATGAGGTCGGGGCGCTGCAGCCGGGCGGCCTCGAGCCCGGCGCGGCCGTCGGGAGCGGACACGACGTCGAACCGCTGGCCTCGCAGGGTGTGCGCCACGAGGGCTTGGATGTCCGGGTCGTCGTCGACGCTGAGGATCCGCGCCGTGGCGTTGCCGTCAGTCATAGTGCACCTCGACGTTTCGCAGGTAGTCCTCGAGATCCTCGATGGCGAGTCGCGCGGAACCGGTGTCGGCGCCTCGACCGGCGTCTTCCAGCCTTCGTCCGATCTCGGTGATGCCGTCGAAGCCGTATCCGCCTCCGGACCCCTTCATGCTGTGCCCCAGACTCTGCACCGTGGCGACGTCGCCCAGCAGCAGCGCGTCGCGAAGCGCGGCCACGTCGCCCGTCCGGCGCACCAGATACGCGGGAACCAAGTCCGCCAGATCCTGCTCGGGGCGCACGGTGATGAGCGCTTCATACGATCCGGTTCCGGCCATTCTCGCCACTCTCCATCTTCTGCGAGCCATCGCGCGCGCACGCGGCGCCTGAGACATATCGTCGAACTCGAACACTAGGCGGCGCCGCGGTGCTCCCGTATCCGCCTGTCGCAACTGGCGACCACGCTCAGCAGGGCATCGCGACGGACGGGCTTGTGGACGAAGCCGGCGGCGCCGAGCCTGTGGGCCGCCGCCTCGTCCTCGCTTGTGGTGCTCCCGGTGACGAACACCACGGGCACGCGCAGGTTCTGCTTGCGCATCACGTCGAGCAGGGCGAAGCCGCCCAGCGTGGGCATCTCCAGGTCGGCCAGGACCAGATCGAAATCCTGGCGGGCGAGTTGCACCAAGGCGGAGGCTCCCTCCGCGACGACCGTCGTCACGTGGCCCGCGCCCTCGACCAGCCGGGCGGTCGCCGCCTGCGCGTCTGGGTCGTCGTCGACCACGAGTATCCGCAACGGCGTGCCAGACGGACGCGTGGCGCGTGCGACAGCGGGCGCGGGCGCGGGGCGTGAGACGATGCCGAGCCGACCCGGCGCCGGCGACGCCGAGACAGCGCCGAGGACCGTCAGGACCGTCCGAGGCGCCGCGACTATCAGGCGCGGGGGTCCGTCGCCCTCGGAGTACTGGGCCAGCATCTCCTGCAGCTCGAGATCGAACGGGTTGGCGACGACGAAGGCGGGACCCGTCGCGGTGGTGACCGGTACGACCAGGCTGGAGCGGCAATAGGACGCCGGCAGGATGCTCAGTTCGACAACCCGGGCGGAGACGCTCTCCACGTGCTCCAGGCCCAGGAACTCCGCGGCGAGCTGAGAGATGTCGCACGCGTCGATGCAGGCCGACGCCGCCTTCGCGTACATGTCGCCCGGGCCCATGCGGTTGACGGCCGCCTCGACCCGCTCCAGATGGGGCAGCCGCTCGAGCAGGAAGGGCTTGAACCTCATGAAGTGGGCTCCGGTCACACGCTCCGATCCATACGCGTGCGAGTCCTCGCTGATGGCCCGGAACTTGGCCGAGACCGCGAGGTTGCGCCGAACGCACGCCAGCACGCTGGACCGGTCGAACGGCTTGGTGAGGTACTCCGTCGCGCCCAGGGAGAGCGCGCGCGCCTTGTCCTGGGGCTGCCCGAGGGCGGTGAGGAACACGACCGGTATGTCGGCCGTTCGCAGATCGGTCTGAAGCTCGTCGCACACCCCATAGCCGTTCAATCGCGGCATCATTATGTCCAGCAGGATGAGCCCCGGGTGCTGCTCGCGAGCGGCACGCAGGCCGCTGGGGCCGTCGGATGCCGACACGACCTCGTAACCGGCGCTCGTCAGCAGAGCCGCGACCAACTCGCGGATCTCGGGGTCGTCGTCGATGCTGAGCACTCGTGCCGGCGCTTCGATCCCGGTCATCTCAGGGCCACCTTCTTCGCATTACTGTCGAGCGCCGCGAGCAGCGTCGCTTTCTTGATGGGCTTTGTGAGGTAATCGTCGCAGCCCGCGTCGAGGGCCTTGGACGTTTCCTGGGCGAGCGCGTAAGCGGTGAGCGCGACGATGGGCGTGCGTGTCCAGGCCGACGTCCTCTCGAGCGCGCGGATCCGTCTGGTCGCCGTGTAGCCGTCCATGACGGGCATCTGCATGTCCATGAACACCACGTCGAACCCTCCCGACCCGGCCGTCTCATATGCCGCGACGGCCTCGGCACCGTTCTCCGCTGTGACGATCCGATGCTGGGAGCTCTTGAGGTACGCAAGTGCCAGCATCCGGCTGTCGTCCGTGTCCTCCACCAGCAGGATGTCCATCGCTCTGGTTGGAGTATCGACCAGCGGCTCCTCTGAGATGACGGAATGCGTTATCGGTCCGACGAGCGGCGCCATGCTGGGCGACGAATCGCATGCGGCTGCCACGGCGGCCAACAGGACGCGGCGGCGGACCGGCTTGACGAGCAGGGCCACCGCGCCTGCCTTGGCGGCATGTTCGGGGTCGTCGGGTCGGGCGTCGGACGAGATGACGATGACGGGGATCCGTGAGGTGGCCGGGTCTTGGGCCAATGCCCGGGTCACGTCGAACCCGGAGACGTCGGGCATACGCAGGTCGGTCAGCACGATGTCATAGCATGTGGTCGTGTCCCGCAAGCGAGCGATGCCCTGCCTGCCATCGTCCGCGTCGTCCACCGTCGCGCCCGCGTGCTCCAGATACCGGCGGATGATGAGCCTGTTGGTCTCGTTGTCGTCGATCACCAGGGCGCGGACGCCCGTGAGTACGGGATCGCCGGTCACGGGCCCGGCCGTGGTCGCGTCCGGTGCGCCGACAGGCAGGACGAAGGAGAACGTGCTGCCCTCGCCGACGGCGCTCGTGGCGGTCAAGTGCCCGCCCATGAGCTCCACCAGACGGCGCGAGATCGTGAGCCCCAGGCCTGTGCCCCCGTACGTGCGCGTCGTCGAGGAGTCGGCCTGGGTGAAGGCCTCGAAGATGGTCTCGACCTTCTCCTTCGCGATGCCGATACCGGTGTCGGTCACGCCGAGGCGCACCGAAGGGTTGCCGCCGGAGACGACCGGGGCCGCGGAGACCAGGACGTGTCCCGTCTCCGTGAACTTGAGCGCATTACCTATCAGGTTCACCAGCACCTGCCGGACCCGATCGGGATCGCCCTGTACGGTCGTCGACGTCCCCGGTTCGATGTCGACCAACAGCTCGACGTTCTTGTCGCGAGCGCGCGAGGCGAGGATATCGGCGGTCTCCTCCACGAGCTGCTCGATGTCGAACGCTCGACTATCCACCTCGAAGTGCCCGGCTTCGATCTTGGAGAGGTCCAATACGTCGTTGATGAGCGTCAGCAGGGAATCGCCCGCGGATCTGAAGATGCGGACGTAGCGCTGTTGCTCGTCATCGAGCGGCGTCTCGTCGAGAAGCTCGGCCATCCCGATGATCGCGTTCATCGGCGTTCGGATCTCGTGGCTCATCGTCGCCAGGAAGTCGCTCTTCGCCCGGTTCGCGGTCTGAGCCACGTCGGCTGCTTCGCGCAGGGCCTCCTCCGCCACCTTGAGAGGGGTGATGTCCTCTTGTACGCAGACGAAATGGATATCGCCGGCCGAGTCGCGAACGGGCGAGATGGACGCTTGGACCACGTAGTGCGTGCCGTCCTTGCGCTTGTTGACGAACTCGCCGCGCCAGTCCTCTCCATCGGTGATCGCGCGCCACTGTTCCGTGTAGACGGAGTCGTCCATGACCCCGGACTTCAGGATGCGGGGGTTGGACCCGATCAGCTCGGAAGCCGAGTAGCCCGACAGCTCCCGGAACCGCGGGTTCACGTACTCGATGGTGCCCTCAGCGTCTGTGATGACCGTGGCCGCGGGACTGTTCGTGACCGCCATCGTGAGTTTGGCGACCTCGGTCTCCGACTTGCCGCGCCGAACGGCGACCGCGAGCACTTCGCCGAAGACGGTCAGGAGCCCCGCACGCTCGTCGCTCCAGCTGCGCGACTCGCTCATGTTGTCGAGGACGAGGTACCCCGTGAGCCGGCCGTTCTCGGTGAGCGGCAGCGCTATCCGCGAGCGGACCCCCTGCCTCGACAGGATCGCGCGTTCGGCCGCCGCCTCCGACGGAAGCGACTCGAGAGAGGGGACGTGGACTGGTTCGCCGGCCTCGAGGCGGCCGAAGAACCACGGCAGGCTGTCCATCGGCAGTCTCTGCATCTGAGACCTGAAGGACACGACGCCGGGCGCGCACCACTCGTGGGTGCGGGTCGAGACGCGGTCGCGGCCGCACGTGGCGAGGAATGCGCGGTCCACCTTCAAGGCGCTGCCCAGGGAAGCGAGCGCGTCTTCGACCGCGGCCGACACATCGGCGGCGTCCGTGGACAGGAAGCGGCTCGACACGGAGCCGATCGCGGTTTCCAGAGTGACGCGGTCTCGCAAGTCGCGCTGCGCCGCCTTGGCCGCCGAGATGTCGTGTATGTAGGAGAGCAGAAGGGCCTGTCCTCCCAGACTGATAGGCCCCGACGTCACCTCGACGTCGACCGAGCCCCCGCTGGCGTCGGCCATCGCGTGCTCGACCACGGTCTCCCCGTCGCAGGCATCGGCTTCGGCGAGGGTGCAATGGCCTGAGATGAATCTGTCGATGCGTTGGCCGAGCAACTCGTCAGGGGCGAACCCCAGCAGCTCGGTGATCTGCGGGTTCGCGAACACGATGCGATCGTCGGTCGGGTCGGTCATGATGATGCCGTCCGGTGCCGCCTCCAGTATCGAGCGAAGGCGGGATTCGGAGCCCGTGACCCGCCGCGTGCTATCGCGCAGGGACTGGAACGCCGAATAGAACGCGATAGCGAACACGCTCGCCAGGATGACCAGCGCGATGGCGCTGGCCCGGTAGTTCTGCACCTGAACCATCCATGGCCCGGCAGGGACGTCCATTCCCAGAACGGCGATCACAGCGCGGCGCTGGTCGCGGATGGGGGCGTAGGCGGTGATCCACGTGCCCCAGCGATCCTTGACGGGACCCTCCACGAACCCGTCCCGCCGGCCCGCAAGCAGCCTGAGAAGCCCGGGAGACGCCTCCCCATACACGTTGCCAGGGTGCGATGCGGTGGCCGGATCCAGCGCGGCGGAGTCCATGAGGAACACGGCGCGCCCGCCCCGCTCGCCCATCAGGTACATGTATCGAACGTCGCTGTTGGCCAGGTGGATGCGCTCCAGACGCGCGAGAACCGTCTGGTACCGAGGATCCACGACGTCGGAGGGGTGCCCCGTCAAGACATCCGCGTTCGTCAGATCCAGAACGCCCGCCGCCGTCAGCGCGCGTTGCCCCAGTGTCGTGCGCGCCGCGCCGTCGGCGAGGGACGCCGCCTTGGAGACGAACACCCCGCCGGCCAACGCGATCACGATCATCGTGGGCACGATGTAGAACCGCAGGTATGCGTGGCTGTGGTCGGAGACGTCACCCCGAACGTCATACCGCTCGGCCGAATAGGCGAGCAACACGATGGCCGCGACGGTGGTGGCGAGCGCAGCGAACGCCAGGAGCGGGACGCCGTCCCGCATCGTGACGGTGGACCGTCCCGCCTCGACGAGTCCGCCGCCCATGGCCGTCCACCCGAGCGAGTTGGCGGCCACGAATCCGGCCACGACGTAGAGGAAGGCCCGTGCCCTCCGCCCGGTACCGCCCGTGGAACCCTCACACCGGGCGCGCTCGGCCAGGGCCAGGGCCGCAAGGAGCCCCGCCGGCAGGACGAGCAGCCACCGTATGGCGAGGTCGGCGGACCCGATCCCGCCGAGGCCGGCGACCGCCACGACCGGGATCAGCGCGAGGGTGACCCAGCGTCCCGGCATCCGGGGATGTGTGGCGGCGAGGGCGTCCCTTCCGAATTCGACGAGCGCCAACGCGCCGAGAGCGCCGACGAACAACCGAGCCCAGGCGAAGGCGGGAGTGTCGCCAAGATCGCTCGAGATGCCGGCTGCCCACAGAGCGGAGCCCTGAAGGACTCCGAAGACCCCCAGGAGCCACCAGCGCACCGTGTGCTCGTGCTCGATGGTCAGGGTCGCGGCGACCGCGCCGAAGCAGACGGACGCGAGCCCCGCCAGGAAGTACACGTAGTCAAGGTTGGTCTCGAAGAAGGACATCGCGTCTCCCACGCCGGGGGGTTCCCACCACTGTCTACTGATGTGTCGGCAGAAAGGGGTTCAGGAACGTATGAAAGGCGTGAAGAGAATGACGAACGGTATTCAGTATCCCGAACGGCCTGCGGTCGCGGGCGCGGCTCGGCCAGCCCGGCCGGTCACGCCGAGCCGTGAGTTCAGCGCGTGCGGCCCGTGAAGGCGAAGCGTTCCAGCAGCGCGTACGGGGCGAGCGCCCCGCCCTCCTCGCCCACCATCCTGCGCTCGGAGCTGAGGCCGCCGACCGATGCCAGCGCCGCGACGGCGCTCTGCGTGAAGCGCAGGTTGCGCAGGGGGTGTGTCAGCCGGCCGTCCTCGATCATGAAGCTGCCGTCGCGCGTCATGCCCGTGAGTGTCGCGGTCACCGGATCCTCGATGTTGACGTAGTGGAATCTGGTCACGTAGACGCCGCGCTCCACCGATGCGATCAGCGACGCGGGCGTGGCGTCTCCCGGCGCCATCTCGAGGTCCAGCGGGATGGGCCCGAAGGAGTTCGGCGCCGGCAGCGCGTGCCCGGTGTCGCGCCGGCCCGTCCTTGCGGCCCAGTACGAATCGGTGACCGGCTCGCCGACGACACCGCCCTCGACAAGGGCGACCCTGGACTTGGGCATGCCCTCGAAGTCGAACGTCAGCCCGAGGGCATGGGGCGCGAGCGCGTCGTCCACGATCGACACGGACTGCGACATCATCCGCTCGCCGAGGTGACCCGTCATGAAGGAGCGGCCTTCAGCGACCGCCTTCGCCGACCCGCCATACCACCCGAGGAACTGCACCAGCTCGGCCACCGCGTCGGGAGCGAGCACCACCGTGTACTCGCCGGGATCGAGGTCGCGCGGCGAGGCGGAGCGCAAGGCGAGAGAGGAGGCCTGCTCCCCCAGCGACCCGGCGTCGAGCAGCGAGGTGTCGCGGCCGGCGAACGACGCCCAGCCGCTGCCCTCGTCCGGCCCCATCGCCAGGACGGTGGCCCGGCACGTGGTCCCCGGCATCCCGGCATCGACCCCCAGCGAGTTGGCCACGGCGATCACGGTATCCGAGACGGATACCTGCCCCGCGGCCGTCAGGCCGCGAGACGCGCAGTGCTCGACGATCGTGCCGACGGCGGCCGCGCGCTCTCCGGCGCCGAATGTCCGGGTCGTCGCGCAGGCGCGGTCCTCGAGGGACAGCGGACGCGGCTGGGGCAGGCCCGGAAAGGCGGCGTCCTCGGGAGCGAGTCGCGCGGCCTCGACCGCGGCTTCGCAGCACGCGAACAGGGATGCGTCGTCCTCCCGGTTGGTCGACGCCACGCCGACGCGCTTCCCGATGACCGCGCGCACCGAGACGCCGGAATCCTCGGACGCGACGTTCTGATGGATGCGGTTGTTCGCGAACCGGGTCAGCGCGGATGACGACGACATCACGAGGGTCTCGGCCTCGGACGCTCCCGCCGAGATCGCCATCTGCACCGTGCGGCCGGCGAGCGCCCGGGCGTCCGCATTCTGGAGCGTCATCGTCCCACCCCCACCGTCACGTCGCGGAACCGGGCCGGCGCGGCGCCGTGCGCCACGTGGGCGACCTGCATCGGCTCGCCCTTCCCGCAGTTGTCCAGTCCCCACACCTGCCAGGCTTCGCGCGAGCAGATCGCGTCGCACGATCCCCAGAATGCGGGCGTGATCCCCGTGTAGTTGGGCCGCTTCACCATCCGGGCCAGCTGGCCGTCCTTGATCTCCCAGCCGATCTCGCAGCCGAACTGGAAGTTGAGCCTCTTGTCGTCGATGGACCACGAGTTGTTCGTCTCGATGTAGAGCCCGTCGTCGGTGTCGGCGATGAGGTCGGCCAGACTTCCGGCGTCCCCGGGCTCCAGCGACACGGTGGTCATACGGATCAGCGGCGTCCGGTTCCAGCCGTCCGCACGCATGCAGCCGTTCGAGACGCGGCTGATGGCCGGTGCCGACTCCCGCGAGCCGAGGAATCCCGCCAGGATCCCGTCGCGGACCAGATGGTCGCGCGTCGCGGGGACTCCTTCGTCGTCGTAGCCGAACGAGCCGAGCGACCCCGGGATGGTGGCGTCCGCGGTGACGCTCACGATGTCGGAGCCGTACCGCAGGGAGCCGATGTCGTCGAGTCCGAGGAACGACGTGCCCGCGAAGGCGGCCTCGTCGCCCAGCACCCGGTCCAGCTCGGTGGGGTGGCCGACCGACTCGTGGACCTGGAGCGCGACCTGGCTGCCGTCGATTATGAGCGTCGTCTGCTTCGACGGGCATTCGATCGCGCTTACCAGGGCCGCGGCCTCGGTGGCGACGCGCGTTGCGTGGCCCGGGAGGTCGAGCGCGAGGATCGTCTCGAACCCGCCTTGGAAGCAGCCGCCGCCGTGGCTGTTGGGATAGGACCGCGGCAGGACCTCGCCGCCGTCGACGGCCATCGCGGTGATGCCGGCGCTCGACTCGCTCCAGCGCTGTTCGATGTAGGAGCCGACGGTGGAGGCGAACACCTTGAACACGGTCACGAAGCCCATCTCGCTCTGCGTGAGCGCCACCCCGGACACGGCCCTCATGGCGGCGTCGGCGGCCAGCAGGACCGCGAGCTTGTCGTCGAGGCCGACTTGGAAGGGGTCGATGGCGCACGTGCCCGACCAGGTGTCGTCGAACGGGGCGACGTCGGCCAGCTCCACCCGGTGCGACCCCACCGTGGCCGACGCTTTCGCTATGGCGACCGCCTGCCGCGCCACTCGCGCGGCCGCGTCGGGGGTGACGTCCGAAGCGGCGGCGAAGCCCCATGCACCATCCGCGAGCACACGCACGCCGAAACCGAACGACGTCGAGGACTCGACCCCTTCCACGATGCCGTTGCGGACGGAGATGTCCTGCGTGCGGGTGTCCGTCACCCGGACATCGGCGTAGTCGGCGCCTGCCGACGAGGCCGCGTCCAGACAGGACGCCGAGAATCCCCTCATGCGGCGCTCCTCCCCCTCGAATGTGAAGCGCCCGACATCTGCCGGGCGCTTTGCGGGTGTTTCCTGTAAGGCCCGTCGGGCCGTCGTGCCGAAGACGTGCTAGCGGGCGACCCGCAGGTTCGACGGCACCGACACGCCCGAGACACCCATCGGCGTGCCCGGGCGGATGCGCCACGCGTAGCGGCGCGCGCCCACGAAGTCGTGCCGGTCGGCCAGCTTGCTGACCTTGACGTAGTCACCCGTGCGAGGAGCCTGCACGAAGTAGCCGCCGCCGATGTACATGCCCACATGGTAGACGGGCGATCCGAAGAAGACCAGGTCGCCGGGGTGCAGGTCGCCGGTGGCGACCCGCTCGCCCAGCAGGTACTGGCTGGCGGCGTGGTGGGGAAGCGCCACGCCGTGCTGACGCATCACGTACATGGTCAACCCGGAGCAGTCGAAGCCGGAGGGGGAGTCTCCGCCCCAGACGTAGGGGATACCGTGGTACGAAAGGATGGTCTCGACCGGGCTGTATGGCGTCACGGTGACGCCCGCCTTGCCCGCTCCGGCGACGATCTCCCGCCACAGCGTGAGCTCCTCGCCCGAACGGCGAGCCGCCTCCGAATCCAGGAGGCCGGCCAGATCAGCTTGGGCGGCTGCGAGCATCGACTGGCGCTCGGCGATCCGCAGCTCGATCTCGACCTTGCGGGACTTGAGATCGAACTCCAGCGAGCGGGCCTGGCCCTCGGCCGCCTTGAGGTTGAGTTCTTCGTCGGCTATCTGGTCGCGCTGGGCGCTCAGCTGGCCGGCGAGGTCGGCGTCCGCCGACGAGATGGTCCGGATGAAGTCGACGCGCTCGAAGAAGTCCGGTATGGACTTGGCGGCCAACAGGATCTCGGCCGCCGACAGCTCGCCGCTGCGGTACATGGCGCCGACGCGCGTCTCGAGGAGCTGCTGCTGGGCATCCAGCGCCGAGGTGGCGGCGCCTAGATCCTCATGTGTGGCGTCGAGGCGCTCCTGGATGCTCTTGAGCTGTTCCGAAGCGGCGTTGCTGGCCTCGACGGCGATGCCCAGTTCTCGGTCCAACGCGTCCAGTTGAGAGCGGAACTCGTTGAGGCGGGCCTGACGCTCCTCGAGCGCGGCGCGGAACGCCAGCGTCGACGGGTCGACCGGAACGGCGATGGCCGAAGGGGCCGGTGCGGGTGTGACTGTGCGGGTCGCGTCGCCGGGCGCCGCGAAAGCGGGGGAGATTCCGCACATGGTGACGGCCATCACCACCGCGCAGATGCTGTTCGCTGTCCTGGAGCCAAGCCGCATATGGAGCAGATCCCGTCTTCGCATCGGCCTCTGTCGGCCGAACTGGCTGCGATCTTCGATCAGTACCCATGACGAGCGGAGGCGAACGAAATAGCGCATCTCGTCCTCTGCCTTCTCTCTATCGGCGCGTTCGCCCGATAGCATTACGCCCCACAGGGACCCTAATCGCCCTTACTTACCCTCATCCAACCACGTCGAGCATGTCATGTGAGACAAGCGAAGACCGTGCCGTTCCGACGAACGGCATGGGATGTACGCCGCAGGTGGTACGGCGCGCCTACGCCCTTCGCGCGAGGCGCGAGCGCCGAGAAGCGTCTACCATCAACCCCATGGAGACCTCCCACACCAACGCGCGGCCCCTTGCTCGGTACCAGTCGCTGGCCGACGGCCTCATGGCGATTGGCCTCGCGGTGTTCTCCTGGGCGCAGGTGTCCCTGCGCATGCCCATCCTGGGGCGCGGCCTGCCGATCCCCGTCCCGCGCGGCCCGGGACACTTCATGCGTGTCGCTCCCACTCCCCTGACCTACCTGCTCATCGCCGCCGTGTTCCTGCCGCTCGCCGTGCGCAGGCGTCATCCGGCGCCGGTGTTCGTCGTGGTCGCCGTCGCCGCGGCCCTGTACGACTGGACGTCGAACCCGCCGGCGCTGACGATCGTGGGTGTGCTGATCGCGCTGTACACGCTCGGCACCCTCGTGTCCCGGCGCAGACTGCTGCTGTGGACGGCCGCGGGCGCCGTCATGGTCCTCGCGTCATCTCTGCCCGCGCCGACCTCCGAGATGTTCTGGGCCGACGTTGTGCGCAGCCTCGCGGTCTTGATGGCCGCCGCCCTGCTCGGCGACGCCACGCGCAACAGACGCGCCTACGTGGCCGAGGTGGAACGGCGGGCCGAAGAAGCAGAGCGCGACCGCGAGGAGGAGACCCGCCGGCGCATCGACGAGGAGCGGCTCAACATCGCCCGCGAGCTGCACGACGTCACTGCTCACAGCCTGTCGGTCATCGCGGTCCAGTCGGGGGCCGCGGCTCACGTCCTGGATACGAACCCCGAAGAGGCGCGCCGGGCCCTCGTGGCGATCCGCGCGACGAGCCGGGACGCCCTGCAGGAGCTGCGAGCCATGCTCGGCGTGCTGCGCGGCAGCGACGACGAGACCGCGCCTCTGGCGCCATCGGCCGGGCTCGCTCGGGTCGGGGATCTGATCCGACCGCTCGAGGAGGCGGGCCTCCATGTGAGACTCGTCACGAGCGGCGACTTCTCGGACGTCGGATCACTCGTGGACTTGTCCGCATACCGGATCGTGCAGGAGGCGCTCACCAACGTCCTGCGCCACGCCGGTCGCCCGACCGTGGACGTGAGGATCGCGCGCGACGGGGATGTCCTCTCCGTCGAAGTGGCCGATGACGGTACCTCGGGCGCCCGGGGGACCGAGGGCCACGGCATCGCGGGCATGCGCGAGCGCGCGACCGCGCTGGGTGGCACGTTCGAGGCCGGGCCCGCGGCCGGCGGCGGCTGGCACGTGGTAGCGCGGCTGCCCGTCGCGGGGAGGCCGGCATGATCCGCGTGCTCATCGCCGACGACCAGGCGCTCGTCCGTGGAGGCTTCCGCGTGCTGATCGATTCCGCGGACGATCTCGAGGTCGTGGGCGAGGCCGCCGACGGCGCCGAGGCTGTGCGCAGAACACGCGAGCTCAAGCCCGACGTCGTGCTCATGGACATCCGCATGCCGGGCGTCGACGGCCTCGAGGCGACTCGGGCCATCTGCGGTCCCGGCGGGGTCTCCGACGTCCGGGTCATCATCCTGACGACCTTCGACCTGGACGAGTACGTGTTCGCGGGCCTGCGTGCGGGAGCGAGCGGGTTCCTGCTCAAGGACACCGACCCCGAGGACCTGTTCGCTGCGATCCATGTGGTCGCGGGTGGCGAGGCGCTGCTCGCCCCATCGGTGACCCGCAGGCTCATCCAGGAGTTCGCCCGCCAGCCCGACCCGCATCGCACGCCGCCCGAGGCCCTCACGTCGCTGACGGATCGCGAGCGCGAGGTGCTGGGCCTGGTCGGCCAGGGGCTGACCAACAGCGAGATCGCGACGGAACTGTTCATCTCTCCGGCGACGGCCAAGACCCATGTCAGCCGCGTGATGATGAAGCTCGGTGCACGCGACCGGGCTCAGCTGGTCGTGGCGGCGTACGAGTCGGGGCTGGTCAGCCCACGGGGCGTCTGATGCGGGCGCGTCGTGTGCGCGCCTGACGCCGTACGCCCACGGGTGTACGCGGTAATCACTCCCCTGAGGCGACTCCGCACCCCGCGAGCGCGAGTAGTGTGTGATCGTGGATCCCCGGCTTTCGGGGGAACCGCCCGAGTCCCATACAAGATCAGTGAGGTGCACAAGTCATGAGCAAGGACGCCGACATCGGTCCGGAGCAGACCCCGCCCGTTCCCGAGAACACACCCGCGCCCGCGGTAGAGGCCGCCGCGCCCGAGCCGCCCGCCGCGCCCGTCCCCGGGGCCGCACCCGCGGTCCTCGAGCCGTCCGTCCCGCCCGTCCCCTGCCCCGTGGTGGCGACGCCACTCCGCCCACACGGCTGGGTTCTGCCCGTGGTGGTCGTCATCGCCGGCCTGCTCGTGCTGTCCATCGGCGCCCGGGTGGCCTTCGGGCTGGCGCGCCACTTCGTGGGCGGCGGTCGTTTCACGCCGGGCATGCAGCAGCGGTTCATGGGCCGCGATGGCGGCGGCGACCGTGAGTTCGGACGCGGCTGCCCGAACCGATCGTTCGGCAACGGGGAGGGCCGCGACTTCGATCGCCGTGGTCCCGGCACGCCGCGGATGCAGCAGCGCGTTCCGGGTAACGGGTACCCGCGGGGCCGCGGGTTCCGTGGCGGCACAGGATCCACCACCGCGACGGTGACGCCGCAGAGCGCCACCCCATCGTACTGAGGAACGCGGGCGCACACTGCGCCCGATGCGGACTTAGTACCGATCGAGCTCGAGCGAAAGGCGGGTCGTGACAGATGAGTGACGGCACCACGAACGCACCGGTGGACCCGGTGGCTGAGGCGCGCAGGATCATGGCCGCCCAGGAGTCCGGCCCGGCCGGCGATGTCGCCAGCCTCAAGAAGCAGGTCAAGGCGCTGTGGGCGGCCGTTATCGTGACGCTCGTCCTGGTGATCGTGGTCGGAGCCTTCTCGGTCCTGCCCAGGATGTTCGGCTTCGGCCGCGGCAACTTCGGCGGCGCCAACTTCACGCCGGGACAGTTCCGGCAGCAGGGCGGCACCGGCGGTCCCGGCGTCGGTCCCGGCCCCAGCACAGGACAGTAGATCCAACGCACGCGGTGCGCCGTCCGACTGTGTCGGTCGGCGCATCGCGTGCTGCGTGAGACAAGACGCTGCGCCGCACGGATGCGACCCTTCGAGGGAGGACCGGAAGAGAGATGACCGATCGGATGATGGATAGATGAGTGGCGCGGGCGTTCCCAAGAATCGTGGCCGTTGGATCTGGTGGGTCGTGCTCGCGGCCGTCCTGGTCGTCGTGGCCGCGATCGTCGTGTCGAGGTTGTCGTCGGGCACCTCGACCGCGGTGACCTACACGACCGGCACGGTCGCGCGCATCCCGTTGACCGCGACGGTCAGCGGAAGCGGCAGCGTCGCGGTCGCGGGTGTGACCGAGGTGCAGCCCGGGATCACCGGAACGGTGGAGAACCTCTCCGTGAAGCTGGGTGACACGGTCACGCCGGGCCAGATGCTGTTCACCATCGTGAACGACGACCTCGGAACCGCCGTCACGCGCGCCAGGGCCAGCTACCAGCAGTCCAAGCAGCAGGTGGAGCAGGCCGAGGTCAGCCTCCTGCAGGCGCGCAACACCCTCAACAACCTCCAGCATCCCAGCAGCATAGGCACGGCGCCCGCCCCCGTGGCGGACGCGAAGGCTGTCAAGGTGGCAAGTGAGCAGGTGGACGTCGCCTCGATGGGCGTCACCACGGCCAAGCTCAACCGCACCGCCGCGGCTGCGTCATTGAACCAGGCGGAGGACACAGCCGCCAAGCGCACCGTGACCGCCCCGGTGGGCGGGCTCATCACCGTGCTGAGCGCGCAGAACGGCCAGTCGCTCAGCGGTGGCGGCTCGTCGGGCACCTCGGCCGCGGGCTCGAACTCGTCGGGCACCGGCGCGGTCGAGATCTCGGACCTCGCCACCCTGCGCGCACGCGTGCAGGTCAACGAGGTGGACATGGTCAACGTCAAGCTGGGCCAGAGGGCGTCGGTGTCGTTCGACGCGCTGCCCGACGACGACGCGTCCGGCACGGTGTCGGCCATCGCGCCCACCGGGACCAACACACAGGGTGTCATCACCTACGACGTCGACGTCACGCTCGACAAGATCGACGCGCGTCTGCGGCCGAACATGAGCTGCACGGTCGACATCACCGTTCAGACCAAGGCCGATGTGCTCGTCGTGCCGACCTCGGCCGTCCGCACCGATTCCTCCACCGGCAAGAAGTTCGTGCTCGTGGTGAACAACCAGCAGGCGAGCCAGGTCGACGTGACGACCGGGCTCGTCGTCGGAACGGACACCGAGATCCTGACGGGGCTCACGGCTGGCCAGACCATCGTGACGACGCCTGCCGCCACGGCTACGACGACCGGCACCAACGGCGGCGGCGGGAACCGCGGCGGCTTCGGCGGAGGCGGCGTGGGAGCCATCCTCGGAGGCGGCAGGTGACGGCTACGGCTATCCTCGAGGTCCGCGACCTGGTCAAGATCTACCGGGCCGCCGGCGACGAACCGCCCGCGCTCGGCGGGGTCTCCATGTCGATCGAGCCGGGCGAGTTCGTCGCGATCATGGGTCCGTCGGGGTCGGGCAAGTCGACGCTGATGAACATCCTCGGGTGCCTGGACAAGCCCACGTATGGCACCTACACGCTGGACGGGGTGGACGTGAGCTCGCTCGACGACGAGCAGCTCGCCGAGATCCGCGCCAGCCGGATCGGCTTCGTGTTCCAGTCGTTCAACCTCCTGCCGCGCTCGACGGTCATGCGCAACGTCGTGCTTCCGATGATCTACACCAAGGTCCCGGTGAGGGAGCGCGAGGAGCGGGCGGCCAAGGCCCTGACCGCCGTCGGGCTGGACGAGAGCGCGTGGTACCACAAGAGCAACGAGCTGTCCGGCGGCCAGATGCAGCGTGTCGCCATCGCCCGGGCGCTGGTCAACGACCCGGCGATCGTGCTCGCCGACGAGCCGACGGGCAACCTCGACACGCACACCGGCGAGATCATCCTGGACACGTTCTGCACGCTTCACGAACAGGGCCGGACCATCGTGCTCATCACGCACGAGAACGACGTCGCCAAGCATGCGGAGCGGGTGGTGCACGTCCGCGACGGCGTCATCGTCGACGACGCGGGCGCGCAAGGCGGTGCGGCATGAGTCTCTACGACCTCGCGCACGAGACGTTCCTCGCGCTCACCACGAACAAGGTGCGCTCCGTGCTGACCATCCTGGGCATCGTCGTGGGGATCGCCTCGGTCATCCTCATGGTGTCCATCGGGCAGGGCTCGCAGGCGGCGATCACGTCGTCGATCGAGTCGGCGGGATCCAACCTGCTCATCGTCTCGCCGGGAGGCGGCGGCTTCAATCCGGGCGGCGGAGGCGGCGGGACCGGAACGCGGCCCACACTCACGCAGAAGGACGTCAACGCCATCAAGAACCTGCCGGGGGTTCAGGCGATCGCCCCCGACGCGTCGGGCCGCTACACCGTGGCGACCCCGGGCGTGAGCACGACTCTGCAGATCACGGGCGTGACCGCCGACTACCCGGCCATCCGATCGATCGAGACCTCGTCCGGATCGTTCTTCACTCAGCAGAACGTCAATGCCAGCTCGAAAGTCGTCGTGATCGGCCCGACCGTCGTCACCGACCTGTTCAGCGAGGGCACCGACCCATTGGGCCAGCGGGTCCGCATCAACGGCTTGGAGTTCACCATCATCGGCGTGACGAAGAGCAAGGGCGGCAGCGGGTTCGGGAGCGCCGACGAGGTCGTCTACATCCCGCTCACCACGCTGCAGCGCTTCCTGACGGGCAACGAGGACGTGTCGAGCATCAGCATCCAGGCTGCGAGCACCGACGTCATGAGCACCCTGCAGGCCGCGATCACCAGCGCCCTCGTCGTGTCGCGCAACGTGAAGGACCCGGCCTCGCCCGACTTCCGGGTGCTGTCGCAGTCCGACATCCTCAGCACCGCGTCGACGATCACCGGCACCTTCACGATCCTGCTGGCATCGATCGCCGGCATCTCGCTGGTGGTGGGCGGCATCGGCATCATGAACATGATGCTGACGACCGTGACCGAGCGGACGCGCGAGATCGGCCTTCGAAAAGCCATCGGCGCGCGGCCGGGCGACATCACGTCGCAGTTCCTGACGGAGGCGGTGACCCTGACCGTGTTGGGAGGCCTCTTCGGCATCGCGATCGGCTGGGGCACGTCGGCGATCGTCACCGCGACAGGACTGCTGACCACGGAGGTCAGCGTGCAGGCCGTGCTGCTCGCGTTCGGCGTGTGCGCCGCCATCGGCATCGTGTTCGGCTACTACCCCGCGCGCCGCGCAGCGAGGCTCGATCCGATCGAGGCCCTGCGCTACCAGTAGGCGCGTGCGCTACCAGTAGGCCCCCGCGAGCCCCTCCCTCGCGCTGGAAGCCCCGGCCGCCCTTCACGGGCGCCGGGGCTTCTTCGGCGTCGCAGGGTATCCTGGGTGGGCGCCGCCGGGGCGTCGGCGTCGGGCGCGGAGGCGCGAACGGGGTCCTCGCGAGGGCGCGGACCGACGCGGGCGTGAACCGATGAGGGGCGTCCGGCGTCCAAGATCGGTGAGGGAACATCAGCCGACCGACTGTGGGGGGGTATGGCCATGCGCAACAACGCGCGGATTCTTACCTTCGCGATGGCTTTCGTCCTGATCGCAACGCTCACCGGATGCGGTGGCGGGACCGGCGCACGCACGACGCCAGTACCGGCGCCGGCTCCGAAACCCGGTTCTTCGGGCAAGATGGCGGCGGGTTCCGCGAGGCTGTCGGACGCGGACAGTGGTCGTACGGTCGAGCTGGCCGTGGGCGGGACGCTGGTCATCGATCTGGAGGAGAATCCCTCGACGGGCTTCACATGGAACGTGCGCGAGCCGATCCCCGCGGCTCTCAAGAAGAAGTCGGACACGTACGTGTCGCCCGAAGACCAGGGTCTCGTGGGCGCCGCGGGCCGCAGGATCCTGACGTACGATGTCGTCGCGGCCGGCCGGGGTGAGATCACAATCACGTATGCGCGGTCGTGGGAGAGCGTGGCGCCGGCGAAGACGTTCACGGTCACCGTGGTGGCGAAGTAAGGGGCCCGCTACGGCAGGGGCGCTACGGCAGGCGGACGGCGGTGGCGCGGAGCGCGTCGGCGATCGCCGGCTTGCCTATGCGGCCCTCGGCGACACCGATGACCAGCTCGTAGAGCGAGTCCGGGTCGATGACGACGTCCCAGCCGTTCAGACGGAGGAACACGTACGCCGCGTGGAGACCGACACGCTTGTTCCCGTCCGCGAACGGGTGATCGAGAACGAGGTGGTAGAGGTACGCGGCTGCCATCTCGAACAGATCCTGATGGAGATACTCACCGCCGAAGGTCGCTTGTGGCATCGCCAGCGCGGATTCCAAGAGCCCGCGGTCGCGCAGCCCCGGCAGACCACCGAAGAGTCGAAGTTGCACCTCCAAGAGGTCGAGCGCGTCCTCGACCGTCAGGAACGAGGGATCGAGCATCGCGCTCACTCCGCCAGCTTCTTGAACACGTCACCGTAGCGCGAGACCGCATCCTCGGCGGCGACTTCGAACGCGCGGCGGCGGTCGGCGTCGGAGCGGACCGGTCGCATCGTCAGCGACGTGCCGTCCGTGATGATCTCGATCTCCGTCTCGTCGGTGATGTTGAGGAGTTCGAGGATCGGTTTGTCGATGACGAGCGCGCGGCTGTTGCCGTGGCGGACGAGCTTCTTGATCATGGCGGAACCACTTTCTCGGGGTTCGTGCGGTTGCTACAGCGTAGCATAGGTCGGTGATACGGCGTAGTCACATGCGCGCCGAGGGCGCCCGCGCCTTGGCGCATCCCTCCCTCGCGGCGGAGAGCCGGTCCGCGGCGGTGTTGAGCGACTCGATGGTGTGCAGGTAGCGCAGGGCGGTCTGCATCTGGCGCCAGCCGTGGATCTCCATGACCTCGCGCACGGTGGCGCCGTGCTGGAGGTAGAGCGAGGCCGACGTGTGGCGCAGGTCGTGGAAGCGCAGGCCGGGCGGTAGGCCCGCGCGGGCGGCCGCAGGCCGGAACACGCGGCGCCGGCAGTCGTCCGGGTCGATGGGTCGGCCGGTCGCTCGCGGGAAGGCGAGCCCCGCGGGCGACGGCGGGCAGAGGCGGCGCCACTCGCGCAGGCCCGCGGCGACATGTGTCGGCAGCGGGACGACCCTGTCGTGCCCGGTCTTTGTCGAGCGCTGGAGCATCTCGCGGTAGTAGGTCTTGGTCACGGCAGCCGTGCGCGCCTCGAGGTCGATGTCGGTCCAGGTGAGCGCGCGCAACTCCCCCATCCTCATGCCGGTGTACGCGGCCGTCATGACGAACGCCCGGTATGTCTCCGGCGTCGCCGCGACCAGCGCCTCGACCTGCGCGATCGAGAGGATGCGGCGTTCGTCGGCCGCAGGGGCCGAGGCGTCGAACCACTTGGACGGGCCGCGCTCCAGGGCTCCGAGGCGGTGATGCCAGCGGAGGCAGGCCCGGAGCGGGACGAGGACGTTGCCGGCGCGCTTGGGACGTACCCCGGCCGCGTGCAGCGCCACAGTGAAGCGAGCGATTGTCGGTCCGTCGAGGCGGGCCAGCGGGACCCCGCCGAGCGCCGCTTCGATGTGCGCCCGGTAGATGGACTCGTAGTCGGCCAGCGTGGAGGCGCGCATCGGGCGTGTGCCCGCCTGGCGATACGCGAGCCACAGCGCCCAAGCCTCGGCGAGGGTGGGGTCGGTGGGCGGGCCGAAGAACTCGGGCACGGGCGCGGCTTTCGCTGGGCGGCACGGGCAGATGCCGGCGAGCATAGCGGCGGGGCCTTACCGGGAGATGACCGGAGGCGGACGCCCGCCCCGTGCGACTTGGCGGCGAAGTGGGGTAACCACCCATGTATGGAGACCACCCCGACCCTGCCGCCCCACTACGACGCGTCCGCGATCACGGAGCAGTTGTTCATCGCCTCGCGGCCTCGTGTCCGTCATGTGGGCGACATCCGCGGCCTGAAGGTCGATCTCGTGCTGAGCATGATCGGCCTCTCGCCGCCGCCGGAGCTGACGAGGCCGCCGTTCCGGCTGGTGCGGTTGCCCGTGTTCGACTTCCCACTGCTGCCGATCCCGCTCGCGGCTCTTCAGGCGGGGGTGAGCGCCGCGGTCCCAGTACTGAAGACCGGCGGGAGGGTTCTTGTGTACTGCCGAGCGGGGCGCCACCGCAGTGTCGCCATGGTCGCGTGCATCCTGATCGCGATGGGGATGACCGCCGACAACGCCATGGCCACCATCGTCGCCCACCGGCCGGTCGCGGACCCGCACGCCAGCTACATCGAGAGCCGCATCCGGGCCTTCGAGAAGGACTGGCTGCTCAAGCATCCCGACGACCAGAAGGGCTGACGCTATGCGTGTGAAAGTGGTCATCAACCCCGCGGCAGGCAAGTCCGAGCCGGTGCTGAGTGTGCTTGAGGACGTGTTCCGCCCAGCGGGGATCGACTGGGATGTCGCCATCACGCACGAGCTCGGTGACGGGATGGCGGCCGCGCGCGAGGCCGCCGATCAGGGCTTCGACATCATCGGGGCCTACGGCGGCGATGGGACCGTCTCCGAAGTGCTCGCCGGCGTTGCCGAGGGCGGCCCTCCCGTCCTGGTGCTGCCCGGCGGGACCGGCAACGCGCTGGCCGATGACCTGGGGATACCTCCGAAGCTTGCGGACGCCGCCGCCCTCGCCATCGGTGACTGCTCGACGATCAGGCGAGTCGACCTGGGACGGTCGGGTGAGCGGTGGTTCGCCTTGCGCATGACCATGGGCTTCGAGGCGAAGATGGTGGGCGACACCACCGGGGAGATGAAGGACCGCTACGGCTGGCTCGCCTATGCGCTGAGCGCCGTGCAGTCGCTCGCGTCTCCCCCGATGGCCGTCTACTCGATCACGGTCGATGGGCGCGCCTTCGAGTGTGAGGGGATGGCCGCCCTGGTCGCCAACTCGGCCAGCACCGGCGTGTCCGGCGTGCGCATCGCCGACGATGTCGATGTCTCGGATGGCGTACTCGACGTGGTCGTGATGCAGGGCGGCGATCTGCCGGCCCTGCTCGGCAGCGCCGTCGACGCGGCGAAGGGGCAGCAGCCGCGCGTCCTGAGCCATTGGCGGGGCAAGGAGATCCGCATCGAGTCGAACCCCGTTCAGGCGGTGCTCTCTGACGGCGAGGATGCCGGCTCCACGCCGGTGGAGGTGTCCGTCGTGCCCGGAGCCGTGGGCGTGATCGTGCCGAAGGCGGAGGGGAGCGCGGACGCCGCGAAGGGCGAGTAGGGACCTGGTATCAACCGCGAGCCCGACGGTGATCGGGGCGGAGACCGTGTGGGTAGCCGGCTCACGGTGGCGTCCATCGGCTGGGATGGGTAGGAACGCCCAAGATACCGAACGTACTTGGAGGTGCTTGTCATGCACGCGAAGCGATGGATTCTGGTAGGGCTCGCAGGTGCGTTGGTACTGACGGCCCTTGCGGGCTGTCAGTCGGCATCGACGTCGGGCGCCGTAGAGAGTGGCAAAGCCGCGGCAGTTGCGTTCGACCCGAATCCCATAGTCCAGGCTTGGTCTGAGTCCACGCACTCCGTGCCGGTGGTGTTCGCCGCCGGCGAGGCGCCGTGCGCGGGATGCCACGACGGCCGGGCGTTCGCCCAAGACGTGTCGGACCCCAAGCAGATCAAAGGTCGCACGCCTTTCGGTCCGTGGGTCGTTGCCACAGACTGCCTCGCCTGCCACACAGGGAAGGGCGCCGCTCTGCAGAAGTCGGGGATGGTCACCATACCGACTTCGAAGACCCCGGTGACCGGCGGCAAGGGTGCCGTGTGCATGGGTTGCCACAATCAGTTCGGGAAGCCCGACATCAACGACGCGACACACGCCTACCCGCACTATGGGCCCATGGCCGACGTGCTCATGGGCACCGGCGGGATGACGCAGAGCCTGTCGCTCATGAGCGCGGAGCGGCACAGTACGATTCCGGACACCTGCGTCGCGTGTCACTTCTCGAGTGGCGCAGAGGGCCACATGTTCAAGCCGACGACCGTCAAGTGCAAGGGTTGTCACCAGGACTTCACTTCTATCAAGGCGTTCGGCGCAGTGGGTGACTACGATGGCAATGGCAAGATCGAGCCGTTCGTGACAGAGGTTGACGGCCTCATGAGCGCCGTGGCAGGTGCCGTCAACAAGACAGCGAACACCGACGCGTTCGTCGCATTGCAAGGCGAGATCGTCTTTACGAGCAAGGGCACCACAGTGACTGTCGTGCCGACAAGTGCGTACCAGGGAGCCTACAACTGGGAGTTGGTGGACCACGACAAGTCGAACGGCATCCATAACCCGTTCTATGTGGTGACTCTGCTGCAGGAATCGTATCGCGCGATGATCGGCAGCGAGCTGCCGGGCGCCGTCAAGCCGAAGAAGGGCCCGGCATCCAGTGGCGCAGCGGCGACGACCGCGCCGTAGGCGGCGTTCAGTGAACCCGAAGGGCGGGGGCGAGGACCGAGAGGCCCCCGTACCGATAGATGGGTTCCCCGATGACGTGACGCGGCGGCTGTTCGGGGTGGGTCAGCCACGACTTCGGTTAGTTGAGGACGGGGGTATTGGTGGCTCTGGTCAAACCAAGCCAACTGTCTAACAGATTGTCTAACAGCCACGCATCACCAACAGGCACCAAGAGGCAAAACCGCAGGTAGACAAGTTGGCGTGTTGTGTTGTCTGTCTAACACCCGCAAGCCCAGAAATGGCACTCGTGCCCCATCCACCGAGTCGACTATCGCTGGACAATCGACCTGAGATTTGGCGTCTGACCTGAGGTTTCTATGGAATGTTGCATTCGTTGGCAAGGGTGGTATCATCTCTAGGCTGCGCAAGCAGCGAAATCGAACATTGCGGGGTGGAGCAGTCTGGTAGCTCGTCGGGCTCATAACCCGAAGGTCATCGGTTCAAATCCGGTCCCCGCTACCAAAGAAGATCAGAACGCCGGTCCCATCTGGGGCCGGCGTTCTTGCCTGTTACGCCGGTACGTGGGCTTGGTCGACGTGGTCATCGAAGCCCACGACGCGCACCGCGACGGGCGAAGCGACGTTGTCGCGAAACACGACCAGGTTGTGCTCAGTGGGAACCAGCGCGGATGGCGCGAGGATGGCCTCGATGCCGTTCTTGCGCGCCCTCATGGCGATGGTCTGCGTGATGCTGGGAGCCTCGGGGTTGTTGGAGTAGGGCCCGAGGAGACCTTCTCGGGTCACCCCGAGGCGCAGCAACGTAGCATCGTCGGTGAGATCCAAGACGCGGCCCAGATCCACGTCGACCGATACGAGCAGACGCGGCGGGAAGCGCTTCGCCTCGAACGTCTCGGCCAGTTGCAGGTGTTCGCAAACCGCGAGGGTGGGTGAACTCGCCAGGTACAGAGCGGCGCATCCGACGACGTTGTAGCGCCCGCAGTTGAGCAGCGCACCTCCGGTACTCAGAGGCTCACGCTTCCTGCTGGTGCAGCGAAAGTAGATCGCCTCTATCCGCCTAAGCCCGTCGAGCACCGCTCTCCCCCCGGAGCACGGATCTCCTACGCAGGTCCGCCATCGGCAAGTCGCTCGAGCGCGGCGACCAGAACGTCGGTCTGACCCTCCAAGATGAGGTCGATCGGCGCCTTCCCCCTGAAGCCGCGGTTTGGCGATCTCAGCCACTCGGCCGCGTACTCACGACCGAGCACATCCTCAAGAAGGAACTGTAGCTGGGCGAGTCGGCGAATCTCGCGACCGTTCGGCCCGCGCGACGCGCCAGCGCCACCGTCCGCAGTCTGCCAGCGAGAAACCGTGCGAACGCTGCAGTTCACGGATTGTGCGAACTCCTCGATCGTCATGCCCATGCCGAGCCTGATGGCCTCGACGCTGACGGGTGACGTCGCAAGGATATCGACGAGCGCTCCATCGATGGTGCTGGCGGTACTCCGGCCCATGAGGCCCCCCTTTCGTTTCCCACCTTGATGCTTCATACCACAACGCCTCCGCAGTGTCACGAATGATGGCCATACACACGCCACGGTGTGTGTCTATATCTTCGGCAGAGTCAGTAGCATGCTTGATGTCCGCAATTCGTGTGCCACGTCGCTGGACCGGCATTCCGCGCGGATGTGACGCCGTTCGTGCAGGCGCACGTGTCGACGGCGGCTCATGAGCAAGTACGGTTCCGCCCTGGTCGCACTCGCGCAGTAGTGCGAGCGGCGCGCGAGCATTCCGTGCGCTGAAGGAAGCGCGGCGCAAGCGCCGATGTCAGACCCGCTCGCTACGGTGTGCCTGCAAGGATGCGGCAGCCGCGGCCTGCTTCAATGAGAGAGCGCCATGCCACTGCCCACACGTCGTGCCCACGCCGAGTGGAGGTAGTGCTATGAAGCAGCGAAAGCCGACCCCGAATCGCCCCGGTGCGAGTCCTGCATCGCCCGAACAGGAACCGGCGCGCAGCAGGCCGCAGCGTCTTCGTCTCCGGATGACGATCTTGGGCGCGTGCTCGCGGACATGGCTGCGGTGGCGCGCGCGGCAGGAGACTACCCGAGCGCGGTAGCGCTTCTCAAGGCGTCCATCAGCGTCGATGAAGCGACCGGGCGCGGTGGCGGCGACGCAAAGGCCCGCGCCATGATTGCGTTGGCTAGGATCGATCTCAAGTTGGCGAATCCCGGGATGGCGGCGTTTCAGGCGCAGCAGGCCATGGCACTCGCGCGCAACGCACGTGACCGCGAAGCGGCCAAGCGGGTTCTCGACAAGGCGAGGAAGGACTCGCCTCCGGGTGGCAACGCGGGCGGCATCGGAGGCTGGGGACTGGGCAGCTTCAGCGTGGAGCCCGCGAAGTCGCAGCTGACGTTCGCGGACGTCGGGGGCATGGCGTCGGTGAAGCGCGCGGTCATGCGCCTGGGCATCTTGCCGCAGCAAGATCCAGAGTTGGCGCGGAACTACGGCGTTGAAGCGGGCGGGGGACTGCTGCTCATCGGACCCCCGGGATGCGGCAAGACCCTCATCGCCAAGGCCGCCGCCGGAGAGATGGACGCAATGTTGCTCGTCGTCCAGAGCAGCGACATCGTTAGTCCGTTCCTTGGCATGTCTGAGCGCAACATAGCCGCGGCGTTCCGGTCCGCGCGATCACAGAAGCCGTGCGTGCTGTTCTTCGACGAGATCGACGCGCTGGCGGGCGCTAGACCCTCGATGCAGAGCGAGGCGCGCAGGAGCACGGTCAACACCCTCTTGGCGGAGATGGACGGGTCTTCGTCCAACGAGGGAGTGTTGATCATCGGCGCGACAAACTGCCCCGACCTGGTCGATGCGGCTGTGAAGCGCAGGGGCCGGTTCGACAAGGTGATTCACGTCGGACCGCCTGATCTGCCGGCGCGACAGGCCATCTGGAGCATCGCTCTCGCGGATGCTCCGGCGGGGGAGGATGTCGACCGTGCCCTTCTGGCCGAACTCTCCGGCCGCGCGCCGGGGCGTGGTGTATGAAGGCCCCTGCCCCGTCCTTGCGAGCATAGCAGTCAGCCGGCTATGAGCGCTGGCACCACCTCCTCGAGTCCGCCGATCTCGATGGTCAGCGCCGGGCGCATCGCCACGGCGAT
>JANYAK010000055.1 GCA_025361335.1 Coriobacteriia bacterium
ATCGCCGTGGCGATGCGCCCGGCGCTGACCATCGAGATCGGCGGACTCGAGGAGGTGGTGCCAGCGCTCATAGCCGGCTGACTGCTATGCTCGCAAGGACGGGGCAGGGGCCTTCATACACCACGCCCCGGCGCGCGGCCGAATGCCCGCGAAGCGTCGATCCTGGCGTCGCTGGTACACTGGTCGCCGTGTCCCATCAGCGAACAAGGTCGATCGCACTGGTCGCGGCCCTCGCGGTATGTCTCTCGGGACTGCCTGTGGCGTCGGCGGTCGCCGCGCCTTCAGCCGCCCAGATGGCGGCGCAGCAGACACGCGTCGACCGCGCCGTCGCGAGATTCGACTCGGCTCAGAAGCGGGCCGCCGGCATCGCCGCCCGCATCGACCGCGCGTCGGCAAGCCTCGACCGCGTGGTCGCCCAGCAGCAGCGCATCCGGGTCAGGATCGCGTCCCGCGCGGTTGCGATTTACCGCTCGGGCGACACCGGCTACGTCTCGCTCCTGTTCGGCGCCCAGACGCTCGAGTCGTTCACGTCGCTGTGGGAGCTGCTCTCGCGCATGGACGCGCAGGACGCCGACGGCCTGCGCGCGCTTCAGGCAGCGCAGGCAGCGGAGGAGAAGTCGGCGAAGTCGCTGCTGAAGCTGCAGGCCCAAGAGGCGCAGGCCGTGGACGCGACCGCGCGCGAGCTGGCCGATTCGCGCAAGGCGCTGGCGACCAGCGCGGCTGCGCTGCGGGAGTTCGAGGCCCGCGTCGCCAAGGCGAAGCAGGCGGCGGCGCAAGCGAAGAAGTCCGTGCAGCAGCGTTCCGGGACAGGCGCCTGGCTGACCGGCGTGGCGTCGCACTACTCGAAGAGCTTCTCGGGCCGCGGCGCCAGCGGGGCCGCGATCACCCCGTACTCGATGATGGTCGCCCACAAGACGCTGCCGTTCCATACGCTGCTCGAGATCGAGTACAACGGGCGGCGCTGCGTGGCCAGCGTCGAGGACCGGGGCCCGCATTCGGCGGGCCGAGTGTTCGACCTGGGGCCGGGGGTCATCCGGGTGCTGGGGTTCAGCGGCGTGCACCCGGTGCGGTGGCGGATCATCGGGCGGTAGGGGGCTCCGCGACTCCCCTTCTGACCCACTACTTCATCGAGACGGCACGACTCTTGACGACCCAGTCGCTGCCGCTCTTCGCGAAGGTCCAGAGCACGGCCCACGTGCCGTTGGCGCCGAGGTTCTGCTCGACTTCCACAGTGGACTCGGTGCCCGCGGCCTTGGACGCGACGATCTGGAAGGTCGTCATCCCGTAGCCGGTCTGCGTCTGCTTGAAGCCGTCCACCGTGCCGCCCTGCTGGCTGGTCGCGGGCTGCATCCTGAAGGCGACATCCCACTTCTTGTCGAGGATCGCTTGGTAGTACTGATTGACGAAGGATGCGGGGGTGGTGCCGGCGGGGACCTTGGTGGCGCCCGCGACATCGAAAGCGGTCCCATTGGAGGCAACGACGGCCGGCGGCGACGGCTGGGGCGGCGCGCGGCCGCCGTCCCCATCCCGCCGACCCAGCCGGCCGTTCGACGCTGGGTGTCGAGTGCGGTGGTCATCGGCAACGCTCCGGGCTCGTGGTCCGTGGGCACGAGCGGCTTTCGCGCGGTCGGCTTCAATGTCCAGGCGGGGCCTTGGACCGTCAATATCAGGAGTGGCCCAGGGGCGCAGTATCCGATCATCGGCACGATACCCGCGCGAGGGTGGGCCGCATGCGATGGTTGGCAGCATGGAAGCGCCGTCAACGACGCCTGGGGCCACGGGCCCGACGCGCGCTGGTACCGCCTGAAGTAGTCCACTCCGCTTTCGAGCTGAGGTGCGACGTCCCGACTCGTGGACAGAAGACGGCCCGCGCTCACGTGGGGCCGTCTTCTGTTGCGCATCTGACCGGTCCGTCATAGCGCTTCTGGACCGGGGAACTCGTGGCGCAGGAATACCGGGCCCCACCCGATCACGCTGTTGTAGGAGAAGCCGTCGGGTCTGATGGACATCATCATGTGCGGGTTCTGCTCACGCTCGCCCCACAGGATGAGGTAGGTGCTCAGACGGACCTTGTCGAGACCGGCGTCGAGGTTCTTCTTCGCCTAGGCTTCGACCGCCGCCTGCGCCGCCTTCTCGCTCGCGCTCACGGGATCGCTGAACAGGCCCATCTGCGCCGGATCGAAGGTGGCCGCGACCCCGGCGAAGTAGGAGTCGTTCATCTTGCCGTCGCCCTTGGTGACGCTACCGAAGTCCTCCCACAGGGTGATGGGCTTGATCTGCTTCCCGCCGTCGAACGCCGCAACGTCGAGTGTCCGGTACGTCCCGTCCGCGAGCTTCGCGCTGTAGATCACGAACCCGTAGCCGACGAAGCGGGGCTTGTAGCCCTCCTTGTTGTCGAAGATCCGATCGGTGCGGTTGTTCTGCTTGTTGCCCAGTTCGGCGTTGCTGATGTAGGTCGCGAGCGCCTGCTGGGCGTTGTCGACCGCCTTCTTCTCGGTGGGGCTCTCGGGGGTGATCGTGGGGTACGGCTTCTCGATGTAGGTGGGGTCCTTCGCGGTACTTCCCGCGGACGGGCCGCCCCCGCCGGTGGCGCCGCCGGCGGACTTCTTCGCGGAAGAGCCTCCGCAACCGGCCACCGCCATCGATATCACGATCATCAGAACGCTCAGAGCCACGAGGCTCTTCTTCATTGCGACTCCCCTCGCCGTCGTGGCACCAATGTAAAGCGCAGACGCCGGGGAACGCCAGCGGTGGGCACATCGAGAGGGCCGAGCCTCGCGGGATCACCGATCGTGCGGCCGTCCGAACGGATCGCGGCTCAGTCCACGGGGTCGCGCGCGATCGGGCACGTCATGCAGTGACAACCTCCGCGCCCCTTGCCGAGCTCGGATCCTTCGATCTCGATCACCTCGATGCCGGCCGCCCGCAGCGCCCGGTTGGTCTGCGTGTTCTTCGAATAGGCGAACACCACGCCGGGCTCGACCGCCACGACGTTGTTCGCGTCGTCCCACTGCTCACGGACGGCCTGGAAGGTGTTGCCCCCGGTCGCCACGACGCGCAGCCGGACCCCGAGCGCGTCCTCGACAGCCGGCAGCAGGCCCTTCTCCTCCGTGACGTCGAACATGGCGTCGCCGTTCCCCGGGCGGATGCTGTACGTCCGCATCCGTTCCACGACCTGGGGGAACAACGTGACGGCGTCGCGGTCGATGAGGTTGAACACGGTGTCGAGGTGCATGTAGGCACGCTGCTGGGCCATGCGGCACACGATGATGCGCTCGGCTGCCCCGGCCGAGAACAGCGACCGCGCGAGATGCTCCACCATCCGGCCGGTCGAACGCTCGCCCAGCCCCACGAGGACGACCCCATTGCCGATCGGCATGATGTCGCCGCCCTCCAGCGAGGCGCCCTGACTGAAGTCCTCCACGGCGAACGCGGTCGCGTCTCCCTGCGGCGGATACCAGAAGTCGAACGGCTGCGCGGTGAAGCCGGGGTGGTAGCGGTAGATGAGCGACAAGTTGACGACCTCGAGGCGCCGAGCGGAGCGGAACAGGGGCGGCAACACCACGCCGCCGTACAGCCATGCGCTCGAGTCGCGCGTGAACACCGAGTTGGGCAACGGGGGCAGCACGAACTCGTCCGGCTCGGCCAGAACGGCGCCGAGAGAGTGCCGGCACAGCGAGTCAAGGTCGAGGCCATCCAACTCGGAGACCAGCGCTCCCGCGATGAGCAGATCGGCAAGCTGCGCCGAGGGCAGTTGTGCCAGATAGGCGCGCAGTTCGCTCACCAGCGACAGACCTACGGTGAACGAGGAGACCGCGCTGCCGATCGCCGCGGTGCGTGCCTCGGCGGACGCTTCGAGCGTCTCGGCCAGTAGCTGCTCGACGTAGAGCACCTCCACGCCGCGGTCGCGCAGCGCCTGCGTGAACGCATCGTGCTCGGCCTGCGCCCGCTCCACCCACACGAGGTCGTCGAACAGCAGTTCCTCGCGGTTGGCCGGGGTCAGGCGTTCGAGCGCCCGCCCGGGGCGATGCATCAGCACCGTCCTGAGCTTCCCGGTCTCCGAATGCACGCCTGGACTCCGCACGCGGTCCCGCTCTCTATCCGCCTCACGACGGGACCAGCATGCCACGGGAGGGCGGGGGGCGCGAGCGGGGGGCGTCGGAGGGCTTCGCAGGCGCGCAAGCGGAGTTCGGCACGGCGCCCTTGCGAATCGTTCACCGCACCCTCGCCCCGCGTTCACGAGTCCTGGCGGCCGGGCGCCGCTGCTACGCGTCCACCTCTTCCAGGGCCTGCAGGTAGCGCGCGAGCAGCTCGACCTGCACCGGATCGACGATTGCCCCTTCCGTGCGCATGAACTCGATCGCGTCGGTCCAGACGTGTCTGCGATCCGTGCTGACCACCATGTAGCTCGCACGTGGATTGCCTTCTCGCAGGAGGCGAGCGACCTGAGAGTCCGCACCGCCCCCCTTCGCGTTGTTCTCGAAGTAGACGCGCACGCCGTGTGCGCCAGAGCGGTTGTTCGATACGCCGGACGTGTCGAACACCAGGTGGACGCATGCCTGCCACCCGCGGCGCTCGAGCCGCTCCGCCATCTTCTCCACCATGTGCTCGAGCCACGGACGGGTACGCGCCTCGTCCTCAGGTCGAAAGACCCGATGCACCAAGTTGTGGCCATCGATCAGGATGTGGTCGATCTCTCCATCGGGGAAGAGCTCGTGCTCCATGTCCTGGAGCCTCTCGTGCTCACGCAACGACCAGGCTGCCTCTTGCTCGGCACGCGCCTGTCGCGCACGCTCCGCCGCAGCACGCTCCAAGTCCGCCTCGTCCCGGACGCGGGCTCGCTCGACCTCGCGGCTCATCTCTCGCTCGGCGTAGGCCGCGATGCCCTCACGAAGACGGCCAAGACCATCAAGCGCCGCCTGCAGGGTGGATAGAGACGCCGCCACATCCCCGAGCCCGAAGGCGGCCAGCACCTGTTCGATGTCCTCGCAGCGGGCGGTCTCCTCCACGAGTTCGGCCGCCATGGCCGACACCTCGCGGTCCTTGGCCGCGGCATACGAGGCAGACGCCGACAGACGGTCCTGCAGGTCGGCGATCGTCTGCTGATTGCGGGTCGCCTCATCCGCCCTACGCTCCTCGATGGTGCGCTTGCCGGTCTTGAGCGACTGCAATTCGGCGTCCGCCTTTGCCAGGCGGCGCCTCAACTCGTCTCGTTCGGCCCCGAGCCCTCTTGCGGATACCTCCGAGGCCGTGCAGAGTCCCTCCAGCTCCTTTACGCGCTTCAACGAGGCCTGCCGCTTCTCCTCACTCCGCTGCGCAGCCCGCTTCGTAGCCGCGAACTCCTTGTGAAGCAGACGCAGCTGCTTCTCGCCGTGCGACGAGCCCTGCTCGCCCGGCCTGTTCGAGTGCCCGTTCTTCCCGACGGGCTTGTCTCCGGCGCGGACCGGTCCAGAGCCGCCCGACCCATCAACAGGAAGGACCGCGCTTGCGAGGACTTGGCTCGATTCGAGGGAGGCAGCCGCAGGTTCTAGGAGTTCGGCTTGCAGCGCCAGATCCTCCGGATACTGAACGTAGCCCGCGAGAACCGAGACGAAGGGGCCCATCGCGCGAATCGCCTTTCGCTGCACTCGTCGAGTCTCCGACGCCGGATGGGGCACTTTGGGGTTCAGCTCCGCGAACAGGCGAAAGACGTTCGGGTCGCTCTCCAGCGCATCCACCATCCGTGTATGCACCAATCCCTTGGACCAGACGGACTTCGGTTTGCCGCCGCCGAGAAGCATCCTATTGAGCGGGCGAGCATGTACGAGCGCCTTCTCCACCGCCAACCGCCAGGAACGGTCAGCGTGCGCCAAACTCAGCAGGTGCTCCGCGAGTCCCGCGCGCAGTGCGCGGTCGTACGCCGCATCCAGAAGCGACGCTTATGCCTCCCGCTTCGAGCCGGACGCCTTGATGTCCGTCACGAGCCCCCGATCATCGTGTCGAGTCGTCCACATGGCATAGCATGTCATGCTGGTCTGACATTGCTGCGCAAGCGATGAGACGAGCCGCTATAGCGGGTCGTGTCCGAAAAGTTCTGTAAGTAGCGTGGCCGCCTGAAGTGACGAAGGTGGCCACCGCCCTCCAAGATGGTTGGTGTTCGAGGCCGACTACCAAGGAGAAGGCGATGACCAAGAGAAACGCTACGACCCAGCCGACCGATGTGCAAGCCGCACTGCTCGACGCGCCCGGTTTCCTGCGTGAGCTTCTGAACGTGGCGCTACAAGAGATCCTCGAAGCGGAGATGACCGAGCACGTCGGTGCAGAGCTCCACGAGCGCACCTCCGAGCGCACCGGCCGGCGCAACGGCCACAAGCCCCGCATGCTCCACACGCGCGTCGGCACGCTCACGCTCATGGTGCCCCAGGAGCGTGACGGCACGTTCTCCACGAAGATCTTCGCCCGCTATCAGCGCACCGAGAAAGCCCTCGTGTTGGCTCTGATGGAGATGTATGTGGTCGGAGTCTCGACTCGGAAAGTCGCTCGCGTCACCGAGGAGCTGTGCGGGACGGGTTTCTCCAAGTCCACGGTCTCGGCGCTGTGCGGTCGACTCGACGCGGAGCTCATCGCGTGGCGCACACGCTCGCTTGCCGATAGCGCCTGGCCCTATCTGTTCGTGGATGCTCGCTACGAGAAGGTTCGCCGGGCGGGACGCGTCGTGAGCCAAGGCGTGCTGATCGCCTACGGCGTGCGCGACGACGGCTTCCGCGAGATCGTGGGCGTGCAGTGCGCCGATACGGAGAGCGCAGCCACCTACCACGATCTGTTCGCGGACCTCAAAGCCCGCGGACTCTCCGGCGTGCAACTCGTGACCTCGGACGCGCATCCGGGACTCAAAGCCGCGATCGCCCGGCACTTCCAAGGCGCGACCTGGCAGCGCTGCCAGGTGCACTTCAATCGCGATCTGCTCTCCGCCGTCGCCTACAAGCACCGCAAGCAGCTCGCCGCCGACCTCAAGGACATCTGGACCGCCACCACGCTGCCCTCGGCGCTCGCGGCCGCCGCCCGCGTCGCCGACGCGTGGCGCGACACCCATCCCAGAATCGCCGATGCCATCGACGAGCAGTGCGAGGAGTGTTTGACGGTGCTGCACTTCCCAGCCGGCCACAGGCTCTTCCTGCGCACCAACAACGCTCTCGAGCGCTTCAACCAGGAGATCAAGCGCCGGACACGCGTGGTGCGGATCTTTCCGAACGAGGAGGCGTGCCTGCGGTTGGTGAGCGCTCTTTGCGTCGAGACCAGCGAAGAGTGGATGACCAACCGGCGCTTCCTCGACATGGACGCACTTCGAGAGATGCTCGACGTTGATTGGAAGGAGGGAGTGAAGCTGACCGCCGTCAGCTAGACTGGAGCCAGCTTGGAGGGCTACTTACAGAACTTTCAGGACACAACC
>JANYAK010000056.1 GCA_025361335.1 Coriobacteriia bacterium
CACTCCACGACCATCCCGATCAAGGGCGAGAGCTACCGCCTGAAGGACAGGAAGAAGGCCGGCATCGTCACGACGCCGGCCGGCTGAGGGTGGTCAATTTTCAATCGTCACCAGCTGGTCAGTTTTCAATCGTCATTGACACCAGGACAAGCGCCCGTGCCGCGTGGAACATGGCGTAGTAGGCGGTGATCGTGGTGCGCTTGAGCATGTCGTGCTCGAACACGAACTCCGCGTCCGCAAGGTCCTCGCGAGCCGCGCGCAACTCGATCTAGACCGCGTCGGTCCCGGCGTCGTCGAATCGCTTCAAGCTTCCTCGTTCGATGCACGTGTCGAGTTCGCTCATGCCCGCTCCCAGACGGTGATGCCGCGTGCGGTCTCCTTCGCGAACGTGCCCCCGTCGGCTATCGACACCATGTGCTGCGCCGGCGTTATGACCACAGGCTGAAGCCACGGATGTTGAGCTAGCTCGGACAGGACGGCATCTGCATCGTCTGTCACCACGAGGATGTCGATATCGCTGTCCCGCCGGTTCTCGCCGCGCGAAGGACTTCCGAAGAGCACGACGAGATCCAGTCGGACGCGCACGGGCTCGATGACCCACTGGATCCGATGGAGGGCTCCGGCCATCTTCAATGTCTTCACTAGCGGGTCCGGCCGTGGTGACGAAGGCGTTGACACTCACGCCGTCGCGCGCGGCCGCGCGTGCCACCCGCACGTGGAGACTGCGCGGCAGCCGCAAGAGGAGTCGGCCGTTCGGGCCCGTGCTGAGCGGAGGCGGCACCGGGCGCCCGAGACGTCTGGGGTGGTGGTCGCGACCGCTACTCCGCGAGTTGCCGAACGCGCCCGACGATGGACTCGACGGACTGCGCCAGAGGCTCAGACCCCCTCACCGCCCATTCGCGAAGGTCATTGATCTCCACGCCTGAGCCCTCGCCCGCGAACGCGTCTCCGTGCGAGGTCAATGCCTCCGCCAGCCGCACCCATTCGGCGTCCTCGGACAGCCCGGCTGGACGCAAGGCATCCAACAGCGCGACGAGCGCCGGCCACACGACGACCCAGTCGACGTACGCGGGGGCCGGCGAGACCACATCGCGCAGTCCGCCGGATAGGCGATACAGGATCTTGCGTCCGTCGGAGCGCCTGTCGACCAGCCGTGCCTCCGCCAGCTCGGAGAGATATGCCGCAACGGGCGCCTGGTTGTACGCCGCCCTCTCGGCGACCAAGCGGCCATGCGCCCATTCGTGCGTCCACAGGTACGTGAGCACCTCTGCCCGTGCGCCCGGGCCGACGAGTGCTCGCGCTCGGAATCGAAGACACGCCGGCCGCGTCGCGTCGGGCGGTCGCGACATCCCCCGGAGATCGACCCTGGGGCGAAGGAAGCCCGCGCGTTCGAAGCGTTCATCGGACGCCGCCCAGTCGGCGGTCTTTACATCCTGGGAACGAAACAGCGGCTCTGTCCCGTACGTTCCGGCCTCCTCTTCGGCGAGCACTCCGGCCCAAGCGATCTGGCGTAGCGTCGATCTGCTCCCTTGGTCAATCGCCTCCTGCGCGACAACTCCGAGCAGTCGTCGCTGGTCACTGGGTGCGCGCTTGCCGAGACGGCGAAGGCGCGCCATGTCGAGGAGCCGGGAGTTCGACGCTACCCAGTCGAGCATCTCGTCGAAGAGCCGGGCGTCCTCGCGGCCGATGTTGAGCGTCGCCAGCGTGAGTGCCTCAGGATCGACGATCGTGTTCCGGTTCGAGCGCGCGCCCGCGACCCCGATCGCACCCCACTGACGCCACACGAGTTCCACGACTGTGTCCAGCAACCGGTCGTGCATGTCGCTAGCTCTCATCCGAGAACACCTCCGCAGCCTGATCGCAGCCGTAGTAGCGGAGCAACTGAACGAGCATCCCGCGAAAGCCGTCCGACGGGTCTTGCGTCGCGGCCCAACGGGCGCCGTCGAGCAGTTCATCACATGCAGGTCGCATGGCGTTCAGGTCCTCCGTGTGCCGCCCGACCCCGGTGTCCGCTGCCGCATAGACCTTCAGGCAGATGAGGTCTTCTCTCGCGGGCGTGTGGATGGCGAGCTTGGGACCGAATCGTCGGATGATCAGTCTCTGCGCGAATCCATCAGGCATTCCCCAGTCGAGCAGGTCGGCCGGGCCGGCGTTGAGCCAATTCGGATCGAGCCCGAGCGCCTCAGCCACGGCCCGGGCCGCAGAGACGACCGGCTCGGGGAGGGGCTTGCGCTTGGCCAACATCGCGGTCTCCCCGGGCTCGCGCCGATCGAGCAGCCCAAGCACGTCGACGTCCCTCGTTGGTCTGATCGCGAAGCCTGCCAGATTGATGGCGGCGCCCCCGATCACGACTAGGTCGTACGGCGACTCCCCGCGCGCTTCCAGCGTGACCGCGAGCAGCGACAGCGCGCTCTCGATTGCATCGCTTCCACTGAAATCCATGTGCATGCTCCTTGCTAACGACCGGTCTAGGCGGTCATTATGACCGTCTCCACCGGTCATTACAAGAAGATGCACGCGCTGCGACCTCAGGGCTGTCGACCCGAAGAGGTGGAATGCTAGCCTCTGCGGCGACGTTTCGACGCTGCGTGGATCTCGCGCTTGATCCGCTCACTCTGCTGCTTGGTCACAAGGCCGCGGCGGACCAAGTGCGCCAGTACGTCAGCCGTAGTCTCCATCATGATGGATTCGCTGAGCCGCAGCTGTCGCATCGGTGCGAAGTCCCGACTGATGAAGACGTTGCGCTGCGAGACGGCCAGGGCCGCGGATGAGATCTCGCCTCTGCCGAACTGGGAGCTCCACTTGGCGACGATCCGAGCGGCGGACTCGTCGGAGAGGTCAGGGTCTACGACCGCGACCGTCCCCTCGGCGACGAGATCCAGGAAGCCTTGCAGCCTGGGGAAGTTCTTCTTCCGTTGCCGGACGAGTTCCTCGACCACCGCAGATGTGACGATCGCGTCTTCGCCGACGTATGCCATCAGGCGACTCAGGTTGTCGGTGCGCCCACAGAAGTCGATGACCACGCATGCGTCCAGGACATAGGCCTCTTCAGGATGCGACGGGCACATCGGCGACCTCGACAGGGTCAAGCAGCGCATCCAGGTCGTCGGCGTCCACGCCCAGCAACTCGGCGAGTTTCGCTTCCGAGACGAGTCCACGTTGGAAGGCTTCGATCGACGCGGCGCGGTACGCCCGCGGGAATGTCTCGACCGATTGCCGACATGCGGCGTCTCCGAAGAAGAAGGGGCTCGCCGGATCCTGGACGTCGTACCCGTTCTCCGCTGCAAGTCGCAGGGGCGATTCCGAGAACAGAGCGTCACGGCGTTTGTTCGTGAGGAGCCCGAGGTTCGTCAGGCGATAGCCCGCCGCTTGGAAGCTGACGCCGAACGCATAGCAGTAGTCGACCATCCGTCCGAGGGTGACCCCCGACTTCAGCTCACTCGCGAAGAAGGCAGCCGTCGATGCCGGGGGCATCAGAAACGCCGCGGCGAAGGCGTCGGCGAACTTCTCGTGCGGCGGCTTGGCCTTGGTGCAGACGATGAATTCACGCTCACGATCCACGAGCGAGTGGCAGTACTCATGCGCGATCGTGAACCTCTGCCGACCGACGGTCTGCGCAGTGTTCACGAGAATCCACGAGTCACCCTCGATGAGTGCGAAGCAACCCGCAAGGGCTCCGCCAGGGATGGGAGTCGAGTACACGAGCACGCCCTGCTGCTCGACGAGGGCCCGAACGTCAGCGATCGGTTCTGTCCCGATGGCTAGGCGCTTGCGCTCGTCGGCAGCTCGCGCCGCCGCCTGATGGTAGATGGCAAGACTCATCGGCCGAGGAGCCCCCTGATGTCCCTGTAGTCCCGGGCAGCGCGCTCAAGACGGCAGACCGCGATTCGATCGATCTCCGTCATTGAGTCCTCGGCCCGGGCCAGCGCCACCTGGACGTCCAGCGGCTGCGCCTCTCCGGCCAGTGCCGCCATGACGTCCGGCAGCGTGAACCCGTAGAACTCGGCCAGGCGCGCTGTCTCTGCGAAGCTCACGGACCGCTTCCCCGCCTCGATCTCGGACACGGTCGCGTGCCGATCCGTATCCAGGGACGATGCCGCCGCCTTGAGCGAGATCCCTCGCCCTTCGCGCATGCTTCGAAGAACGCCCCCCAGACGAGCGTCTCCCGCCATGAATTGCCCCCTCGCCCTCAGGTGTACGCATTTCGTACAACACGAGCATACCACCGATGTCAATCCGTACACGCCCGCTGAGTGGCGTCCATCGCCCCCTGATCGACCGGCTACACCTTGAAGTCCACCCTACTGTCGCCACCGTGCCAGACTCTGAACGGTATCCATCTACTGTGCCAGCATCGGTAGACGGCGAGCCCACGCCTGTTCGGGCTTCGAACCCGAAGAGGTCGCAGAGAGGGGTCGACTACAGTCCCTCTGCGAGGACCATGGCGGTGTACTGTCTCATCGCCGAGCGGTAGTTGAGAATCGTGCTCGACGCACGTCGGCCCTTGAGAGCCGTTACCAGCTTGTCGACATCGCCGTCAGTTCGCAGAAGATCGGGTGTGATGTCTGATCCGGTCAGCAACGAGACGCTGTTCAGATATGAGATGTACGAACGGGGCGAGGAAGCGACCACATCCTTGGCGCCGACCCCCTGACGCTTGATGTAGTCGAGATAGAGTTCCTTGTGCTTGATCATTCCTGTCCTCCCATGCCCATTGGCCAGCACACAACCTTGATCTGCGTCTAGACCGCCAGTACGGAACACCGTCGATCTCTGTAGGTCGGCGCGCCTGCTGGACTACGGGATCAAGGCGGCCAGCCCCTCACTCCGTTGCCCCCAACAGGCTGGTCCGTTTGTTCACTCTCCGCAGGACCAGCGCAGCGTGCTTGGCCTGCGTGACCGTCGGCTCAGGTACCCACTTCGCTGATGCCTTCTCGGCCATCGTATAGCAAAGCTTGATCTGAGCTGGTGTCAGCTCTCTGCTGCCGCTCCCCCACTCGGCCATCTGGTACCAGGTCTCTTCTTCGACGTCCATGGCTGCGGATATCATGTGCATTTCCTCGATCGAAGGACCGGCCGGCCCCTCCTCCGGCCCGAAGTCGACCGAGGAGGCGTCGCGGACCTCCGGCACGTCTAGTAGCACATCGACCGCAAGTTGCCGGACCCCCTCCCAGCACTCCTCCTTCTTGCACCATTCAGTCACGTTGCGCTGACCAGCCGAATCGGTGAGCTGGTCGAACACGAGGTGTGCCCAACCCCTCACAACGGCTTGAAGAGCCGAGCTAACGTCTTGGCGCGACCAGACGTATGCCAAGCTCAGGTCGCCTCCGTAGTGGTGCGAGAGCAGGGCAACGGTGTAGGCGACCACGTTGGCTCGATAAGCAGGGAAGCCCTCCTGGCGCACGATTGTCTCGACACGGCGATAGATGATCGCCTTCGATACGAGGTCCCGGAAGAACCGCGCGTCCGGCTTTCCGCGAGACCCTACGGACCGAGCCGTCCATGTTCCTTCCATACACACGTCGAGTTGGACAGACTGGCGCGCGAGACTTGGCCATTGCTTGGGCGAATACGCCTTGAGGACCGGACCCCGACGATCTCACGCCGCGGTGTCGCGATCAAGATCGGAGCATGAGCGCGCTTCGGCCGATGACCTTCGGGTGGCTCACCCGAAGAGGTGAGCGCCTCGATTCGCTCATCCACGTGTCACGGAACGACTGCGCCCTGTGCCGGTTTGGGATCAGGGAAGATTCACGAAGTAGTCTCGTTCTGACCCAGTGACTGCGGCGGCGCCGGTACATCTGACCCAGTGACCAGACTCCATCACGGTACACGAGTCCGCGTCCCCCTTTGGGGGAGCCGGACGGGACTCGTTGGTAGACGGCCATTGGAATAGCGTCTATTCGCTGGGCTGTACGCACGACAACGGGTCTGCGTGTTGGTAAAGAGGCGTGCTAACTATCACTTTGAGTGATAATATCTACCCGAGGTGACCAACATGGGAGTCCAGTCGTTCCTGGAAGAGAACCACGTCTTCTCACTCGGCGAGTTCCGGGCCGAGATGGGCGACGGCCACTCAGCCTACAATCTGCTCACCCGCGCGGTGAACCAGGGACAGGCCGAACGCGTCCTTCGAGGGGTCTACGTGTCGCGACTCGGCCGGTTCTCACAGACCGATCCGGATCCTTACGTCGTGGCAGCAGCCGTTTCGGTAGACGCGGTCATGGTCTATCACTCCGCCCTGGAACTGCACGGACTCGCACACAGCCCCTCGCGCCGGGTCCAGTTCGCCTCGGCCCGAGCGGTGGCCCGGTTCGTCTATCGGGACTTCCGTTTCGAGCGCCATGAGCACCCCAAGACCCGGCAGGCGTCTGACACCGTGCAGTTCACGACGGTGGTTCGCCGGCCCGAAGGAGTAGCCAGGGTCACGACACGCGAGCGGACGCTTGTGGATTGCGTCAATCGCATGGACCTCGCCGGCGGACTCGAAGAAGTGTCTCGAAGTCTGGCAGCCCTGCCCTACGTCGACGCATTCAACGTCCTTGCGTACCTCAAGACACTAGGAAGTCCCACCGCAGTCGCCCGGACAGGCTGGTTCCTGGAGCAACGGGCACGAGACTGGTACGTGGCCGCCGGCGCCCTCGACGAGATGCGCGCGATGCTGGGACCGGGGCCGTACTACCTCACCCGCGCCAACGAGGCCGGTCGTTGGGAGCGCTCGTGGCGACTCTATCTCCCCTCGAATGTTGGGGATATCGAGAGGTGGGTGCACGAGTGACAAGACCCGCGCTGACTGACGCCGCGGGCTATCAGCCCCAGACCGTCAGGAAGGTCGAGCGGCTGCTCGAACTCCTCACGGAGATCGGAGGGCACCCGTACCTCGGCCCGAGAGTCAGACTCCACGGCGGTACCGCGCTCAACATCTTCCATCTCGGCATGCCGCGGCTCTCCGTCGACGCCGACCTGACCTACATCGGCCAGGTGCCAAGGGACAAGATGTTGGCGGAACGTCCCGAGCTCGAGAGAGCGCTGTCGACGCTCGGAGAGCGCCTCGGGTACACGGTCACAACAGGTAAGAGGGAGCACGCGGGGCCGCGCGCCGGGGCGTGGTGTATGAAGGCCCCTGCCCCGTCCTTGCGAGCATAGCAGTCAGCCGGCTATGAGCGCTGGCACCACCTCCTCGAGTCCGCCGATCTCGATGGTCAGCGCCGGGCGCATCGCCACGGCGAT
>JANYAK010000039.1 GCA_025361335.1 Coriobacteriia bacterium
GATGCCCTCGTAGTTGTACGTCCGCCAGAGGTCCCGCTGCACCATCACGCTCTCGTCCGGGTTCGCGGTGTAGAAGTGGACGCCCTGCTTGAACTTGAAGAAGCGGAACACGGGTATGGCCCCGTCGGCCGCGGTCGGGCACACGTTGTAGGCCGCGTTCTCGAAGCGGTAGGTCTGCCCCAGGTTGGCCCGGACGCTCAGCATCTCGTCGTAGTTCGCGGTGTAGAAGTGCACACCGGCCCTCACGTTGAAGAAGCGGTAGAGGGGGGTGTTGTTGTTCGTGTTCGCGGCATCGACATAGTAGGCGATGGTCTCGAGGCGGTAGGTCGCCCCGAGCTGGATCCGGACGTACTCTTTCTCGTCCGGGTTCGCTGTGTAGAAGTGCGCGCCGTTGCGCATGTTGTAGAAGCGCCAGACGGGGCGATGGACCGGCGTCGCGATCGTGAGCTTGGTCGGATAGGTCACGGGCTCCGACCACCTGTCGTTGGAGCAGCGTACGCGCAACGTGATCGTGTGCGCGCCGGTCGTCAGGTTGGACCCGGTGAACGTGCGGACGGTGCGGGTGCCGAGCACGGCTCCGTCGGATATCCACTGGTATTCCTTGATGAGATGCCCTGCCGGATCTGTCGCGGACCCCGCAGTGAAAGTCACCGTCTGACTTGCGCTCGCGGACTGCGGGGTGATCGACCCGATGACGGCGACCGGCTTGTCCGGGCGGATGGTCAGCGTCTGCGGATACTCCGTCCAGGCCGACCAGGATCCGTTTTCGCAGCGCACCTTGAACCGGATGGTGTGTGTCCCGACGGGCAGGGTTGTCGTGGTCACCGTGGCCGCGCTCCCGAACACGTCGCCGCCCTTGATCTCCCACTGGTATCCGATGATGGGGTGCCCGAGGTCGTCGTGCCCGTTCCCGATCAAGGTCACGTCCTGCGTCTCGACCGTGTTGGTCGGGGCGACCGAGGCGATATGTGCTTGCACGCCCTCGATCGGCTCGGTGACTGTGAGCAACGACCCCCAGGTCACCGAGTCCGACCAGCGCCCGTTCGCGCACTTCACCCGAAGGTTGAGCGTATGGGTGCCCAGTGTGAGCCCCGAGGCGTCGTACGTGGGCCCCGTCGTGGTGGCCAGCACCCCGTCGGGGTTGGCCGACCATTCGTACTCCTGGATCGCGTGTCCCGCGGCGTCGGTCGTCGCGCCGCCGGCGGTGAGCGTCACGGCACGGTCGCGGGGGGTGGAGGCCGCGCTCACGGAAGCGAACACCGCGACGGGCTTGTCTTCGACGATCACCAGCGCGGGGCTGAGAGTGGTCGGAGCCGACCAGGCTCCGTTGGCGCACCTCACCCGGAAGCCGATGGTGTGAGTGCCCGGCGTGAGACCCGACTTGGACAGCGTCGCGGTCGTACCGAGCGCACCGTCGATACTCGACGTCCACTCGTACTGGGTGATGCCGTGCCCGACAGGCAGCACATCAGTCCCGTGCCCAGTGAACGTGACGCTCTGGCTGTCGAACGCCGGAGCGGGCAGGACGGAATCGATGACGGCCACCGGGGAGTCCACCATTACAGTGATCGCCCCACCGGCCACCTTCGAGTCCGACCAGCGGTTGTTGGCGCACTTCACGCGCAGGGACATCGTGTGTGCTCCGACCGACAGGCCGCTCTTGGTGAACATCGTGGTCACCGATGTGCCGAGCACGCCATCTCGGCTCGACGTCCACTCGTAGGCGACGATGGCGTGCCCCGCGGCATCCGTGGGCGTCACCGGGGCGCCTTCGAAGGTCACGGTCTGGTTGGGGGCAAGGTTGTAGGGACTGATCCCAATGATGTTCGGCGTGGCCGGCTTGTCCTCTGTGATGACCAGCGTCGAACCGAAAGTAGCGGGATCCGACCACGTGAGGTTGGAGCATTGCACACGCAGGGAGATGGTGTGGGTGCCCGGCGTGAGACCAGCTGTGGCAAGCGTCGACGCCCTTCCGATCACTCCCTGGATGCTCGAGGACCACTCGTACGCGGTGATGGTGTGCGGGAGCCGCGGGTCATCGGTCCCGTGCCCGGTGAACGTCACCGTCTTGGTCTCGATCGCCGGCCTGGGTGAGATCGAGTCGATGACGGCGTGCGGCGCGTCGATCGTGAACGAGGCCGTCCCGGGCAGGGACAGGTTGCCCGCTTCGTCGCGCGCGACGAAGCGGAGGGTGTGCGCGCCGGGAGCCGTCACTGCGGCAAGCGTGACCGACGTGCCCGGCACAGTCGTGGTCGTCGGATCGCTGTCGAGTCGATAGTCGATCTCATACACGCCGGACACGCTGTCGGCTCCGGTGATGGTCGGTGACTTCGTGTCGAGATAGAGTCCCGCCGCATCACACGACACCGTCGGCCGGCTTCGATCGAGCATCACGGTGATCGACTTCGCTGTCTCCTCGTTCGCGAACTTGTCGACAGCCCAGTACCACAAGGTGTGCGTGCCCTCGGTGACCATCGCGACCGGCGCGGTGTACGTCGTCGGCGCCGAGCTGTCGAGCCGGTAGTGGATCGACGCGACGCCGGACCCTTCGCCGTCGTCCGACGTGATCGTCGCGGTGATGGCGCTTGCCCAGCCGCTCGGGACGCCCTCCACCCCGGATTCCGGCGGGTCCGACTCGGCCGCCACAAGGACCGCGTTGAGCGTCGTGGTCTGGTCTTCCGACACGACGACGTCAGTCCCGCCCTCGATGGTCAGCGACCTGTTGTGATATTGGACCGGGAACCCGGCTCCATTGAATCGGACGCGATACCGGCCGGGCGAAAGGGGCGGAGTCGCGAACGCCCCGCCGTTTCCGCTCGTGGTGCTCGCCGCGAAGAGGTAGGCGAACCCGACACCCTCAGCCCGGTACGGGTCGATCGCAGCGCCGGTCACCCCAGCCGTGCCTGCCGCCACAGTGCCGTCGATGGCACCGTACCTGAGCATCGTCTCGTCAGAGAGGGTGAGCGGCGGGTCGCCCGCCGTGACCGCCACGGGTGCGCAGTCGGCTTTGTCCACCGCCCCGCCGGCCTCGCCGGGCAAGCGCCAGTGGGGCGCTGACAAGCCCTCATCCACGTACTGGAGGCCGTAGGCGCCCGACGGGAGGCCGGTCAGCGAGTACCCCCCGGAACCGTCCGTATGGGCACTCGCCGTGATGGCGCTGTCGAAGGACCCCGCCCCCAGCGACTTGTACGCATTGACCCGCACCGTCGACAGCGCCGCGCCGGCGCTGTCGCGCACGGTGCCGCGCACGACCGCGCCGGCCACCATGACCGCGTCCGTATCCCAGCGCGTGTCGTCGTACAGGAACTTGATCCGGTCGGCCGCCGCCTTGGTGGTCGCCAAGCTGCCGTCCTTCCAGAACCCCGTGACGTAGGTACCGTTGGTCGCGTCGGTGTACTCCACGACGTAGTCGGTGAAGGTGTCCAACAAGATGAAGGCGTATCCGCCGTCCGCGTCGGTGACGGTCTGCATGGGCGAGGACCATGCGCCCCTGAACATCCACAGCGTCACCTGGATGCCGGGTAGCACGACCAAGCCGCCGGTGTCGGGATCCAGCCGCTCTACCTTGCCGCGGATCCCGGACTCGTGGCCGACCACGGCGGACACCGCCACAGGGGACGCCAGTGCCAGTGCCAGCGCGATCGCCGTCAGGGTCACCAGCAGACGCCCGACGTTCGTACAGGCGGCTCGTGCGTGTATCCAGGAACTCATCCGTGCCTCACCCTCGCGTTGCGACCGTACCGTAGCGACCACCCTCTATCATACTCCCGTCAGCAAACCCGATGCCCTCCGGCGCGCCGCTCTCGCCAGCCGCGCGATGTGCGGCGCGGCGTGCGGCGGCGGCCCCCACCTCGTCCGTGTCCACCGTCACAACCCGACGTACGGGGATTCCCTCGTGGCTCGACATAGCGGCACGCCTTTTGCTACTTTGGCGCGCAGGGGGCCCGGTAGTTCGTCTTGATCCGAGGAGAAGTCCGTGCGACTCACGCTCATCAGCCCGCCTTTCGGCGAGAGCGGCCAGAGGTCGAAGGGACTTCCCATCGCCCCGCCGGTGCTGGAGTATCTGGCGGCGCTCACCGATCAGGTCCAACCGGGGCACGAGATGACGCTGGTGGACGCCAACCTGCGGACGTTCGATCCGTCGACCAGCGAGGCCGACCTGGTCGGCATCACGGTCCTCACCCCGCAGGCGCCGTGGGCGTATCGTACTGCCGACGCGCTCCGCGCACGTGGGATCCAGGTGCTTCTGGGTGGCATCCACGTCCACGCGCTTCCCGATGAGGCCGCCCTTCACGCCGATGCGATCCTTGTCGGCGAGGCCGAGACCGTCTGGGACCGGATACTCACGGACGCGCGGTCTCACAGCCTCCGCCCGCGCTACGACGGCCCCTACGCCCCCCTCGAGGGCCTTCCGCACCCCCGCACAGACCTGCTCCCTGATTCGTACCAGTTCGGCTCGTTCTTCACCTCACGCGGCTGTCCGCACTCCTGCGCCTTCTGCTCGGTACACGAGAACTTCGGCCGCGTCGTGCGCATGCGCCCGATCGACGAGGTGGTCGCCGAGGTCGCGAGCAGCCGCAAGCACATGTTCTGGAACATCGACGACAACGTGTGGGGCGTGAACATCAACCGCTCCATCGACTTGTACAGGGAGATGGCCAAGCAGGTCCACGGCAAGTGGTGGTTCGGCTCGGGCGACCTGGTCACGTTGCAGCACAGCCGATCCGACGAACTCATGGATGCCGCCCGCTGTGCGGGGATGACATCCGCGATGGTCGGCTACGAGTCCGAGAACCCGCTCGTGCTGGAGGAGCTCCAGGCGACGCGCAAACAAGGTCGGGACCGGCAGGACGCCATCAAGCGCATCCGGGCGGCCGGCATCGACGTCATGCTCTTCATCATGGTGGGAAGCCGCGCCGACCACCGCCGCGATTTCGAATCCATCCTCGAGTTGTGTGACCGCCTCGACGTGGCCGCGCATCCGGTCATGACGACGCCGTTCCCGGGAACGGGACTCTACCGTGAGTACGAGCCGTTCCTGATCCCCGGCCTCGACTGGGACAATTTCGATGGGAACCGTGCGACATTTCGGCACGCCGACCCCGAGATGACTCCCGAGACGCGCGAGGACATGATCCTCAAGCTCCGAGCCGACCTGTTCACCTGGCCGCGGATGCTTCGGCGCATCGGCCAGATATCCGCCAAGGGCTTCCCGATGGCGCATGTCACGTCGTTCATGGTGCAGTATCCTCAAGGACGCGCGTTCAAGCAGTTCGCCTTGGAGCACCAGCGGGCCCCGCAGCCCGCGCCCGCGCGGCGGCCGGCCGAGGAAAGAGAAATGGCCTAGTGCTCGACATCCTCATCGTGATGAACAACTACTTCCACGACGTCGCTACGGCGACGCTTCTGGCGAGCGCGGTCATCATGTGGGTACTGGGGAGGCAGGCCGAGGATGGCGGGCCCGCCGAGGCCGCGACGCTCGCCCGCGCGTTCCCGACCCTCACGAAGTTCGCGTGGGGCGCCGTCGCGTGGATCATCATCGGGGGCATCCCCCGCACGATCTTCTTCTACACCCATGAGTTCGTGCCCGCCGCGACGGCCAAGGGGCCCTACATGCTCCCGGCGCTCGGCGTGAAGCACACGCTCATGGCCGTGGCGGTCGTGCTCGGGATCGTGCTGTGGCGCAGGATGGCGCGCGCGGCGAAGAGCGCGAGCGCGGTCGCGGACTAGCGATCCCGCGGTACTGCGCTCGCCCTGGGCACCTTGGCCGCGAACACGGGGTAGACGTGTCTCCACGACTTCCATTCGCGCGGGATGCTGGCCACCGTGAAGGCCGCGATGACGATCGAGACCAGCAACCCGCCCCCTAGAACCACCGTGATCGCCAAGTGCGACGTCCCCGCGCATACGCGCTGGAGAACCGTCTCGGGAAGCTCAGTTCACGCACGGCCGCGAGGCACAGAAGCCACATGGAGGCGCCGAACACGACGGCACTCAGGACGTGCCACGGATTCGCGTGTGCGACGGCCGATGCCAGCATGAGCAGAACGCCGGTCACGCACAGGAATCGGCCCCGTCCGCTGCCCACGGTCATCGAGATCTTGCCCGCTATGGTCCTCGGGTCTTTCACGCCGACCATCCCCCGACCTGCACGCCCCCCGGTCCTTCGCTACTTGCGCACGAAGTCATGCTCGAAGTTCGCCACGGCGTTGCCCAACACGCGCAGCGCCTCGTCCCGCAACTCGATGTGGATGGCATCTCGCGCCGAAGCCGAGATGAGGGTCTTGCGAACGACGAACGTCACAACGCGAGCCGTGCCGTCAGTGCCGTCGGGATATACCGTCAGCTTCAGGGTCTGTCCGACGGGGAACGGTCCGATCGTGGTCACTTCGGACTTCTTGTCCGGGTTGGGTCTCCACGTGCCCCCGGTCCACGAGACGATCGTCTGCTCGGGGCGGCGGCGCTCGGTGTCGTTCCACCAGAACACCTTGAGGTACACGGAACTGCCGGCGGGCTTCGTCTGGGCGGTGCCCCCCGATCCCGGGGCGCCGGCGGCCGACGTGGACTCCGCGGTCTTCGATCCCGATCCGCCGGACGACGCGGTGCCGGTCGACTTCACCGGCTCGAAGCCGGTCAACTTGGACACCCCGCCGCGCGAAGACGCGACCGAATATCCGACGACGACCGCGAGAAGGACGAAGCCTGCTATCGTGGGCCACAACCATTTGCGACGTGCAGAGATGCCTGTCATCGAACCTCCGGGGTCTCGCCGCGTCCCATCGACGCCGACGGTCACATTCTAGCACGGTCCACACGGAAAACCCATGCTCAGGAGCACGGTCGCACAGGTGCCGGGGTGCCTCGAAGATGATAGAATCTACTGGATGCCCAGACTACCCCTGGAGCCGCTTCAGATGAGATCGATCGCGCTCGTCATGCCGCCTGATCACAACGGGGTCGTCGAATGCACGGGCACGTGGCCGAACGTGACTCTCGTCCATCTCGCGGGCGCATCGCCCCTCCCCGACCTCGACCACATCACGCGCGAGACTGTGCCGCGCGCGCGACCGTTCATCCACTCCCTCGAGACCATGCCGGAAGAAGTCGACGACCGCATATCGCTGGTCCGGTAGCGTCGGCTGGCTGAAGGATCTCAATGACCCCACCCGACACGCGGGTCCACACATGGACCGTGGTGGCAGCCGTAGTGTTCGCGGCTGTCCTCTTCGCCATCGGCGTCGTCGTGTCGTCCTACCCCGCGGTGTGTGCCTCCTGCCACGTTCCGCAGGCCCATGCTCTCGCCGCCTCGCCGCACGCCGGGGTCGCCTGCTATGACTGCCATCTGGCCGCCGGCGGGTGGTCGATCGTCGAGGCGAAGGCCGGGGAGTTCTTCTCGATGTACCCCGCGTACCTCCTGCGTCGTCCCATCTCCGGCTCGGGGGTGCGTATATCCCGCGCCGCGTGCGTCGCCTGCCACGAGAAGATCCTGATAGGCGTGACGCCCACGAAGATGCTGCGCATCCGTCACTCGTCATGCTCGCCCCCGCCGACGAAGTGCGATGGCTGCCATTCCGATGTCGCTCACGGCAACGCCGTTCGGTGGCAGCGCCTAGCGGGCATGGACGACTGCATCGCATGCCACGTCTCCAAGAAGGCAACCACCGGCTGTGACTCGTGCCATGCGCAGAAGGTCCTCGCCGGGGGATCGGGCAACAACAGCCTGCGCGTGACGCATGGCCCGAACTGGAAGACGGCGCACGGGCTGGGCGACCTGCGCACCTGCGCGGCCTGCCACGGCGACTCCGCATGTGTTCGGTGCCATGGCACGGCCATCCCGCACCCGGACAGCTTCATGGCCGTGCACGGTACGATCGCCCGTAAGTCGCTGCCGAAGTGTGCGGTGTGCCACAAGGACCAGTCCGCGTGCGACCGATGTCACGGGATCCCGATGCCGCACCCCGCCGACTTCCGACCGAAGCACTCCAAGGTCGCCAAGTCGAGCCGTGACCGCGTGTGCCTCAAGTGCCACACCAAGTTCGACTGCGATAACTGCCACACCGGGCACATGCATCCCGGAAGCACCAGGGGCTTCCTCGGCCAGGCGGCAATGCCGCGCTCTGCGCGGGTGAAGTGATGCTGGAGCGCCTCTCCATGCTGAGCGAGCTGGCCCGCAACCCCGGCTCCAACCCCACCGCAACCGCGATCGGGGTCGCCTTCATCGCCATCCTTCTCCTGCTGGTCATCGTCAGTCTGCTGGCGTGGGTACTGCCGGGTTCGTCAGGCCCCCGCTCGAAGCAGCCGGTCAAGCGCAAGGCCGCTCCCGCCCCTGTAGCTCCGCCGTCGAAGGCGCGGGTACTGGCGGAGCGCCTCGCCGCGACTGTGCTCGTCGTGGCCGCCGTCGGGGTGTTCTATGGGGTGACCTCGACCAGCTCCTTCTGCGGGACCACGTGCCACGGGATGGCGGCACGCAACGAGTCGTGGACCAAGTCCAGCCACACCGCCGTCGCCTGCGTCCGCTGCCATGAAGGCGTTCCGGTCGTGTCCGCGGTGTCCGCTCTGTTCACGCGCAGTCACAGCGTCTACGCGCAGGTCACGGGCCAAGTCGCGCCTGGGGGATCCTCCGTCCCCGCTTCGCGCTGTCTGGGCTGTCACGCGGCCATCGAACACGGGGTGGTCGTGTCGAAGACGGGCCTCGCGATGTCCCACGAGCAGGTCATCGCCCAAGGGTCCACCTGTGACGACTGCCACGGCCAGCAGGGCCACACCACGAAGAACACGCGGCCGACGATGGCGTCGTGCCTCCGCTGCCACGACGGCACGAAGGCCTCGGCGGCCTGCGTCACGTGCCACCGGACGGTCGCCCAGTCGATCGCCGGGGTGATCACGGACACGCGATTCGGCAAGGTCCGCCTGGCGAACAAGCCGACGTGCGAGGGCTGCCATGCCCAGACGTCCTGCGACAACTGCCATGGCATCCGCATGCCCCACCCGGACAACTTCGCCGACCCCAAGCTGCATGCCCGCCCTGCCGCGTTCTCCGGCAAGGACAAGGTGTGCTACCGGTGCCACACGTTCCAGGACTGCGAGAAGTGCCACCAGCCGTTCGGCTCGCACGTCCCCGACTGGGAGCACGCGCATCAGACCTACCCCCGCAACACCAGTTGGTGCGCGGGCTGCCACAAGACCCCGTACTTCTGCAGCGTCTGTCACTGACCCGCCGTGCTCGGACAGACCGCGGTGCGCTGGTTGGCTCGGCGCGGCGACCCCGGGGGGCCGCGACCCGGGGGTCCATCGACACGGAGGCGGCATGCGGCCGGACGCCGTCGTCCATGGGGGAAACGCACGACGAGGCGGGTACCGCTTCGTGACCTGACAGACGCACAAGAGGCTCCGCATCCGCCTCTCGCCAGCCCGTAGGCGCGGCCTCTGCGCGCCCCCTCGCCCCGCACTCCGGCGACCGGGAGGCGCTCCCCGAACCGTCCTTCGGCCCCGATATCGTCCCGGCGTGGGGCCCCGCCCTACGCCGGGACACCGACGCCCTTCCGACCCGACATCTTGGCCCCGCCGCACCGCGATGCGTGGCTGCGCATCCGCGCAGCCACCGAGCACGCGTACGCGCGAGTCGCAGACCGGCAGTCCAGCCGCGACCTCCGAACAAAGCAGTACCGCCCGACCGTTTCCGGTCGGGCGGTACCTGGTCAAGCAACGAGCAGACGGTGCCAAGCGACTCCTAGAAGGAGAGGCCGACGCCGCTGGTCTGGGCAACGTCGCCAGCATGGCAACGCAGGCAGACGCCATCGTGGGTGCCGTCGGTCGCGGGCACAGGAGCGGCCGCGGAAGAGGCAGCCTCGGTCAGGAAACGCTGGCCCGCGGTGTAGTGCGGGAACGCGGTGGTGATGGGGAGGCCGTTGGAGCCGTTGGTGCCGGCGGCATTCGCATTGTGGCACGAAGAGCAGAGCGACGAGGCCGCGAAGGCCTTGCCCTTGTAGCCGGTGAGGACCGCGGTCAGCACGTGGCTGGAGCCGTTGGTCGCGCCGTTGGCGGCAAGAGTAGTCTTGGCGTTGTAGTACGCGTGGCACTGCGAGCACCACTTGGAGACGGCCACGCCCTGGGCGTCGCCCAGGAGCGGGACGGTGTAGTAACGGGTCGCCGACGGGCTGTCGATGGTGACGTTGGTGCCACCGACCGAGAAGTTGGCGGCCGTGATGTCCTTCAGGATCTTCTGCTTGAGGTACACCTGGGTGAACATCTGGGCGACGGCGCCGTGGGTCTGGTGGCAGTCGGTGCAGGCGATGCCCTCAGCCGAGTTGTGACCGTAGGGGCCCGCCGTGGTGTACGCGGCCTGGGTCGGATACGCCTTGTGGCTGGAGACGTAGTTGTCGATGTGGCAGTAGGTGCACGCGTTGGCGCGCGTCGAGTTCAACAGAGCCTCGCCAGCGACGCTGGCGTTGTGGACCGCGTGGCAGACGGCGCAAGAGATGGACGTGGCCGTGTAGCCGCCGTGCGGGCTGGTGCCGTTGCCGTAGGTGGCGCCGGTTGCGGGCACGTAGCCCGAGTCGCCCTGGACGGCGAAGGCCATCGAGACGACGCTCAGCAGCATGATCGCCGCAAGTACAAGAACCAAAGTTGCTTTCTTCATCTTCCAAACTCCCTCTCAGTAGGTAATTCCCAGGAACCGTTGGACGGTCCGTAGCGCTAGAAGGTCAACCCTACGCCGCTCGATCCCCCGTTCCTATGGCACCTCAGACAAACGCCATCGTTCGTCCCATCCGTCGCCGGGCCTGCACCGGTTTCACTACCGGCGCTCGTGGCCGCTTGGGTCAGGAAACGCTTGCCGTCGGTGTAGTGCGGGAATGCCGCCGCCAGAGGCGTCGAGCCCTGGTAGGTCGTGCTGTTGTGGCACGACGTACAGTAGTTCGACCCTACGAAGGCGTGCGTGCTGTCAGGACCCGTCAGCACGTGACTGTCGACGTTCACCCCGGAGACGCTCCCAGGCCAGTACTTGTGGCACTTGGTGCACCACTTCGACATGGCAAGCGCTTTGGGCTCACCCGACAGCGGCGCACCGAAGTTCGCCCAGTCCGAGTCACGGTCATAGTCCGAGTACTCGTCTTCCGGAGGACTCGTCACGACCAGACCCTTCAGCAGCAACTCCTGACTCAACGCCACGTTAGCGGTCATGAGATCGATCGCCCCATGTACCTGATGGCACGATGTGCACTGAACGGCGACAACTCCGGCGTTGTTATGGCTGTTGGGGTTGTCGGCTCCGTTGTAGTTCGCCTCGACGCCACCGTAGACCTTGAGATTGGAAACCGTCGTGGTGATGTGACAATACGTGCAGGCGTCCGCCCTCGGACTTCTCAGCAGAGCTTCTCCACCGACAACAGCGTTGTGCACCGCGTGACACACCGCGCATTTCTGCGTGGTAAGGGCATAACCCCGATGCGGGCTCGCGCCGCTGAGGGTGGTTCGCGCAAGGTACGTCGAGTCACCTTGGACCGCGAAGGCCGCGCCGTAAGAAGCGAGGACGAGGACCACCGACATAACAAGGAACAGTGAGATCCTTCTCGTCATAGATTCACCTCCTCCCTCACTCTGTAGTCATGCGTGCGCTATGCGTCGCATCAAAGGCGCATTCCGCGCCGATACCCAATATACAGGCACGGAGCCAACGAGGTCAACCGCTGAGCGCCCCTCATTGCAGGTCTTTGTGACGGCTCTCACTAGCTCCCGATGAACGGTGGAGGCTCACTCGGCCTCGGCCAAGGCGCGGGCACGGCGGCGACGCGTCACGATGGCCACGACCAGCGCCAGCAGGGCCAGCAGCAGCGGGAAGACGCAATACCTCCACGGGCTCGTGACGAACCGGCGCGCGGCGGCTGCGGTCCCCCCGCCGGTACCCGGGATCCGCACGATCTGCACCCGGTTGTTGCGGGTGTCGACCACCGCGAACCAATCGCGCGCCGAGTCATACGCGATGCCTGTCGGGTAGAAGAACAGACCATCCTCCGACCCCGAGCTGCCGTAACGCGCCACCACCTTGCCGTTCTTAGGATCCGCGACGACCAGCTGGAACTTGAACGCATCCACGATGACCAGCCGCCCGGTTCCGTCCAAGACGAGGTCCTGCGGCAGGTCGAAGGGGGCTTTCGGGTCTGTGGCGCCCGTGGCCGACTTGCCGGACCTGGGGTCGATCCCCGGCTTGACATCGGGGTTCACCCACACGACTTCTCCCTGGCGGGTGAACGCGGAGATCCTGTGGTTGAACGAATCCGCGATGAAGATCCGGTCGGCGTTGGCAGCCATGCCCTGTCCGGCGTCGATCTGGTCGCGGGCAGAGCCGCGTCGACCGAACGAGCCCCTGGGCGCACCGTTCCTGTCGAACACCGATAGGAGCCCGTTGGTCATGACGTATACCAGGTCGCCCTGGACCTTCACGCCGTACGGGCGGTCCGTCTTCCACTCGCGCTGGAACACGCCCTGGTCGTTGAACACGATGATCTTGCCGCCCGGAGGATCGGCGATGTAGAGATTGCCGTCAGCATCGACCGCGAGGCTGGCCGGACTGTAGAACTTCCCGGCCGCACCGGGGTCGCCCCCGGTCGTCAGCAGCGCCCGAAACGACCCGTCGGACGCGAACCGCATGACCCTGTAGCGCTGGGGGTCGTTGACGTAGATGTCACCGTTGGGAGCGATCGCCGCGGACGTCGGGTCGAGCAGTTGCTGATCCTTGCCGGGCCCGAAGCCGTAAATGGACCTGACCCACTCTATCCCGCCATCCGTGCCCGCCTGGGTCGTGGGTGAGCCGGCGGGCTGCAGCATGCCCACGAACACGTAGCCGAGCACACCCATTCCCAGAAGCAGCATCACGATGATCGCGATGAGTACCTTGCGCAGCGATCCGGGCGCGCCGCCGCGACCGGATGAGGCTGTCTCGATGTCTGCGTTGTCGATGCTCTCGTCGGTCATGCTACTGCTCCTTGCCGAGGCTCTTGAGGCCCTTGAGTGCGGGTGCGTAATCGGGGATGTAGGTCAGCGCCTGCCGGTACTGCGCTTCCGCGTCGGACTTGCGCCCAAGCTTCTGATACATCTGGGCCAGAGCCACATGGAGGTCGGCATCGGTCGGGTCGATCCCGAGCGACTTCTTCGCCAGGTCGATACCCTCCTGGGTACGCCCCGCAGCTTGCAGGGCCAGTGCCTTGCCTCGCATCGCCGCGGCGATCATCGGCGCGGGCATGGCGGCCGTGACGCCCTTGTCCGCGCGCATCACCTGCGAGGCCTTCTGGTACTCGGCCTGCGCGGACTTGATGGCCCGGTCATATGCCTGGATGGCGCCGCGGTCCTTCCGCATGAACAGGATGTCGGCCTCGATCAGGTCGAGGATCGCCGCCTTCTTGACCGCACGGCCGCGGGCTATGGCGCTCGCCGCGTCGCTCCAACGGCCCGCCTTCGCCTGGGTGAGGGCGAGCCGTGCCCAGTTCTCCACGTCCTGCGGTGCGGACACGACCGCTTCCTCGTCGACCGCCAGCTCGCGCTCGACAGCCGAGCGGGGGGCGCTTCGCGTGGACAGCACGTACATGACGAGCGATCCCGCGGCTCCCACGAAGACGACCAGCACGAGTGCGACCATCCCGAGGAGCCAACGCTCCACCGGGTCCCGGCCGTACGTCACATGCTCCCCCTCGTCCGATCCGTCGACCGGATCGGCCTCGGGCTCGACCGGGGTTTCGATTTCGTCAGTCATTGAGTGACGTTCCTTCCGACTGCTGTGGGCTCGGGCGTGTTCCGAGCTGACTTGAGACTCATCGGTTCGTGTTGGTGGCTCGGTGATACCGCCGACGCGGCCGGCTGTCGAAGGTCTCACTGATGCGAGGCACGATGCCGACACACATCGGGCTCGCGAGAGGTTGTCCGTGGGTCGGACGAAATTCGCCGCACGTATCGTAGCACGGGTGGCGGGGGCACAGGAAGCGACGGATGTGCGTTGGCGCGATGAATGCGATGGCGCCTACGAAACCCTGCGGAGCAACCTGAGGATCCCCTGTCGCGGCGCCGTGCGGTGGGTGGTGCCGGGCCGGGAGTCGATCTCGCCGTGATGCGCGACATACCAGTCGTAGCTGCGACGGATCATCGCCGTGTTGCTGTCCTTCGGCGCCCAGCCCAGCAGGGCCGTCGCCTTCGCGTTCGAGAACCGGAACGGCTTGTCCATGGTGCGGTAGTGCCACTCCGCCAGCGGCGAGAGGCGCATGACGTCCAGCGTGCCCAAAGCGAGGCGTGCAAGGGGGGCGTTCAGATGCGCGACTCGCGACCCCGTGCCGGCGTGCTCGACCAGGTCGGCCATGAGGTCGCCAAGCGTGCCGAACACCTCGGCCCCCACGTTGAACACCTCACCCGCGGCCTCCGGCACGCAACCCGCCAGAATGCACCCGGCGGTCAAGTCCGTCGCACTGACAAGCTGGAAGTCGTTGGACCCATCGCCGATGACGAACAGGGTCTTCCCGGCGAGCGCCCAGTCGAACAGGATCTGGAAGATGCCGCCTCGACCCTCGTCGAGGATCGTCCTAGGCCTGATGATGACCCATTCGAGCCCGCGATCACCCGACTTCGCCACCTCGAGTTCGGCCTGCCGCTTCGAACGGCCGTAATCGCCCACCGGGCTCAGCGGGGTGTCCTCCGTGATCGGCATCCCGGTGATGGACGGATCGTACACGGCGCTCGACGAGACGTGCACCAGTCGACGGATGCCCGCCGCGATGCCGGCGTCCACGACGTTGCGCGTTCCGCACACGTTGACGTCATCGAAGCCTCTCCCCGCCTTCGACAGCGGGACGAGCGCGGCGGCGTGGTACGCGACATCCACGCCGCGCATCGCACCCGCGACCGCTTCGGGATCGAGGATGCTTCCGCGTGCCCACTCGACACGCCCGAGCAGGTCGCCGGACGGCTCCTCGGGATCTAGGAGCCTGACATCGCGGCCCTGCGCCAGCAGCCCCCGGGCCAGGTACGTCCCCAGGAAGCCCGATCCACCCGTCACGAGGTCCAGGGAAGCCGGATCACCCATCGAGCAAGCCCGCCTCGCGAGCCCAGGCGACCGAGCTGCGCATGCCTTCCCGCAGGTCCGCGGGAGGCTCCCAACCCAGGTCCTTGCGCGCCTTGCGCACGCTGCAGGCGATGTCTTTGTACATCTCCCCCGCCACGTGGATCTCCATCTGATAGAGCCCCGCGCTCTGCAGGACCTTGTCCACCATCGCCGCGCCGCCGGACGTGAATGCGGGATAGCGCTTGGTTCGGAACTCGACCCCCAGGACCTCGGCCATCGTGGAATAGATCTCGGCGGTGGTGTACGGACGGTCATCCGCGATCCAGTAGGTCTCGCCGCGGGCCGTCTCGCTGTCCGCGGCGAGCGCCAGGGCGCCGCACAGGCTGTCCACGTACGTCATGCTCCGGAGGTTGAGGCCGTCGCCGAACATGGGCGCCGTGCCCATGGTGATCATCTTCATGAGGCGCGTCTGACGCTCGGGCTGACCGGGACCGTAGTACCAGCACGGTCGAAGAATGACCGTCTCGATCTGCTCGCGGATCCACGCCTCGTTCACGGCGGCCTCCGCCAGCGACTTGCTGGCGCCGTAGCGCATGTAGGGTCGCGGGGGCGTGTACTCGTTCATGAGCAGGTCGCGCCGCCGGTTGCAGCCCGCCGCGGAGTTGCTGCTCACGTAGACGAAGCGCCGCACACCGGCCCGCACGGACGACTCGAGCAGGTTGCGCGTGCCCTTGGCGTTGACCTTACGCAGATCTCCGATGTTGAGCATCCCCGTGTGGATGATGCCGGCCGCATGGAACACGACATCGATACCGGCCACCGCCGCGGTCAGAGAGGCCGCGTCTGTGACGTCGCCCTCCACGATGTCGGCGCCGGCCGCAGCGAGCTCGTCGGCGTCGGAGCCGGGAAGAACCAGACAGCGTACCTGGATCCCGGCGTCCGCAAGATGCCGAACGAGCCGCGTACCGAGCCATCCCGGGGTCCCCGTGACCAGCACCTGACCGAGAGACATGCGTTGATCCTCCGCCCGTTCTCGTTGAATGGAAGCTGTCCGCCCGGCTGACCCGCGGGGACGCTCGTGAATGCTGCCCGTGCTACAGCGACATCGCCACCAGCGAGGCCGCCAGCCACAGCGCGATGTCCACGATCAGCGGGGCATCCTTGAGAAGTATCTCCTCGGGGCTGCCGCCCAAGTCCCGCTGGTACACCAGATACAGGTACCGGAACAGACCGTACACCACGAAGGGGATGGTGAGCATCAGGTAGTTGTGGGTCCGCGATGTCGGCGAGAAGAACGTGTACAGGGAGTAGCTCATGATCGTCGACGCCGTGACGATCGAGAGCAGCTGGTCGATGAGCTCGGGCGTGTAGTGCTCGAGTGAGGCGCGATGCGTCACTGCCGTGGCCTTCAGCACCGACAGCTCGTTGCGGCGCTTCGCGAAGCCCAGGAACAGCGCCAGCAGGGCGGCGCACGCCAGGAGCCACGGAGAGAAGGCCACGGAGATCGCGACGATGCCCGCCTGAGCCCGCAGGACGAATCCGGCGGCGATGGCCATGACGTCGAGTATGACCAGATCCTTCAGGAAGAAGGTGTAGGCACCCTGAAGTGCGAGGTAGGCCAGCGCGACCCCGGCGAACCGGAGGCCGAGCACGATCGACGCACCCAGCGACACGAGGGCCAGGCCCGAGGCGACCCCCAACGCCAGCCGAGGCGACACGCGCCCTGACGCGATCGGGCGCAACCGCTTCGTCTCGTGTGCGCGGTCCTGCTCGCGGTCGTGCACGTCGTTCACCAGATACATGGCTCCGGAGATGAGACAGAAGACCGCGACGCCCGCGATGGAGCGCAGCACCTCGGCCGGCTGGGTGAAGCGACCGGCGAAGATGACCGCCGACAGCACCACGAGGTTCTTCGGCCACTGCCGCGGGCGCATGGACGAGAGTAGGGCGCGGGCCGTGCTCATGACTCCCCTTCCGGCATCATGCGTGACCTCACTCCCGCGCGGCGGACCCGCGAACGTCAGCGGGTCAGATACGCCCCGTGGATGGAGTTGTAGACGACAGGGACACCCAGCAAGGAGAACAGTATGACAGGCAGAGCGATGATGGCGACCCACGCCGCCCTCTTGCCCCTCCAGCCCAGCGTGAGAGTCAGGTGCAGGTAGATGGCGTAAACGGCCCACGCGATGAGCGACCAGGTCTCCATGGGGTCCCATCCCCAGTAGCGTCCCCACGACTCGTTCGCCCAGATGGCGCCTGAGGCGATCATGATCCCTTGGAACACGAAGCCGGCGCCGACGAACCGGAAGGTCAGCCCGTCGAGTACGTCCTGCGCCGGGAACCGGTCGAGCAGCGCCTGCCAGCGGCGCCCGGTGCCGCCCTCCTTCATCAGGAACGCCACCGCGAGCACGAACGACACCAGGTACGATCCGAACGCGAGATTCGAGAACGAGACGTGGATGGCCAGCCAGGCGCTCGACAGGCCGCCTGTCATCGCCTGGGCCTCCTTGTTCACAAGGAGCGACGCTCCCATGATCAGGAACGCGATCGGCATGGTCACGACGCCGGCGACCCTGAGACCGCCGTACCGCCATACCAGCACGACGAACCCGGCGACGGCCATGAAGGCGAGCAGCGAGGAGACTTCGTAGAACCCCAAGAAGGGGCCGTGCCCGATCCTGACCCAGCGGACACCGATGGCAACCGCGTGGGCGGCGAGCCCGATCCACGCAGCCCGCACTCCGAAGGTCTCCACCGTCCGCTTTCCGAAGAAGGTGCCGATGATGAGTCCGACCGATGCGACAGCGTAGCCGCCTATGGCCACCCATGCCGCGATGATCTCGGGTGCGATGCTCACGAGTCTTCCTCCTCGTCGATCATGCTTGTGTCCGGTGCCAGAGCCGCTCGCAGGGCCCGCTCGACGCGCCCCGGAAACGCCGGGTCGCTCTTGCCATGGGTCACGACGACATGCAGCCTGGTGAAGGGCCCGGTTCGGTCCGCGCCGTCTTCCCGTCCTGGCCCCTCGAGCACGGCTGCCCGGACGGTCCGAGGCCGCACGAAGACGGTCAGCGCCGAACCGAGGCTGCCCGCCACGAAGATCGCATATATCCAGGGCACGGACCAGTCGTTGGCCACTTGGAGCTGAGCGTAGGCCGTCAGTGCGTCGACACGCAGTGTGAGCCCTTCGGCGAGGGTGACGGACTGCCCCACCCCGACAGTCCGGGTCGCGCCCTGGCTCCCCCCGACCACGGCCACCGCCACACGGCTTCCGGTGGCCGGCGCCACGTCGAGCGTGAGAGGGGTTGCGCCCGGTGGAGTCAGCTGGTACCGGCTGGACGTGAGCGTGCTGGAGAAGCCCGGGGGGAAGAAGAGGACGAGCGGCTCGTCGCCGCCCCCGTTGCCGGTGGAGAGCAGAGTCCCCAAGACGGCGCGGCCGGAGTCGGTGGCATGTATCAGCAGCGGCCCGTACCTCAAAGGATTGTTGGCATAGACCCAATGCCCGACGATCGCCTTGCCATCCTTGATTATGGACACGAACGGCGTGGCACCCCTGGCGACGCCGTCGACCGTCAGCGCCGGATCGACCCTGTCCACCTTGATCCCCACGCCCGTGAACGCCGCACCCGACAACGGCCCGGCATTCAGCATGTAGGAAGCGCGTGCGTCCTCCACGGTCTCTCCGACGGGTACCCGCACGGCGCCCTCGTAGCGCGTGAGCCTGCCCAATCCCACACACACGAAGAGGGCGACCAGGGCCCAATGGAACAGCGGGCTTCCCATCAGTCCCACGGCCCCACTCGACCCGTCGACCAGCGACCCGCCTCGCCGCACCTTCATCCGCATCGCGCCGATCGCCGAGGCGGTGGCGTCAAGAGCGCGTTGCTCGCCCACGTCACCCGGAAGGTCGACCACGATAGTGGGCGAGTTCCGAAGCCTCCTCAGCGCTCCCTCCGATGCGGCCCCCCGCGCCCGCCACGCCCTCAGTGCGAAACGGCTGCGCTCCCATGCGCAGGCCGTGGTCGAGGCGGTCACGAGAACGACGGCGATGATGAAGACCGGGTTGGAGTACGCCTGGTGAAGCCCGAGGAGTGCGACGATGCCTGCAAGCGCGGGGTGCTCGACATCCCACTTGGCGATCGCGGCGGCGCCGGCCCATTCGAGCGGCACAAGCGTGGAGACCCAGGCGTAGACCGTGATACCGACCAAGAGCCACGACGCCAGTCTGCGAGAGCGCAGCAGTGTGAGCAGCCTCACGGCGCGCCGCCACCGGACTGCGCCTGAGACGCCGCGTCCTCCATCTGCGCGACGATCGGCTTCAGGTAGGGCACGTCGAGCGCGCGACCTATGGCGAGGGGATACAGGAGCAGGGAGGTCACGACCACGACCGCCACATACGCATACGGTATCCAGGACCGGACGCGCCTTCCTATATCGGCCACGACCATGGCCACCAGCGCGATGGCGAAGGGCACGACCGCGATCGCCGACAGCACCCACACGGGGCGAGGCGACAGTGCGAGTGGGAGGTAGCCCGCCCAAAGGTACGACTGCAGGATCTGATGCCCCCCACGCCGACGCTTCAGAACGAATGAGTAGACCACCGCCGGGAGGACAGCGAGCCACACCAGCGGGTTACCGGTGGCGACTGCGAGATGGGGGGCTCCCGACGGGTCCACGACGAAGTCGGCGAAGCCCGTGAAGGGCTGGACGAACCACATGGAGGGCTCCGGGAACTTGACGAAGCCGAAGTCACGAGTGTGAGTCACCATCGCCTCGATCACGGCCCTCTGGTAGAGCACCCAGTCCCACAGCCCATATCCGCGGCCGAACCACGGAGCGTAGGTCAGGAAGTACACGAGGAACGAGACGCCTACGAGCGATGTCACGACGAATAGGGCGTCTTCCCACGTCCGCCTCTTCCAGCAGTCCCACAGGAGCCACGCCACACTGACCAGCAACGGGGGGATCGCGTAGAATTTCGAAGCGGTGCCCAAGCCGAATGCCACTCCGGCGAGCGGCAGCAGCCATCGCCAGGACCGTGCCGGGCCCTTCACGATGGCGGTGACCACCAGGTACGTGCCGAGAAGCAGGAAGAACGTGACGTGGACCTCTTGGATCGCCTGGCGCGAGTAGTCGACGCTCACCCCATCGACGGCGAGCAGGACCGCGGCCAGCAATGTGGCGATGGGGTTCTTGGTCAACCGCCACACGACGCCCGCGATGAGCGGCACACACAGTGTGCCCAGGAGCAGGCTCCAACCCTTGAGCCCCAGCGCGGTCGGTCCGAACAGCGCGAGCGACGCTGCGACCATGAAGTCGCGAAGCCTTGGATGGTCGGGCATGATCGGGTCCGCTTGGCCGTGGTTCACCCAGTTACCGGCCGAGTACGCGACGCCCAAGTCGTCGCTCGTGGGCGTCTGCGCGGACAGGCCCCAGACTCTCAGCCCGAAAGCCACCACGACGATGGCCACAAGCAGCCAGGCGGTCCTGCGCGTCACCGCCGATCACCTACGATCCCGCGGAACTCGTCCAGCCGGATGCGAGCCGCTTGGGTCGTGGATGTGTCGTCGATGGCGCGGTTGAGGACCATCAGTCGGACGTCGGCGCCCGAGTCTCGCAACAGGGTGGCGAGGCCCCGGGGCTCGCCGGTCTCGAAGTAGGAAGCGTCGATCGCGAACACCACGGGTCCGCCCGCGCGCGGGAATGCCGACGAGATGCAGCGCACCTCCCCGTTGTTGTTGGCCGTGATCGAAGAACCGTCGGCCGCGATCCCCGCGCGACCCGCGGCCCTCCCCTGCTCCACGAGCTGCGCCAGTCTGTCTGGGGGGATCACGTAGTGCAGTGTCCGGAACAGGCCGTCGTGCGCGGCTATCCACAGCATGTTGTCACGGCGTACGTGCTTCGCGTATGCGCCTTGGATGTCGAAGATGGGAAACGGATACGCATCTGGCACAAGCATCTCGCCGAAGGGCACGACCTGGTAGCCGAGCTGCCCCGTCGCTGTGATCAGGATGGCATCCCGGACGCCTGCGTGCTGCAGGCGGTCCAAGAACTGGGATGACGTGTCGACCTGGAGAAGGACGGGCGACTTCGGCTGGTCCCACCGGGATGCGGAGCCATACGCGCCAAGGAAGGAAGCGGCGATGATCAGGGCCGCTGCGACGCAGACCGTGAATCCGATCGCGACACGTCGTCCCACCGCGGATGATGCGCCAGGAACTGCCGAGTCGACGGTCATGTGGCGGATGGGAGACCTCTCCAATTCCAGCTCCTTCGCGATCCCGTCCCGGCGTCCAAGTATAGGTCACCCGCTCGGCCATTGGCGTGGCGAACGGCTCAGGTCATCCCCATAAGCGGCGAGCGGCGAAACCAGCGAGCCGCAAGGAAGCGATCGCGAGAGGGGGTCCGGCAGGCGAACC
>JANYAK010000045.1 GCA_025361335.1 Coriobacteriia bacterium
GGGGGGCCGCCGGCGCCACCCGACGCCATGAGCAGGCACATGTCGTTGGTCGACGTGTCGCCGTCCACCGTGATGCGATTGAAGGTACGGCCCACCGCGGCACGCAGCGCGGTCTTGCACGCGGCTGAGGTCAGCGGCGCATCTGTGGTCACGAAGGCCAGCATGGTCGCCATGTTCGGCTTGATCATTCCGGAGCCCTTGGCCATGCCGCCCACGGTGCAGGCCACGCCGTCGAGGTCCAGGCGCACAGCGACTTCCTTGGCGAACGTGTCGGTGGTCATGATCGCCGCTGCCGCGTCCGCGCCTGCATCCGACTTGAGCGCGGCGGCCGCGGCGACGACGCCTGGAAGGGCCGCTTCCATCGGCATCGGCACTCCGATGACCCCCGTGGATGCGACGATGACCTCGTGCGGCTCGCAGCCGAGCGCATCGGCTGCGGCGTGCGCCATCGCGATGGCGTCGCCTGTGCCGCGCTCGCCCGTGCAGGCGTTGGCGTTGCCGGAGTTGACGACCGCGGCGCGGATGCGACCCCGCCCGATGTGCGCGCGTGACACGTTCACTGGCGGCGCCGCCATGGTGTTGGTGGTGAAGACCGCCGCCGCCGGCACGGGTTCGCCGCACGCGATCATCGCGACGTCGAGCTTGCCGGATGGCTTGATGCCCGCGGCGACGCCGGACGCGCGGAAGCCCGCGGGCGCGGTGACGCCGCCGGGAACCGCGTGCAGTGTCGGCCCCGTGGTCATGTGCCCTACACCACCGGTCCGCGCGTCATGAGGCCCGCTGTCTCGTCCAGACCGAGCGCGATGTTCGCGCACTGGATGGCCTGACCGCCCGAGCCCTTCACGAGGTTGTCGATCGCGCACGCGATGACGAGCGTGCCGGCCGCCTCGTCGACAGCCACACCGATGTGGGCGCGGTTGGTTCCCGCGACCTCCCGGGTCGAAGGCATGCGGCCCTCCGGATGCACCGTGATGAAGGGTTCTCCCGAGTACCGGTTGTGGTACGCCTCCACCGCGTCACGCGCGGTCAGACCGGAGGTCGCTTCCAGATAGACGGTCGAGAGCAGGCCCCGCGTCATCGGCACCAGATGCGGCGCGAACGCCACGCGCACCGGCGAACCGGCGATCTCGCTGAGCGCTTGAACGATCTCCGGTGTGTGCCGGTGAGAGCCGACCTTGTATGGGGAGACCGCCTCGTTCACTGAGGCGTAGTGCGTAGCAGCCGTCAGCGACCGGCCCGCACCCGACACTCCGCTCTTCGCGTCGACAACGATGCGGTCCGGGAGGGCCAGTCCAGCTTCGATGGCGGGCGCCGCGGCTAGGATGGTCGCGGTCGGATAGCAGCCGGGACACGCGACGAGCTTCGCGCCCCTGAGGGAGTCACGCCCGAGCTCGGGCAGACCGTACACTGCCTCCGACAGCAGGTGGGGAGCTGTGTGCGTCGTCTCGTACCACGCCTCGTAGACGGTGCGGTCCTTCAGCCGGAAGTCCGCGGACAAGTCGAAGACCTTCGCACCCGAGTCGAGGAACCGGGGGACCAGATCGAGCGCGGCGGTATGCGGGACGGCGAGGAACGCGACATCCACGCTGCACGCGAGGCCTGGGACGTCGGGCTCCTCGAAGACGAGGCCGCAGCCGGACAGCGCCGGGTAGAGGTCGTCGACCGCTCTTCCGGCGTCCGCCGCCGAGGTGACGGCGACGACCTCGAACTCGGGATGGTCGAGCAGGATCCGCACGAGCTCGATGCCCGTGTAACCCGCTCCCCCCACGACGGCTACCCTGATCACGTTCGCTCCTTGTGTGCGCGCAGCGGCCCGCCGGAGAGCGGGCCGCTGGGACGCATCGTATAACGTGTCGTGATTCTACGTTCCTAGGGCATATGCGTCAAGTTGTATGCGCGAAACCTGTATCAGACGCCACGCTGATGCGCTTACGTGATCTCCATCGTTTGGCCGTCACGCCGCCTATGGGACTCGCATCCGGTTGTTGCGCGCGTTGTGCTCCAGTTCCGCGAGGCCCAGAGCGGAGCTGGTCTCGCGGCGACGCGCCACGGCCGCTGCCCCTACCCTCGCAGTTCCCCGCCGACAGCGGCCGTCACCTTGCGCACGACCTTGTCGTGCGCGGACGCGACCTCCTCGTCCGTGAGCGTCCGGTCTTCGCCTCTGTACGTCAGCGAGAACGCGAGCGACTTCTTGCCGGCCTCCACGCCCTTGCCGCGATAGACGTCGAACAGGCGGACCGACTCCAGCAGCGTGCCGCCGGCGGATGTGATCGCTCGCTCCACGCGCTCCGCGACGATGTCTTCGCCCACGACGATCGCCATGTCGACCTTGACGGACGGATGCCGCGGGATGTCGGCGAACGGTTGCGCTTCCCTAGCGGCCTTGATGATCGGCGCCGCGAAGAGCTCGAACACCGTGACAGGCCCCGTCGCCTCGTAGGCGTCGAGCACCTTCGGGTGCACTTCGCCGAGCCAGCCGACCACGTCGCCTCCGACCAGCACTTCAGCGGAGCGGCCCGCCTGCAGCCACGCGCGGTCGGCCGCGTGCACGCGCCAGCGCTCGATACCCATCGCCTCCATGAGCGACGTGAGCACACCCTTGCCGTCGAAGAAGTCGAGCATCGGCTCCGTGTCGAGCCAGCCGGGACGGTCCCATGAGCCGGCGAGCGCGCCGGAGAGCACCTCGCGCTCCTTCGGCAGCTTGCGGCCTTCGGCGGTCCACCAGACTGAGCCGATCTCGTAGAGGTGGACGTCGACCACGCCCTTGCGCTGGTTGTTCGCCACGGCGCGAACGAGCCCGGGCAGCGTGGTGAAGCGCATGAGCGCCTGCTCCTCGGACATGGGATTGAGCAGCTCGACGGGCAGCTCGCCCGGGCCGAAGGTCCAGCCGATGCGCTCGACGTCGGCCGGGTCGGAGAAGCTCCAGGTGATCGCCTCGTTGAGACCGGCCGCGCGCAGTGCCGCGCCGGCGCGGGCGCGCCGCCGCTGCTGCGGGATGAGACCGCCGATGCGGCCCCGGCCGCCTGGAAGCGTCGAGGGCACGTTCTCCATGCCGTGGACGCGCACGACCTCCTCGATGAGGTCGATCTCGCGCTCCAGGTCGGGGCGAAACGTCGGGACCGTGACCGAGAGGACCGCGCCGTCGTCACCATCGCCGGACCCTGTGGTGACGGTGAGGCCGAGCCGCGTCAGAATGCCGGCCACGGTCCCCACGTCCAAGTCGGCGCCCAGGATGCCGTTGACGCGGACCATGCGCAGGGCCAGCTTGCGAGGCGGCACGATCTCGGGGTAGGTGTCGACTATACCGGGGGCCACGGTCCCGCCGCCGAGCTGGGCGATCAGCTGCGCGGCGCGGTCACACGCGGCGGCGCACCCATTGGGGTCGACGCCGCGCTCGAAACGCTGCGACGCCTCGGAGAACAGGCCCAGCCGGCGGCTCGTGCGAGAGATGGACGCCGGGTCGAAGCACGCCGACTCGAGCAGGATATCGACCGTCGAGTCCGTGACCTCCGTCGCGTCGCCGCCCATGACCCCGGCCAGAGCGATGGGGCCGGTCGGGTCCGTGATGAGCAGCGTGTCCTCGGCGAGTTGGCGGACGGCGCCGTCGAGCGTGGTCAGGCGCTCTCCAGGCTTGGCTGTGCGCACGGTGATGTCCGCCCTGCCGCCGCCGGGAGCGATGGTCGCGAGGTCGAACGCGTGCAGCGGCTGCCCGAGCTCGAACATGACGTAGTTCGTGATGTCGACGATGTTGCTGATCGAGCGAGCGCCACAGGACGCGACCTTACGCGCAAGCCATTCCGGCGACGGGCCGATCTTCACGCCGCGGATGAGACGCGCGGTGTAGCGCGGGCACAGGTCGGGGTCGTCGATGCGCACTGTGACCGATCCCGCGACCGGCGCTCCGGACTCGTCGGGCGTCGACCCGGGCCACGACGCTGGCTTGCCCGTCACGGCGCCGACCTCACGCGCCACGCCGGCCACGGAAAGGCAATCCGGGCGGTTCGGCGTGATCTCGAGTTCGAGCACGGTGTCCGCGAGGTCCCAGTACAGGGAGAACGGCTCGCCCACCGGCGCGTCCGCCGGCAGGATGAGCAGTCCGGAGGCGTCTCCACCCACGCCGAGCTCGGTCGCGGAGCAGTTCATGCCCTCGCTGGCCACACCGCGCAGCTTCGCCTTCTTGATGGTCATGCCGTTGGGCAGAGTGGTCCCGACCACCGCGACGGGGACCTTGTCGCCCGCGTCGAAGTTCTGGGCGCCGCACACGATCTGGAGCGGCTCGGCTGCGCCGACGTCCACAGTCGTGACCCACAGGGTCTCGGCATCCGGGTGGCGGTCCTTCGTGAGGATGTGGCCGACCACCACGCCCTCGAGCGCGTTGCCGGTCACCTCCACCGCCTCGACCTTGGTGCCGGTCATGTCGAGCAGGTCGACCAGCTCGGGGACCGGCAGATCGACCGCCACGAGCTCCCTCAGCCACTTCATCGACACGAGCATGTGTGTCGTCCTTTCGCCCTCTTCGCTCAGGTCAGAACTGCCGCAGGAACCGCATGTCACTCTCGATGAAGTGACGCAGGTCCGGGATGTCGTACTTCAGGGCCGCGATGCGCTCGGCGCCCATGCCGAACGCGAAGCCGCTGTAGCGCTCCGGGTCGATGCCCACGTAGCCGAACACGTTGGGGTCGACCATGCCGCACCCGAGGATCTCCAGCCAGCCGCTGCCCTTGCACATACGGCAGCCCCCGCCGCCACACATGCCGCATGACACGTCGACCTCGGCCGACGGCTCGGTGAACGGGAAGAAGTGCGGGCGGAGGCGGACCTTGCGCTCGGGGCCGAAGATCTCGCGGCACACGTGCTCGAGCGTGCCCTTGAGGTCTCCGAACGTGATGCCCTCGTCGATGACGAGCCCCTCTATCTGCGTGAACTGCGGCAGGTGCGAGGGGTCCGCGATGTCGCGACGGTAGACCTTGCCTGGCGACAGGATGTAGATGGGCGGCTTCGTGGACTCCATGGTGCGGACCTGCACGGGCGAGGTCTGCGTACGGAGCAGGACGTCGGACTCGCCGGCCACGGCGGTGGCCTCGCCGGTGAGGTCGCGGACGTAGAACGTGTCGGAGGGCGTGCGCGCCGGGTGGTCGGCAGGGGTGTTGAGCGCCGTGAAGTTGTAGTAATCGAGCTCGACGTCCGGACCTTCGGCCACCTTGTAGCCCAGCCCTGTGAAGATCTCGACGATCTCGTCGACGGTTCGGGTGATCAGGTGCGACGTGCCCGGCGCCCGACGGCGACCCGGCAGCGTGACGTCGACGGCCTCGGCGAGCACGCGAGCGTCGAGGGCGGCCGAGGACAGGTCGGCCCGGCGCAGGTCGATGGCGGCCTCCAGCGCCTGCCGCACCTCGTTGGACACCTTGCCCACTGCGGGGCGCTCCTCGGCTGACAGCGCGCCGAGACCGCGCAGGACCGACGTGAGAGAGCCCTTCTTGCCGAGGTACGCGACGCGCACGACGTCGAGTTGGGCGAGGTCTTCGGCGCCCGCGATCGCCGTGGCCGCGTCCGCTCGCAACTGCTGGAGATCGTCGACGATCGACATAGGGGCTCCTCACCCGTTCGTGGCCATTCACCGTCCACTGTACGAGAAACACCGGAAGCCGGCTCGTCGTCTCCGGGTCCCCTCGTCGGGGGAGCCCAGGGACGGAAGTCGGCTTCCGCGGTACCACCCTGGTTGGCCGGACCCAAAGGCCGACCCTCTTGCGTGCGCCGAGCGATACGACGCGCCCGGGCCTCACGGCCCGGCATCCCGATAACGGAGGGAACCGGCTTCCCTACGCGGGCGCGACTCTCGAGCACGCCGTTCAGGTCGCAGCTGATGGAGTGAACCGCTTCCGCTGACCGCGGGGACCCTCGCAGCACAAGAGCGAGTCCCTCTCTGAACGCGGAAAAGATGCGCGGGTGAGCGCCTCTCCGTCATAGCCTCATGTTCGCGATAGGCACGTGATTGTAGCACCAGCGCGCACCCGCGGCCAAAGCGTGGACAGCGCGCCCGGTGGGCAGCGCGCCGAGCGCGACTCCCGCGATCTGCTCCGACGTGACGCTCTCGATGTCGGCGGTCGCGTTGGCGTCCCCCTTGGTCCGGATGGTGCCGTCCACGAGCACGGCCACGACCCTATGGAGGACGCCCCGGGGGGCGCCCGCGCTGGTGCGCAACACCACGTTCCGCTCGGTCACGAAGTCCGGCCGGCGCGTGTACACCACGAGGTCCCCAGGCACATAGGCGGGCGCCATCGACCAGCCGCCCACGAAGATCACGCCATACCTGGGCGCGACCCACGCGAGGGCGGCGAGGACGGCTGCCGCGACACACGCTTGCCGCAGCAGCCGCACCCACCGGCTCATCAGCGCACCTGTTCCGCGTCCACGTAGACGGTGAGCTTGGCGTAGTCAGCAGACAACTCGTTGCCGAAAGTCGCGGGCAGACCGATCCCGAACTGCAACGTCGCCAGAGCCCCCGGAGCGAGCTGCATCGCCGTCGTTCGCAGCGCGCTCATCGGGCCATCGTAGAGGATGGCCCCGTCGCACGTCACGTGGCACGTCAACGCATTCCAGAACTCGGTGATGCCCGCCTTCTTCGCCACGGTCACCACGACGCTGACCGGCGCGACCCCGTCGTTGACCACGGCAAGAGGGCGCACCACGACCATACCGGGCGACAGTGCGTCAACGCTGAGGGCCGACGAGGTCGGCTCCGTCGAGATGGCTATCGTCCCCGCCCGGATGACGTTCTCCGGGACCTGCGCCTGCGCGGTGAAGTACGCCCCCGCAGCACCCACCATAAGAACCGCCAGCATTGCGATCGTCACGAACGCGACCCGTTTCATGACCCCACCCCTTCGATGTCGTCGTGCCCGCCACCGAGGGGGAGCGGCATCAATAGGACCGGTCGCGAAGCCGCGCGACCGAGGTCATCCTCGCACGGGGGCCTTACCGGATCCCGACCACCCTCCGTCCCCGGCCGACGGGGCCTGAACGCGACAGCAGCCCTCCCCGGATCTCGGGGAGGGCTGCTGGGTCGCGACTGATCCGCTGTGCGGGAGTCCCTCAGCCGACGTGAGCGGCCTTGGCCCTCTCGACCAGTTGAGTGAACCCTGCCGGATCGTTGATCGCCATGTCGGACAGGACCTTGCGGTCCAGCCCGATGTCGGCCTTCTTCAGCCCGTTCATGAACACCGAGTACGACAGCCCGTTCAGCCGCGCGCCGGCGTTGATGCGCGCGATCCACAACTTGCGGATCTCGCGTTTCTTGGTCTTGCGGTCGCGATAGGCGTAGGCCAACGAGTGCTGGACCTGTTCCTTCGCGGCGCGGTAGGAACGGCTCTTGGCGCCGTAGTACCCCTGCGCTCGTTCGAGTACGGTGCGACGCTTCTTCTTCGCGGAGACCGCGCGCTTCACCCTAGGCATGTCTAGATCAGCTCCTTGTGAGGCAGACTACTGCGGCGGACTAGACGCCGAGTCTCTTGCGGATTACAGCCACGTCGGCCTTGTCGACCAGCGACGGCGCGGCGAAACCACGCTTCCGCTTCGGACTCTTCTTCTCGAGGATGTGGCTCTTGAACGAGTTGGCCCGCTTGATCTTGCCGGTGCCGGTCAGCTTGAATCGCTTGGCCGTCCCCTTGTGCGTCTTCATCTTCGGCATGTGATATCGCTCCTTCTTTCGTGCACTCGCTTCTCCGGCCCGCTACTCGACCGGCGCGGCCTCAGCGGCCTTCTCCGGCTCGGCCGCAACGGTCGCCTGCGCCGCAGTCTCGGCGGCCTCGTCCTCGGCGTCCTGCTTGGCGACCTTCGTGAGGTCCTTCTTCACCGGCGCGATCAGCATGAACATGTTGCGGCCCTCGAGCTTGGGCTCGTTCTCTATCAACGCCATGTCGCGCAGATCCTCGGCGAGACGCTCCAAGATCACGAGGCCCCGCTCCGCGTGCACCATCTCGCGGCCGCGGAACATGATCGTGACCTTGACCTTGGCGCCGGCGTCGATGAAGCGCATGACGTGCTTCTTCTTCGTCTCGTAGTCGTGCTTGTCGATCTTCGGGCGGAACTTGATCTCTTTGACCTGCACCGTGGTCTGGTGCTTTCGCGCCTTCTTGGCCTTGATCGCCTCTTCGTACCGGAACTTCCCGTAGTCCATGATCCGGCACACGGGCGGATCGGCGTTCGGCGCGACCTCGACGAGGTCCAGGTTCAAGTCGTCCGCGATCTTCTGGGCGTCCGCCGTCACGAAGATCCCGAGCTGGTCCCCGTTGACTCCGATCAGACGTACCCGCGGCACGCGGATGCGCTCGTTCACGCGAGGTTCTACCGTGCTTATGGGCCATTCACCTCCATGCTCGTCCCGGCCGCGAGGCCGAGCTCCTTGCTGTCCGTTCCAAGAACACGAAATCCGGCGGGCTTTGAACGCAGCCTGCCGGACAGAAAAGACCGAGCGACCGGGGGATCCCGGACCTCGTTCTCATCGACCAGACAGCTGCCGCACTCCGGCGCCGCAAGGTGGGGATCGCACTCGACCCCTGAGGGGACAGGGATCCCGCTTGCATCAGTATTCGATTAGCCGTGTGAGTATACGGGCGAAGGAGACCGGGTGTCCAGCACACGCGTTGCCTCATAAAGAATCCTGAATTGCAGAAGTCAGTGCAAAGGCTCTTGCACTGAGTCTGGCAGGGGTTCTCCTTCGTCCTGATCCCAGCGTTGCGCTCTATCCTCTTGCGGCTGTCTGTCTCCGGCGGGCCGGCGA
>JANYAK010000019.1 GCA_025361335.1 Coriobacteriia bacterium
ACCCGAGAAGAACCTTCGGGGCACTCCGAAGTCGCCACCACGCTCCCAGCGATGCTCAGACGGATGCGTTATCGTGGCAGGAGGTCGGTTTCGGGACTTCAGGATCGAAACAGAGGCCTTCGTGGAGAATCGAGGCTAGGGAGTCGCATGGCGAGCTCCCGCACGAGGGCTGCGATTCTCGCTGCGAAGTCGACGCACGACAACCTTTGACCGGCCATACCCTGTGCTCTATTATTAGCAGTCGCTTTGCAGTCAGCGGCCGTCGGGACTCCCGGCGGCCTTGTCCGGAGGTGAACGACTTGACAGTCAAGATCCGTCTGGCGCGCGCCGGCGCCAAGAAGGCGCCGCTCTACCGCGTCGTCGTCGCCGACTCGCGGTCCCCGCGTGACGGCCGCTTCATCGAGATCATCGGGCGCTACAACCCGCGCACCCAGCCGTCGACGGTCGAGATCGACATCGCGAAGGCCGATGCGTGGATAGCGAAGGGCGCCCAGCCCAGCGAAGTGGTCGCGAAGCTCATCGCCATCGTCAAGGGCGAGAAGACGGCCCCGGTCGAGGTGGCGAAGGTCTCCAAGAAGTCCGCGGCCAAGGCCGAAGCGGCTTCGAAGAAGGCCGCCGAGCCTGTCGCCGAGGTTCCCGTCGCCGCGGAGGCTCCGGTCGAGGCTCCCGTCGTCGAGGAGACTCCGGTCGAGGTTCCTGTCGTCGAGGAGACTCCCACACAGGCTCCCGTCGCCGTCGAGGAACCCGTCGTCGACGAAGCTCCCGCGGAGGAGCCCGTGGCTGAAGAGGCCGCCACCGACACCGCCGACGACGCGCCCGCCGCGGACGAGACAGCGAAGTAGGCGCCGTCATGCCCGCGGACACCACACAGCTCGTGACGTACCTCGTGCGCGCTCTCGTCGACGAAGCCGACAAGGTGACGATCGTCGAGAAGCACGACGGCGACGACCTGCTCTATGAAGTCACGGTGGCCCCCGACGACGTCGGCAAGCTCATCGGTCGTCAGGGTCGCATCGTCAAGGCCATCCGGACGCTCGCGCGCGCCGCGGGCTCCACGGCCGACGCGCACGTGGACGTGGAGATCCTGGGTTAGCCCATGGACCTGACGGACTTCGCCCGGATAGGGCGGATCGTCAAGACGCACGGACTTGCGGGGGAGGTCTCGGTCGCTGTGACGGGGAACCTCCCCCCTGACCGTCTGGTCGGCCTCGATGTCTGGTTCGTGCCGCCGCCCGCCTCGTTGCGCAGCGCGCGCATCCTGGGGGTGCGGCCCGGCCCGAAGGGGCCGCTCCTGCAGCTCAGCGGGGTGGGCGACGCGGACACAGCCGATTCGCTGCGCGGGACCACGTTGCTCGCGCGAGCCGATTCCCTTCCGCGGGACCTGCCTCCCGATGAGGCCGAGCCGGATCCGATAGGGCTGCGGGTGCTCGACGAGGAGCGCGGCGACCTCGGCTGCGTGTGCGACGTGATAGTGACCGGCGCCAACGACGTGTGGGTGATCGACGGCGGCGCGTATGGACAGGTTCTCATCCCCGTGATCGATGCGGTCATCGGAGATATCGAATGGGAGGCCGGTACCGTGAACGTGCGTCTCCTGCCAGGCCTCATAGAGGACGAGTGACTGCATGCGAGTAGATGTGGTGACCATATTCCCGGAGGTGTTCGATCAGGTCCTGTCGTCGTCGATGCTGGGCATCGCGCGGGGCAAGGGCCTTCTCGAGTTTTGCGCCCACGACCTGAGGGACTGGGCGATCCCGGGTGTGCACCGGCAGGTCGACGACGCGCCCTATGGCGGCGGCCCGGGCATGGTCATGAGGCCGGAGCCGTTCCGCGCCGCCGTCCGAGCAGTGAGCGCTCTCGACGCCCGCGAACCCGTCGTCGTGCTGATGACGCCCCAAGGCGTTCCGCTCACCCAGCGGCTGGTCGAGAGGCTGGCGACGAGCGAGCGGATGCTGCTCCTGTGCGGCCGCTACGAAGGGGTCGACGAACGCGTCAGAGGTCTCGCCGACATCGAGGTGTCCATCGGCGACTATGTGCTGAGCGGGGGAGAGCTTCCCGCCATGGTCCTGATCGACGCGGTCGCCCGCCTCCTGCCCGGCGTGCTCGGTGGAGAGGACTCGACCGCCGAAGAGTCGTTCTCCTGGGGGTTGCTCGAGTATCCTCACTACACCCGGCCGGCGTCGTTCGAGGGTGAAGACGTGCCTGAGGTGCTGCTCTCCGGTGACCATGCGCGCATCCGACGCTGGCGCCGTGAACAGGCCATCAGGAGAACGGCGCGCAGCCGGCCCGATCTGCTTCTCGGAGCCGATCTCACGCTTGACGAACGTGCCATCGCCGATGACGAGCGCTCCCGCGCCACGTCGCGTGACAAGGAGGGCTTGTGACACCCGAACCCGCCGACAGCGGCACCCGAACGAACCCGGTCCGCCGGGAGAAGCCGCCGAGGTCGGGGCTGTCCCAGGTGGTCGAGTTCGCGATCATGCTCGTGCTGGCATTCGCCCTAGCCCAGCTCGTGCGCACGTTCGTGGTCCAGCCATTCGTGGTTCCCACCGGGTCCATGCTGCCCACCATCCAGCTGGGGGACATGCTGCTCGCGAACAAGTTCATCTTCCGGTTCGAGAGCCCTCAGTATGGCGATGTGGTCGTGCTGGACGACCCGACGGGCGAGACGCCCATGCTCATCAAGCGGGTCATCGCCGTCGGCGGCCAGACCGTCGACGTCCGCGACGACAAGGTCTGGGTGAACGGCAAGCCGCTTGTCGAGCCCTATACGCACGGCCTCCCGACCCTGCCTGGATCGGTTCCTCTGCCGATCACGCTGTCGGCCGGCACGGTGTGGGTGATGGGGGACAACAGGACGCACAGCAAGGACAGCCGCTGGCTGGGCCCCCAGCCCGTATCCGCCGTGCACGGCAAGGCGTTCGTGGTCTACTGGCCGCTGTCCAGACTTGGAGCCGGATTCGGCATCTGATCCCTGATGCCCCGTGATGTGTGATGCGCCTGATGCGCCTGATCGGAACGCTCGTTGCCTGCCCATGCGACGGCGGCTATACTGTACACTCGTGTCATCGTCGGCCCCGGTGCGCAAGCGCACCTCGCGTACACCAGAAGGACTGCACACATGAACAGGATCAAGGCACTCGAGGCGCAGCAGCTCCGTGACGACCTCCCGGCCTTCCAGGTCGGCGACAGCGTCAAGATCTCCTACAAGGTCGTCGAAGGCACCCGCGAGAGGGTCCAGGTCTTCCAGGGCGTCATCATCCGCCGCCATGGCGCGGGCTCGCGCGAGACGTTCACCGTCCGCAAGATCAGCTTCGCGGTCGGCGTGGAGCGCACGTTCCCCGTGCACTCTCCCAAGATCGTCGGCGTCGAGATCGTCTCGCGCGGCAAGGTCCGCCGCTCGAAGCTCTACTTCCTGCGCGACAAGGTGGGCAAGGCCGCGCGGCTCAAGGAGAAGCGCTACTAGGCGCTGCCTGCCGTGGTGCGAGACAGCACAGGATCCATGATTCATCCCGAAGAGGACGGCCATGCGCCGTCCTCTTCCGCGTCCCGTGTCAGCGTCGCCTCCTGCCGGGCGCGCCTCAGTTCCTGCCGCGAGGAGGATCTGGGCTCCCTGCTCGCCGAGCTGGAGACCGACCCGAGGTCCGGTGTGCGGTATCTCGCTGCGGCGTGGCGGCGACGCGTCGCGGCCACGGCTGCCGAGGACGCTCGGCTGGACCGGCTCACTGCCCATCAGCGGTCGCTGCATGAGATCGGCATGTCCGTGGTCGCGGGGGTCGACGAGGTCGGCCGGGGGGCACTCGCGGGCCCGCTGTCCGTCGGCGCGGTCGTCCTCGCGGTCTCGGCTCGCATACCGGGGCTCGACGACTCCAAGCGCCTGGCTCCCGCTCGGAGAAGACTCATCGCCGCCGAGGTGCGAAGGCTCGCGGATGTGTTCTGCGTGGTCCACGTGCAAGCCGACGAGATCGACCGCATCGGCATCGCACAGGCCGTTCGCACCGGCATGGTTCGCGCTCTCGCGGGGCTGGGAATCCCGGTCGATCACTCCCTGGTGGACGGCAACGACGCCCGCCTCGGGGTCCCCGCGACCCCCGTCGTGAAGGGGGATTCGCTGTGCGCGTGCATCGCGGCGGCTTCCGTCGTCGCGAAGGTCGAGCGGGACGCCCTGATGGTCTCGCTGGCGGGCGACTTCCCCGGCTACGGGCTCGATATCAACAAGGGATACGGCACAGCCGAGCACATCGCCGCTCTGTCACGGCTCGGCCCGTCGCTCATCCACCGGCGCTCCTTCTCCCCGTGCTCCCAACGGACGCTCTTCGAGTAGCTCCCGCCGCGGTCAGGTTCCGGTGAGAGTCCGGTAAGGCCCACCCCTCACACTCGTGGTGGAGGTGGTTGCAATGGACCGGATGGAGATGGGCCGCCGCGGGGAAGACGCGGCGGCGGCGTTTCTCGAACGCGTCGGGATGACGATCGAGGCGCGCAACTGGCGTTGTTCCCTGGGAGAGATAGACATCGTGGCACGCGACGGGGAGACCCTCGTGTTCTGCGAGGTCAAGTCGCGGCGATCGGAGCGAGCGGGCACCCCGGAGGAAGCGGTCTCCCTGACCAAGCAAAGGGTGATCGCCCGCTTGGCTGCGGCCTACTCGTCCTCGGGGACCCGACCACCGGAACGTGTGCGGTTCGACGTGGTCGCCATCCGGGTGCTCGGCGACGACCGCGCGCTCCTACGGCACTACCGAGCCGCGTTCGAGGTGAGCCCGTGAGCCAGGCCGTCGTCGGCACGTTCTCCGTGTCGGGGGTCGAGCCGCTGCCGGTCGAGGTGCAGGCGGACGTGGGATCCGGCCTCCCCAGCTTCAGCGTCGTGGGACTGGGGGACGCGGCAGTCTTGGAGGCGCGTGACCGCGTGCGGGCGGCGGTCCGCGCCTGCGGTTTCGACTTCCCGAACGCCCGCATCGTGGTCAACCTGGCGCCCGGAATCGTGCGCAAGCATGGCCCCGGATACGACCTTCCCATAGCGCTCGCGATACTCATGGCCACTCGTCAGATCCCCACGGTCGCCCTGGCCCGCGTGCGCGCCGTCGGGGAGCTCGCCTTGGACGGCCGCCTGCGACCCGTCCCCGGCGCCCTGGCGCACGCGGTGGGTGCCGTGACGTCTGGCGAGCCGCTTGTCGGCCCGCTCGAGTTCGCCCGCGCGGCGTCGGCCGTCCCGGGGCTCGTCTACCACGCAGCCGGCGATCTCGGAGAATTCCGCAAGGGCCTGCCCGAGGCGAGTTCGGTCGAGGCCGCAGCCAGTAGCAGGCCTTCGGTGACGGTGCCCGATCTCCAGGAGGTGGTCGGGCAGGAGTCGGCGAAGCGCGTGCTGGAGATCTCGGCCGCGGGCGGACTCAATGTGCTGTTCGTCGGCCCCCCGGGGTCGGGCAAGACGATGTTGGCCCGGCGCTTGGCGGGCATCCTTCCTGACCTCGACCCGCTGGAGACCCTCGACACCGCGATCGTGCATTCGGTGGCGGGGCTCGACGAGTCCGCCGCGCTGTCGGGGGTGCGTCCCTTCCGCGCGCCCCATCACACGACCAGCGCCGCGGGCCTGGTGGGAGGCGGCAGCCCGCCGCGTCCGGGTGAGGCCAGCCTTGCTCACAACGGGGTCCTGTTCCTCGACGAACTGGCGGAGTTCGGTCCCGCCGCCCTCCAAGCGCTTCGTCAGCCGCTCGAGGATGGTGTCGTCCGGCTCGTGCGTGCCGAGGGCCGGGTCGCCTACCCGGCTCGGTTCACGCTGGTGGCGGCGATGAATCCGTGTCCGTGCGGTTTCCTCGGCGACGTCAGCCGTACCGCGTGCCACTGCGGCGAATCATCGATCGCGCGCTATCACAACCGGGTGGGCGGACCGCTCCTCGACCGCATCGACATCTCGATGCGAGTCGACCGCGTGAACCCGGATCTCCTGCTTGCGGTACCCGGAGGCGAGACATCCGCGCTCGTCCGGGCGCGTGTCATAGCCGCGCGCCAGTTCTCCGCGTCCCGCGGCGGACCGGGAGTCCGTTTGCTGGCGGGAGCGCCCCTGCTTCAGGCGTGTGCGCTCCCCCCTGCGGCGCGAGCAACCGTGTCTCAATGCGCGCGCGCCTGCGCGCTGTCGGGGCGTGGAGTCACGCGCCTCCTGCGCACGGCGCGCGTGATCGCCGATCTCGCCTCGAGCCCGCACGTCGAGCAGGAGCACGTCCTCGAGGCGGCATCGTATCGGGCTGGGCTCCGATGAGTGTCGCGCCTCCGGGGGGATGGGAGGTCACATCGAAGGACGAGGCGTACCCGTCGTGTCTCCATGCGTCGCCGAGGCCGCCGAAGACCCTGTTCGGGATCGGGGACCGCGCGCTCCTGCGACCGGGCCTCGCGATCGTCGGGTCCCGACGAGCGACCCCCTACGGGAGGGCATGCGCCCGCATGTTCGGCGGATGGGCGGCCGAGCAGGGGGTGGTCATCATATCTGGCGCCGCCACCGGCTGTGACCAGGCGGCGCACGCGGCCGCGCTGGATGCGGGGGGCAGAACGGTCGCGGTCCTCGGCTGCGGGGCCGATGTCGACTATCCGTCGAGCGCTTCCCGCCTGCTTTCGACCCTGCGGGCCTCCGGAGCGGTCGTCTCCGAGGTCGGATGGGGGACTCGCCCGGCGCCCTATCTGTTCCCCGAGCGCAATCGCATCATCGCGGCGTTGGCTGCCGTGGTCCTCATAGTCGAGGCGGCGCTGCCGAGCGGCACGCTGAGCACCGCCGAACATGCGGACGCGGCGGGTAGGGTGGTGCTCGCGGTGCCCGGATCGATCTTCTTCGAGAACTCCCGCGGCTGCAATCGCCTGATCCAGGACGGCGTCCAGCCCATACTGGACGTCGCCGACCTCGCCATGTCCCTCCGGTGCGCGGGACTGCTCGACGACGCGAGCACCGGGGATCTGCCCCAGGCGTGCACGGATATTTCCGGTCTCAGCGCGGCCGACACCGCCCTCGCCTCTGCTCTGTTGATGGACCCGATGCGTCCGGACGACGTCGCGCGGGCGCTCGGCACCGACGTCGTGGCCGTCATCAGAGGCGTCGGGATGCTGGAGTCACGTCACATCGTCGCCCGGTACCCCGACGGACGGTACGGGCCGTGTCCGGGAAGGTGACGGTACAATGAGGTCGAACCTCGATCGCGGGCCGCCATGGCTCGCACCTCGGAAGGGGAGCGCGTCTGAGCCAGGTCACCATCATCGGCGGCGGTCTCGCCGGCTCTGAGGCGGCGTTCCAGCTCGCGGCGCGCGGGGTCACGGTCACGCTGATGGAGATGCGACCGGGCGTGCCGAGTCCCGCCCATCACACGGCAGGCCTGGGTGAGCTCGTCTGCTCGAACTCGCTCAAGTCCAAGGATCCCTCGACCGCTCCGGGCATGCTGAAGCACGAGCTGGAGCAGCTCGGCAGCCTCGTACTGGCGTGCGCTCGTGCGACGTCCGTGCCCGCAGGCGGCGCGCTGGCGGTGGACCGCGAGCGGTTCTCCGACCTCATCACTCGGCGACTCGGTGCCCTCCCGGGCTTGACCATCGTGCGCGATGAGGCACGCGAGGTGCCCGACGGGCCCGTCATCATCGCCACCGGCCCGCTGACCAGCGCCGCCTTTGAGCCCGCGCTCTCTCGCCTCATCGGGCCGGATCGGCTCTCGTTCTACGACGCCGCGGCGCCGATCATCGAGGCGGATTCGGTCGACCGGTCCGTGTGCTTCCCCGCATCGCGCTACGACAAGGGCGGCGCCGACTACCTCAACTGCCCGATGGACCGCGCCGAGTACGAGACGTTCGCCGACGCCCTGCTGACGGCTGAACGGGTCACGCTCAAGGACTTCGAATCGCCAGACTTGTTCCAGGCATGCCAGCCCGTCGAGGAGGTCATCCGGCGGGGGAGGGACGCTCCGCGCTTCGGGGCCATGAAGCCGGTCGGGCTCACCGACCCGAGGACCGGGCGGCGCCCGTGGGCGGTCGTCCAGTTGCGCCCCGAGGACCGCGCGTGCAAGGCATACAACCTGGTCGGGTTCCAGACGAACCTCACGTTCGACGCCCAGCGAGCGGTGTTCCGCACGATCCCCGGGTTGGGGCATGCGGAGTTCCTGCGCTACGGCGTCATGCATCGCAACACGTTCGTGGACGCCCCTTCGCTCCTGACGGCCGACCTCGCGCTGCGGTCGGAGCCGCGCGTCCGTCTCGCCGGTCAGCTCGCCGGCACGGAGGGATATCTCGAGGCGGTCGCCGGCGGGCTCGTCGCCGCGCTGGGCGCCTACGCGGCTTTGTCGGGAGGCGAGCCGTTCGTGCTTCCCCCCGTCACGGCGTACGGCTCATTGCTGGCGCACGCCACGGACCCCGGCACGAAGGGCTACCAGCCCATGCACGTCAACTTCGGCCTCGTTCCCCCGATCGACCCGCACGTGCGCGACAAGCGAGAGCGGCACGCAGTGATGGCCGCGCGTGGGTCCGAGGCGCTCGAGCACCTCATCGCTTCACGGCCGGACCTGCGCGTCGATTCCGCGCTGGCGACGCTGGCGGAGGTCGAGCTATGACGGACGGGCTCGAACGGGCGTCGGTGCTGGTCGACCGCTATCTCACGCATCTCCAGGTCGAGCGCGCTCTGTCTCCGCAGACCGTGCGCGCGTACTCCGCCGACCTCGCTCGCTTCCTCGAGTGGTGCGAGCGGGAGGGCGCCGACCCGTTCTCGCTGACCCCCACCACCCTTCGACGCTACCTCGTCGACATGGACCGCTCCCGCTATTCGCGCCGGACGATAGCGCGTCGCCTGTCGTCCGTACGGTCGCTGTTCACCTACCTCCAGCGCCAGGGCCTCTCGGCCACGGACGCCGCGGCGGTGGTCGCCACCCCCAAGTTGCCCGCCCGGCTGCCCAGGCTGATGCCCGGCGACCTCCTACGCTCACTGCTCGACGGGCCGGACACGTCGACCCCGGCGGGCTTGCGCGACGGCGCGATCCTCGAGCTCCTCTACGCCACTGGCGCACGCGTGGCCGAGGTCGCCGCGCTCTCGGTGTCCGACGTCGACCTCGCCGGCGACCAGGTCCGCGTGATGGGGAAGGGCTCTCGCGAGCGGATCCTCCCTCTGCATCCCTACGCCGTCGGGCGGGTGCGGCGCTACCTTCGCGAGGGCCGACCGGCACTCGCGAAGGACCCCACCGTGTCCGCCCTGTTCCTGAACAGGAACGGGACGCGTCTGACCGACGGGGGCATCCGCCGGATGATGAAGCGGCACATCGACGCTCTCGGCGGGGCTTCGGGTCTCACGCCGCACACCCTCCGGCACACGTTCGCGACCCATCTTCTGGAGGCTGGAGCCGACCTCCGCACAGTACAGGAGCTGCTGGGTCACGTTGCGCTGTCGACCACCCAGACATACACTCACCTCGGGATGAAGCGGCTGCAGTCCGTCCACCGCGACTCCCATCCCCGTGCATGAAGTTGGACCTTCGAGGAGCCTCCACGTGAAGCAGCCGCAGCCGCACGCCGATCTCGACTCGCTGTGGCTCGCCTTCAAAGAGGCGGACGACCAGCAGGCGCGTGAGCACCTGATCCTCCACTACTCGCCGCTGGTGAAGTACGTTGCGGGCCGTGTCTCGGCCAATCTTCCGCAGACCGTGGAGAACGCCGACCTCATCTCGTACGGCATATTCGGGCTTATCGACGCCCTCGAGAAGTTCGACACGAGCCGCGGCATCAAGTTCGAGACGTACGCCATCGCCCGCATCAAGGGCGCGATCATCGACGAGCTGCGCGCGCTTGACTGGGTCCCGCGCAGCGTGCGCGCCCGAGCACGCGATATCGAACGCGCGTACATGGCGCTCGAAGGCAAGCTGAGGCGCACTCCGTCCGACGCGGAGGTCGCCGAGGAGATGGGCATCTCCTACCACGAGCTGCAGGACACGTTCACCAAACTGTCATACGCGTCCGTCGCCTCGTTCGAGGAGCTCTGGTCTCCGGGCGGCGAGAAGGACGAGCACGCCAGCCTCATCACCACAGTCAAGGACGATTCGGCCGAGGATCCCGTGGAGGTGCTTGAGGCCGAGGAGGTCAAGGACATCATGGGCAAGGCGATCGAACGCCTGCCCGAACGCGAGCGCATGGTGATCGTCCTCTACTACTACGAGGGGCTCACCCTGAGGGAGATCGGTGAGGTCCTTGGCGTCACCGAATCCCGCGTGAGCCAGCTGCACACGAAGGCGGTCCTGCGGCTGAGGGCCCGCCTCCACTCGGCCCGGGGGTACTCCGCGGACGTGTGATCAAGGGAAGGAGAGTGACTGGCACGTGGCCGGAGAGTCAGTGCTCGTCGTGGAAGACACCGAGCTTCTCCGTCGCATCTACACGGACAAGCTGTCCCAGGAGGGTTATCGGGTCTTCCAGGCCGCCGACGGCCTGGAGTGCCTCAACGTCGTAAGGACGCAGCAAATCGACATCATCATCCTCGACCTGGTCATGCCGCGCATGACCGGCCTCGAGGCGCTCGAGGCCCTCAAGCGCGACCCGCGCAGCAGAGACATCCCCGTCGTCATCCTGTCGAACCTCGGCCAGGACAGCGACGTGCAGCGGGGCCTCGACCTGGGAGCCGTCGACTACCTCATCAAGAACTCGGCCAAGCCAGCCGACGTCGCGGCCAAGATCCGCTCGACCATCGACAATCGCGAAGGCGACCGGGCCGACACGACGCACTTCAAGCTGCTCGTGAAGGACCGGGAGGGCGATGCGGACGCCTTCGTGCGGCATGGGAGCCTGCCGCGACGCCTCTGGTGCCCAGCGTGCGAACTTGAGCTCGTCCTCGAGCTGATCCCGCAGCAGCACCGCGTCGGGTGGTACGACGCGCACGTGTTGTGCCCGAACTGCGGACGGGTCTTCTAAGCCTCTGCGCTCTGTGTCGCGCTCTTCGTAGTGCCTCATAATGAAAGGTACTCGAGGACCTGATTCGCTGCCTCAGAATCAATGTACTCGAGCTCGGGTGCCTCCACCTCCTCTTTCCATCTCGGGTTCTTGCGGGCGTTGAGCTTGTAGAGCTTGCCTTGCAGCCGGCCGATACGGCTCCTCAGCTCGGCCGGGTCGAGCGTCTCGAACCGGGCGGTGAGCGTCGCTTTGACGGTGTCGGGGA
>JANYAK010000014.1 GCA_025361335.1 Coriobacteriia bacterium
TCCCCGACACCGTCAAAGCGACGCTCACCGCCCGGTTCGAGACGCTCGACCCGGCCGAGCTGAGGAGCCGTATCGGCCGGCTGCAAGGCAAGCTCTACAAGCTCAACGCCCGCAAGAACCCGAGATGGAAAGAGGAGGTGGGGGCACCCGAGCTCGAGTACATTGATTCTGAGGCAGCGAATCAGGTCCTCGAGTACCTTTCATTATGAGGCACTACGGCCGCTCTTGCAGTCTTCGCGATAGCGCCGCTTCGCGCGACCATCACTTCTCATGTCCCAGCGCTTCGATCATCTGCCGGACTTCCCACTCCTCGGCAAGGCTGCAGCACGCCAACCGATCCTCGACATCGTCGAGATCGCGAAGGAACGAGAAGCGGTCGCGGACGATTCGGACCCAACCAGGAACGTCGACGGGGGTCGTCAGGTAGCCGATCGCCTCAGACCTGAACTCGGCCTTCTCGCGGGGCCGGAGGATCTCCTCGGGATTCCACGGCCTATCCCCAAGTCGGTCATCGACGACGTCGCACCAAATCTTCAGCGCGGTCAGTCGCCGGACCAGCACATCGTCGAACGGACGCGACGCGAGCCAAGCCAAGTCATAGAGGTCGCGCGACAGACTGCCTCGACGATAGCGCGCGAGCTTCTCGGCGACGACCTCCTCGATTCGCGCTGTGGGAACCGGCGGAAGCGCGAAGTCGTAGCGGTCGTGGATCGGCAGCGGCAGTGCCGAAAGGACCTCGGGCTGAAGCCACAGTGATCTTCGGCCGAGATCGAGGCGAGCGGGGACTTCGGTCTCGCCAAAGGTGCTTGCGATGAGCACCCTCATGCGTCGTGTTCCGTCAAGCGGTTCGACCCTGAAGCCGAAAGGACCTACCTTGGCGCCATCCACCGCTTCGACGAGCAGGTCGGCGGCCACGTCGTCGACTCCGGCGAAGTCCAGGTCGGTGGAGAAGCGACCGGCATTGCCGGCCCGGAACTTGCGGATGGCAGTACCGCCCTTGAGCGAGACGCCGAGATCGAAGATGCCTGACTCGGCCAATCGATACAGGAGGTGGTCCTGCGCGATGTCGATGATGGCAGGCCCGCGTCCGCCACGCCGGCCCTGGTAGTGCCGGACGAGATACCCCTCGGTGATCATTCGGCCGCGACCTCCATGCCGGTCGAGTCGACGACGTCGTACCGCTTGTCGTAGCGCCCCGAGACGCCCCGATCTCCCATGTGGTAGGGTCCGGCCCCGGGCGGTGCGAGAGCGAGCAGTCGCGCGCCGGCCTCGGGACACCCACCTCTCCCGACGAGATACGCGGCACGGGCCCAAACGGCTCGTGAACGACCCCCCAGTTCCTTGCTGATGGTCTCTGCGGTGACCTCGCGGGCAGCTTGTGCGATCCACTCGCCGACATTCGGCCAATCACGGTAGCCGCTCGGACGCGTGGCCATGAACGCAATCAACGTGGCGGTCGACCAGACTGGCAGTCCGCCCTTCACGGGAACGTCGTTTGAGGGAGTCCAGCGAACGACCCGGAGCTTGCGCAGGGCCCTGGGCAGTCGGACACCCTCTGGCGCGCCCACGACCTCTAGCTCAGGACGCCTGCTGGTCAGACCTAGGAGGTACGCGGCAGATTCGGCAGCCACCGTAAACTGCGCGCCGGAGTCTCGCTGGAGCGTCGCCCTGAGTTCGATCAGCGGATCGCCCGAACCGAACGCCCCGGCCCGGGCCGCGGGGGCGAACTCCCAGACGCCCCGAGTCTCCAGGTCGAGCAGCCAGCCGCGCTCACGCAGGCGACGGATCACGACTTCAACCGGCCAGGTCAGCCCCGCCTCCGCGGCAGCCGACTGGAGTTCGGTCTTGGTGACCACACGCGGCTGCTCCAACTCGAGCTGTTGCAGCAACGGCGCCAACTTCGTGGTGACGTCGCGAACTGTCATTATGAACACTCATTCTGTCGGCAGGAGACACGATGATTGTCCGATACGACAGACATGCTGTCAACTGTGACTTGCACGGCGTTGGGGATCTGCGTCCCGATTCCGTGATACTCCAAGGCGCTGACCAGGCACAGGACGGCCTTCGGAATGCGCCGCATGACCGCGGCGACATTTGGGCTCTCCGGCAGCGGAGCGGAACATCGATGCCGTTGCGCCTGCCGAACGGCGTACCATGTCCCACGACGGTCGGAGCTGACGCCGAGGACTCAATGGAAGGTGTGGAAGCGAGCGCTCGGCGGGCCCGGCTTGGTGTCGCGACCCCGCACGCGCAGAACAGTGTCCCCCGACGCCCGCATCGGCGCCGGAGGCCCAACCGATCGTCAAGGGAGAACCCACCCATGAAGCTGTACGCCGACGCCATGCGCACCGTGCTGGCCGTGTCGCTCGTCGCCACGCTCGCACTCGCCGGCTGCGCCTCGACCAAGACCGCCGGGACCCGCGAGCCCTCGGGCACGCCCGTCGCCGCCAAGCCCGCGCCCATCAGGATCGGCACGCTCGCCACGCAGGACTCGCTGCCGCTGTGGGTGGCCGAGGAGAAGGGCTACTTCACGAAGGTCGGCCTTCCCAAGGTCGAGATCCTCAGCTTCCCGAGCGCCGTGGAGTGCCAGGCCGCGTTCACCGCCGGGGCGGTCGACGCGCTGATGACGGACCTGATCGTGCCCGCCAACCTGCGCGCCTCCGGGACGAAGGTCGTCATCCCGACTGTCATGCTCGGCGCCGACACGGCGCAGGGCCGCTTCGCCATAGTCGGCGCGCCGAAGACAACGTTCAAGTCGATGGCGGACCTCAAGGGCGTTTCCGTGGGCACCGCGTCCGCAACGATCACCGAGTACGTCCTCGACAAGCTGATGGAGGAAGCGGGCGTCCCGGCCGGCGGCGTCGCCAAGGAAGAGGTCAAGAAGATGCCCGTGCGCTTCCAGCTGCTGATGGCGGGGCAGTTGAAGGCCGCGTCCCTGCCCGAGCCGTTCGTGTCGCTGGCCGAGCTGCAGGGCGCCTACATCGTTCCGGGCGGCGACGACACGAAGGCCACGGAAAACGTCTCCCAAAGCGTGCTGTGCGTGAGCGCGAAGTACGCCGACCGCGCCGACGGGGCCGACGGGGCCGCGACCATCAAGCGCCTGCTCGGCGCTTGGAACAAGGCCGTCGCCGACATCAACGCATCGCCAGACTCGTTCCGCCAGACGCTCGTGACCAAGGCGGGCATGCCGCAGCCGTTGGCCGCGACGTACAAGGTCAGCGCGTATCCGAAGGCGATGCCCCCCTCGGCCGCCGAGATCCAGAAGGTCCTCGACTGGATGAAGACCAAGGGCTATCTGAGCGTCGAAGTGACCCCGCGGGACCTGCTCGAAGGCAAGTAGCGGTCCCGGGCGGTCACGCCATCGCGAGACCCGCGGCGAACAACACCCCGAACGCCAGCGCGAGCTGGCCCGTGGTGGCGAGCGCCCGGTTGAGCGGCGTGCCGCCCTGGTTCCACACGACCCGCCCGGCCACCCAGGCGAGCGGCACCGACAGCAGCGCGAGCAGAGTGTGCGGCGGAAGCGCGCGCATCAGGACGGCGACGGCGAGCACGGTATAGGCGCCCACGACACACGCCGTGTACTCGATCCGCGTGGCCCGCACCCCTATTCGCACGGAAACGGTGCGCTTTCCCGCCACGCGGTCCTGCTCGATGTCGCGCAGGTTGTTGACGACGATGATCGCGGTGATGAGCAACCCGACGGGCACGGACATGGCCCACGCGATGGGCGCAACCTCCCCCACCTGCACCCAGTAGGTACCGACGACAGCGGTCACACCGAAGAACAGGAAGACGAACACCTCGCCCAGGCCGTGGTAGCCCAGCGGATACGGTCCCCCCGTGTACGCGATCGCCGAGACGATGGCCGCCAGGCCGATCACGAGCACCAGCCACCCGCGCACCCACGTGAGGTAGAGGCCAAGCACGAGCGCGACGGAGAACACGACCTTCATGCCGTTCTTCACCTGCGCCCGGGTGAGAAGGCCTGCCTGCGTCACGCGAGTGGGCCCCAGCCGGTCGACGGTATCGGCGCCGCGTTCGTCGTCGTAGACGTCGTTGGCTAGGTTGCTGCCGATCTGCAGCAGCAGCGCGATCGCCAGCGCGGCGAGCGCCGGTCCGAGCGAGAAGCCGCCTGCCCGCCACGCCAGCGCGGTGCCGACGACGACGGCGGAGGCCGCGGCCGGCAGCGTCTTCGGCCGGATGGCGAGCAGCCAGACGCGCACGGGACCCGGCTTCGCGGAATTGCGGGGCGAGTCCGCGGTGCTGGTCGCGTTCGGCGTCATGCGCGTCCTATCCGGGAGGCGGTGCGGACATCAGCGTGCGACGCCCAGTCTCGACCGAACGCGCGCGCCGTGCAAACCGGGGCGGGCTCGCGGGGCGCGGGCGGTCCGGGCGGAGGGGCTCGCCGGGAGGCGAAAGGCCCGGAGGAACGCCCGAGGGCCACGGCCCCCGCTCTGTCACGGCCTTGCCCGGCGGGTCTTCCCCGGTCGGGTCCTCCCGGTTCACCGGGTCGTCCTGGCAGTACACGTACCGGTTGCGGCTCCCCGGGTCCCCGGCGCTCGGGGGTGCCGGATCCGCGCTCAGGAACCGCGCGACGGCCGGGTCGTAGAACCTGGCGGGCAGGTAGTACAGGCCTGTCTCCGCGTCTAGGTAGTACCCCCGGTACCGCAGGGGCTGGCGAGCAGCGAGCCAGGCGTTGCTTCCGCCGACGGAGGTCGGGTTGCCCCACGGGTCGTAGGCATACGTCGCCACCACGCCTCCGGCGCTGTCCGTGAGCCCGATGACGCTGCCTGAGTGGTCGAGCTGGTAGGCGAAAGAGGTGGTGACCCCACTGGTGGCGGTGACGGAGAGCTCGAGTGGCACCCCGCCGGGGCCGTAGAGGTAGCGCAGCAGCGTCCCATCCGAGTCGCGCTCGGCCATCAGCTGCATCCCCGCGTACAGGAACGACGTGGTGGACGTCGCACCTGCGGAGGCGACGGCCTTCTTCTCGCGCATGCCTGAGGCACCGTAGGAGTAGGTGGCGGTCTTGGTCGGCGTCGTGGCCTGGCTGGGTGAGACGCGGGAGGTGCGCCGTCCGAGGTCGTCGTTGGTGTAGATCGTCGTGACGCCGCCGGCGACGGTGGATGTCAGCCTGTCGTCGGTGTCATATGCGAAGGTCGTGGTCACCCCTGCGCGCACGGCGGTGTCCATCGCGCCGTCGGCGCGGTAGGTCCAGCTGGCGCTGTCGGCAGCCGTGCCGGTGCGGGCCCAGGTGCTGAGCCGGTCGGCCGCGTCGTAGCCATAGGTGTCGACCGATGTCGCACCCGTCGCGGTGACGTTCGTGGTGGCGGTCCAGATGCGGTCGCGCCCGTCGTAGGTCAACGCGTGGTCGGCGAAGGCGGACAGCGTCGTGCCCGACGTGCGCCGGGTGTGCACCGCCGAGAGATGTCTGGTCGCGTCGAAGTCACGGGCCGAGGCCCCCAGGGCCGAGACGATGGAGGGCACCGATCCGTCCACGGCGGTGGTGAAGGACCACACGGTCCCGAAGGCTTTCGTACTCAGCCACTGGTTGGTCTTGGCATACGTGTTGTCGATGACCGCCGCGGTGCCGAGAGCACCCCACGTCGTTTTGGTGGGCAGATCCGCCAGATCGTAGATGGTGGTGCCCGACGCGTCTCCCGAAGGGCCGGTCGTGTTCCACGCGCTGACCCGCCCGAGCACGTCGAAGTCGGCGTGGGCCGTCGCGGCCGTGTCCCCGGCGAGGACGCGGTCCTTCACGCGCGAGAGCTTGTCGTAGGAGAGGGTGTCGGTCGCGACGGGAACGCCACCCGCGCTGAAGAACGTCGTCGTGGTCGGCCGGCTGACCGTGTCGTAGGTGGTCTGTGTGAGCGGGACCGTCGCCTCGCCGCTTCGGCGGGGTCGCAACGTGCGTGCAAGCCGTCCGAGCCCGTCGTAGTCCATCGCCGCGATGAGCCCGCCGGGGCTCGTCGCTTGGCTCAGGCGTCCGGCGCTGTCGTAGTCCATGGTCGTCACGTGGTCGAGCGGGTCGGTCACCGTGGCGAGGCGACCGGCATCCGTGTACGTGTAGTGCGCATCGATGTTGAGGCCTGATCCCTGAGCACTCTCGACCTTCGTGAGGCGGTCGAGCCCGTCGTAGGTGTTGCTCGTGACCGTGGAGGTCGCGGCCACACCACGGGTCGCCCCGTAGCGGGACTCGGTCGCTCGCCCTCGGGAGTCGAAGTCACTCTCGAGGCGGCGCTTGCCGGTGGTGTCCTCGATCGTGCGGAAGGTGTGCGTTGAGTCGTATCCGTAGGTCGCCACGTCGGAGGCCCGCTCCAAACCGGCGTGATCGATCCACACCCAGCCCTCGGCTTGGTAGAGCGCGGCGAAGATCTCGAGGCTCGTGACGCCGGCGGGGACGTCGATCCGCGCCGTGTAGCGCGTCCAGTCGGTGTCACCCTGAATGAACAAGTCCTCGGACGTGCGTGGCGTGAGGTCGACGAAGGCGGACGGATATTGGGTGACGTCGTCGGCGTACATGGCGACCTGCGCGTAGGCCCCGCCCCACTCGCCGGTGGGACCGTAGGCCTTGATCGCCGACGTCTTCATCAGCAGGCTTGCGGAGTACGACTCGCCGGGGCTCACCCGTATGCGTTGGCCCCACCATTGACCCGCGTCGGACTGTGTTCCCGGCGCGCCATAGATCTGCAGGCAGATGCCGTCATCGCCCCAGCCTCCCGTCCCCACGTTGTCGCATTGGTAGCCGACGCCGTTGTAGAGCGACCAGTGGTAGGCGGGGCCGCTGGGGGGCCGATACTCCATCGACTCGTTCTCCACCCAGTTGTCGCTGCCGAGGGCGTTGACCTTCTCCATCCGCACGTTGTCGAACGCGGCGCCATAGGCGCCGGTGGACTGAAGCCAGATGTCGACCTGCGTCGCTCCCGCCACCGCCACGAAGCTGCCGACCTGTCGCTCCAGACTGACGTAGCCCGAGGTGACGGTGATGGGCGTGTTCCAAACCAAACAGGCTCCCGCCGCGTTGTACTGCGCGACGAAGACCGAGCCCGATCCGCGGGTCCACGCGGACACCTGGCCGCGCTCGTAGGGGTACTCGTGACTTCGAGCCACCAGCCGATCGAATGGCCCCAACGCACGCAGGGCCCCGGAGACGGGGCCCTGCGTGCGTTGGGGCCGCGGGCTGGTTGTCGTCGCGTCGATTGCGGTGACGCCGGATCAAGGGGGCCTGCTGTCTACCTTCTTCACAAGAGCCGGGAGTCCGTTTCTCGAGTCCCTCAGAATATTCGGTCTTCGATGGACAGTCGCGCTGACATACCTGACGGTCTGGGGAGGTCTCGTCTGCAACGCGCACAGCACCCTGCTGATGAAGCGACAGAGGTCCGCCGAGCCTGCCGCCTAGCCATTCGCCTCGCCCTCCATGCAAGCAGGTAGAGCGCCTTTCCGGCCATCACAGACACGGCGGCGTCGGCCGTGCCATTTGCGTGCCTTGCGCACAAGCCACGTCCCGGAACCGGTTGGATTGGGCTGGGACGCGACCGAGCCGTCCGTGACGGCGTCCAGCGGCCTGGGACATAAAATGCAACAGTTGCGTCCAAGTGTTGTATTATTTTTCCCATGAGAGAACCAACCGACAACGCGCTCAAAGCCGCCGAGGCCATCTTCGCCGCGCGTGAAGGAGTCATGCGCACGGGCGAGGCGCTCGATGCCGGCATACATCGGCGCACCCTGTACTGGATGAGGGACCACGAGACGATCGAGGCCCTGAGCAGGGGTGTCTTCGTCCTCGCATCTGCTCCGCTGCCGGAGAGCCCGGACGTCGCCGCGGTCATGCGGCGCATTCCGAAGGCCGTCCTGTGCCTGGTGAGCGCTCTCGAGTACCACGAGATCGGGACGCAGATCCCCAACGCCGTTCAAGTCGCACTGCCGAGGAACATACGACCTCCCAAGATCGCCCATCCGCGGGTGCAGGTCTTCAACATGAGCGACGCGGCGTTTCGGGCAGGAGTCGAGGAGCACTCGATGGCGGGCGCTCAGATGCGCGTGTACGGAGCCGCCAAGACGGTCGCCGACTGCTTCAAGTACCGCAACAGGATCGGACTTGACATCGCCGTAGAGGCACTTCAGGAAGTCGTGAGGAATCGAACCGCCACGCCGGCAGAGATCATGGACTTCGCGCGCATCGACAAGGTCGAGTCCGTTATCGCTCCCTACCTGACGGCGCTGCTGTGACCGCCGAGAAGCCGGCCAACCTCCCCGCCTCGGTGCGGGCGCGCCTCAAGAACAAAGCTGACGAGATCGACCTCGACTTCAACCAGGTGCTCCAGTACTACGTCATGGAACGCTTCCTGTACCGCCTCTCCAAGACCAAGTGGGCCGACTGTCTGATCGTCAAGGGCGCGGCCATGCTTCGTGTGTGGGACGGGGCCGTGGCTCGACCGACCAGAGACATCGACTTCCTTGGGCGCATGGACAACTCCGCGGAAGCCGTCGCCGCGATGGTGCGGGAGTGCCTCGCCGTCGAGTCGGCCGACGGCGTCGAGTTCTCCTCCGATGTCGTTGTCGAGCCGATCAGCATCGAGGACAGGTATCCAGGGGCACGCGCGTTGGTGAAGGCCGAATTGGCCGGCGCACGGATCCGTCTGCAACTCGATATCGGCGTGGCCGACATCGTTGTTCCCGAGCCCGGATGGGTGGACTTTCCGACGCTGCTGGATATGGACGCACCGCGCATCCTCGCGTATCAGCCCGCGACCGCGGTGGCCGAGAAGTTCGAGACCATGATCAGCAAGGGGCTGCTCAACAGTCGAGTGAAGGACTACTACGACGTCTGGATGCTCTCGCGCTCGGTCTCGTTTGATGGCACGGAGTTGAAAGACAGCATTGCAGCGACTTTCGGGCAGCGAGGCACGGGCGTGCCCGTCTCCAGGCCGCTCGTTCTCTCCGACGAATATGCCAAACGTCCACAGGCAGTGATGCAGTGGGCGGCTCTCGTGAAGAGGCTGGGGGTCTCGGGAATCGAAGCGCCCGAGAGTCTCGTCGACGTCGTCGACGTCATCAACGTGTTCATCATGCCCGCCTCTGTCGCGGCGGCGGAGGGAGATGCGTTCAGCCCGAAGTGGGTGCCGGGCGAAGGCTGGTCATGATGATGATTTCTCACTTGTGCTCGTGCGGTGCCAGGGCGTCAAGGTGACCACCTCCAACGCACGCAGGGCCCCGTCTCCGGGGCCCTGCCGTCAGTCTCGTTCGCGCGATGCTCCTAGCGGTGGCTGCCCACCGTCACCTGCGCCTCGACCCACTTCAGGTCGGATTCGATCCGATCGTACTCCTCGGAGTCGGCAGCAGCTGCCTTCAGGTCTGTCAGGCGCTCCTTCGCGATCTGCACGGCCTGCCGCGCCCGCTCGACGTCGATCTGCGAGCTGGACACCGCGTCGTCGGCCAGGATGACGACCTTATCTTCGTGGACCTGCAGATATCCGCCCGATATGGCGAACCACTCGGTGTCGTTGGTCCCGAACTTCACGCGGACCTCTCCCGCCTTGAGCGCGGCGACCATGGGCGCGTGGAGCGGCAGGATGCCGATCTCGCCGTCGAGCGACGGAGCGACGACCAGCTCCACCTCGTTGGTGTAGACGATGCGCTCCGGCGTGACGATCTCGCACAGGAGGGTGCGTGCCATGTGCTCGCCTCTCCCCTACGCCTGCGCCGCGAGCGTCTTGGCGGCCTCGAGGGCGTCCTCGATCGTGCCCACATAGCGGAACGCCTGCTCGGGCACGTCGTCGTGCTTGCCGGAGACGATCTCGTCGAAGCCGCGGATCGTGTCCTCGAGCTTCACGTACTTGCCTTCCATGCCCGTGAACTGCGCGGCCACGAAGAAGGGCTGCGAGAGGAACTGCTCTATCTTGCGCGCCCGGGACACGGTGAGCTTGTCCTCCTCGGACAGCTCGTCCATGCCGAGGATGGCGATGATGTCCTGGAGGTCCTTGTAGCGCTGGAGGACCTGCTGGACGGCACGAGCGACGCGGTAGTGCTCTTCGCCCACGACGCTCGGATCGAGCGCGCGGGACGAGGACGCCAGCGGGTCGACCGCCGGGTAGATGCCCTTCTCGGAGATGCTGCGAGACAGGACCGTGGTGGCGTCGAGGTGGCTGAACGCCGTGGCGGGCGCGGGGTCCGTCAGGTCGTCGGCCGGGACGTAGATGGCCTGGACCGACGTGATCGAGCCCTTCTTCGTGCTGGTGATGCGCTCCTGCAGCTCGCCCATCTCGGTGGCCAGCGTGGGCTGGTAGCCGACCGCGGACGGCATGCGGCCGAGCAGCGCGGACACCTCGGAACCGGCCTGCGTGAACCGGAAGATGTTGTCGATGAACAGCAGGACGTCCTGCCCCTGGTCGCGGAAGTACTCGCAGGCGGTCAGACCGGCCAGACCGACGCGCAGACGAGCTCCGGGAGGCTCGTTCATCTGACCGTAGACCAGCACGGTCTTCTCGATGACCCCCGATTCCTTCATCTCGTTCCACAGGTCGGTGCCCTCGCGGGTGCGCTCGCCGACGCCGGTGAACACCGACGTGCCGCCGTGCGCCTGAGCGAGGTTGTTGATGAGCTCCATGATGATGACGGTCTTGCCGACGCCCGCGCCGCCGAACAGGCCGGTCTTGCCGCCCTTGATGTAGGGCTCCAGGAGGTCGACGACCTTGATGCCGGTCTCGAAGATCTCGGTCTTGGACTCGAGCTGCTCGTACTCGGGCGCCTCGCGGTGGATGGGGTACATGTCCTCCGCCGTCACAGGCTCGCCGCCGTCGACGACCTCGCCGAGCACGTTGAAGATGCGACCCAGCGTGGACGGGCCGACCGGCATCATCATGTTCTGGCCGGTGTCGACGGCGTCCATGCCGCGGGTGACGCCGTCGGTGGACGACATCGCGACCGCGCGGACCTGATTGCCCACCAGGTGCTGCTGCACCTCGGCCACGAGACTGATGTGCCCGATGGGCGACTCCGCCTCGACCTTCAGCGCGTTGTAGATCGCGGGCATCGTGTCCGGTCCGAACTCAACGTCGATGACCGGTCCGATGACCCGGACTATGCGTCCCGTGTTCATCTTGGTGTCCTTCATGTCGCCTGTTGCCATCTGTCTACTCCTCCAGTGCGGCCGAGCCGCCGACGATCTCTGCGATCTCGTTGGTGATCGACGCCTGACGAGCGCGGTTGTAACTGCGCGTGAGCGTGGTGATCAACTCGTTCGCGTTGTCGGTGGCCGACTTCATGGCGGTGCGGCGGGCGCCCTGCTCGGACGCCGCCGATTCCATGAGCGCTCGGTAGATGAGCGTCTCCACGTACGTCGGCAGCAGTCGCTCCAGGACCTCGCCGGCGGTCGGCTCGAAGATGTACTCGGGCACGATCCGGTCCATATCCGCGTCGCTGGACTCCACGACCACCTGCGGGATCGGCAGGAGGTGGTGGATCTCGGGCTTCTGCTCGGCCACGTTCTTGAAGCGGTTGAACAGGATCTCGACGCCGTCGAGCTCGCATGCCTCGTAGGACGGGATCAGATGGGCCGCGATGGAGCGGGCGTCCGCGATGGTGGGCTTCTCCGAGATGTCGCGGTAGGAGGCCAGCGGCTCGACTCCGCGATAGCGGAAGTAGCTCACGGCCTTCTTGCCGACGGCGATCAGGTCGACTTGGGCACCGGCCTCGCGCTCATCCGCCATCATCTGCTCGGTCATGCGCAGGATGTTGCTGTTGAACGCCCCACACATGCCGCGGTCCGACGTGATCGCGATGACCACGACGCGGTCGCGGGCGGGATGCGTCTCGAGCAGCGGATGGGATGCGCCCTTCACGTACTTGGCCACGTTGCTCAGGACTTCCATCATCGCCAGCGCATAGGGGCGCGCCGACTCGATGCGCTCCTGAGCGCGCTTGATCTTCGCGGTCGCGACCATCTCCATGGTGCGAGTGATCTGCTGCGTCGACTTGGTCGAGTCGATCCGCTTCTCTATGTCGCGTAGCGTCGCCACAGCCCGGCTCCGCCTAGCCCTCGACCACGAAGGACGACTTGAACTCGGCGATCGCGGCCATGAGGGCGGCCTTCAACTCGTCCGAGAGCTTGCCTTCGGCGACGATCGCGGCCGCGAGCTCGGGGTGCACGCTGTCGACGAACTCCAGCAGGCTTGCGCGAAACGGCAGGACCGACTCGATGGGCAGATCGTCGAGGAAGCCGTTGGCACCCGCGAACAGGACGATGACCTGCTTCTCCATGGGGAACGGCACGTAGCGTCCCTGCTTGAGCAGCTCGACCAGGCGCGCGCCGCGGTTGAGCGTGCGCTGCGTGGACTTGTCCAGATCGGACCCGAACTGGGAGAACGCCGCCATCTCGCGATACTGCGCGAGATCGAGACGCAAGGTACCGGCGACCTGCTTCATCGCCTTGGTCTGGGCGTCGCCCCCGACGCGGGACACCGAGATGCCGACGTTGATGGCCGGCCGGACGCCCTGGAAGAACAGGTCGCTTTGCAGGAAGATCTGGCCGTCGGTGATGGAGATGACGTTGGTCGGGATGTAGGCCGACACGTCGCCGGCCTGCGTCTCGATGATCGGCAGGGCGGTGAGCGACCCCGCGCCAAGATCGTCGTTCAGCTTGAGCGCGCGCTCCAGCAGGCGGCTGTGCAGGTAGAAGACGTCGCCCGGGTATGCCTCGCGTCCCGGCGGGCGTCGCAGCGTGAGCGACATCTGGCGGTAGGCCACGGCCTGCTTGGAGAGGTCGTCATAGATGCACAGGACCGCGCGGCCCGGGTTGTCCTTGCTCGCGGGCTTGCCGTCCTTGCCCGTGTACATGAAGTGCTCGCCCATCGCGCAGCCTGAGAGCGGGGCGATGTACTGCAGCGGAGCGGGCTCGGACGCGGCGGCCGACACGATGATCGTGTAGTCCATCGCTCCGTGCTGCTCCAGCGTCTGGACCACGCCGGCGACGGTCGAGGCCTTCTGGCCGATCGCCACGTACACGCAGATGACGTCCTTGCCCTTCTGGTTGATGATCGCGTCCACCGCGACGGCGGTCTTGCCCGTCTGGCGGTCGCCGATGATCAGTTCGCGCTGGCCGCGGCCGACAGGGATCATGGCGTCGATGGCCATGATGCCCGTCTGCATCGGCTCGTGGACGTGCTGGCGCTGGACGACACCCGGGGCGCGGAACTCCACCTGCCGGTGACCTTCGGCCGGTATCGGACCCTTGCCATCGACCGGCTGGCCGAGGGCGTCGACGATGCGACCGAGGAACGCGGGGCCCGACGGTACCTGGACCACGCGACCCGTGCTGCGCACCGTGTCGTTCTCCTTGATGAGTTGGGTCTCGCCCATGAGCACGGCGCCGACCTCGTGCTCGTCCAGGTTGAGGGCCATGCCCATGACGACATGTCCGCCCTCACCGACGAACTCGAGCAGTTCGCCGGCCATCGCGTTCTTGAGACCGTCGACACGTGCGATGCCGTCACCGATCTGGACGACGGTGCCGACCTCACGGACTTCCACGGACGCCTTGAAGCCGCCGAGCTGTGCCTTCAGGACATCATTGATGGTCGAAGCGTTGATCTCCGCCATGAGCTACACCACACCTCCCGTAGCGGACGTGAGCGCCTGGCGCACGCTCTCCAGCTGCGTGGACACGCTGCCGTCGAGCACGCGACCGGCGACCTTGATCCGGATGCCGCCCACGATCGAAGCGTCCACCTGCTCGCGCAGGGTCACCGGACGCCCGAGTGAGGCGGCGAGCTTGTCTGAGATAGACGCGCGCAGCGCGTCGTCGAGCGGTACGGCCGTTGTGACCTCGGCGACCACGATGCCGCGCTCGCGTTCCGCGTGCTCGCGGTAGATGCGCGCCACGTCCGTGATCGACTGCGTCAGTTCGCGCTCAGCGAGAACGGTGACGACCGCCAGGACTTCGGGAGTGACGCTGGCGCCGAAGATCTCGCGCAGGATGTCGCGCTTCTTCTCGACCGGCACCGACGTGTCGGTCAGTGCGGCGCGCAGATCCACGCTGCCCCTGATCGCGGAGGTCGCGGCAGAGAGCCCCTCGTCCGTGGCGTCGACGGCGTCGGCCAGCACGGCCAGGTCGTACAGAGCCCTGGCGTAGCCCGTGGCGACGTCGCTAGTTCCCATTGAGGCTTCCCACCTCTGCCACGAACTGCTCGATGAGCTTCTCGTGGTCCTTGACCGACAGCGTCGAACCGATGAGCTTGCCCGCGACCGCGACCGACAGGTCGGCCACTGACGCCTGGAGCTCGGCCATCGCCGCGCGCTTCTCCGCGCCGATCTCCTCGCGCGCCTTGGCGAGCAGGGCGGCGGACTCCTCGGCGGCTTTCGCGACGATCTCGGCCTTCATAGTCTCAGCGACCTTGCGGCCCTGCTCGATGACCTTGGCGGATTCTTGCCGCGCCTCGGCCATCTGGGTCTTGTAGTCCTCGAGCATCCGCTCGGCCTCGATGCGCGTGTCCTCTGCCTTCTCGAGGGACTCGCGGATCTTGTCCGAGCGCTCGTCGAGCATCTTGATGATCGACGGGAACGCGAACTTCCCGAGCACCCCGAACAGCACGAGGAACGACACGAGCGCGACGATCACCTCGAGCAGCATGTCCTTGGGCAGGATGACTTCCATTGCGGTGACCCCTCCTTCCTGAGGCGGCGTCTGGGTTACTTGACGCCCATCAGGACGAAGGCCAGGACGAAGCCCAGCAGCGCGATGGCTTCCGCCAGGGCAAGTGCGATGAACATGGTGGTCTGCAGACGACCGGCCATCTCAGGCTGACGGGCCATCGACTCGATGGTCTTGGCGCCGATCATGCCGATGCCGATGGCGGGCCCGATAGCGCCCAAACCGAAAGCCAGACCCGCTCCGAGTGCCGAGATTGAACCTCCCACAACGTCCTCCTTCGATGACCCGACCCGCTACGCGCGGGCCTTCCCGTCCCAGTGTTCCTACACGATCGAACCGGCCTTGATGGCCGGTGAAGAGCCCTCTTCTCGCCTCGTGCTTCTCGCCTAGTGCTCGCCGGCGTGTATGGCACCGCTGATGTAGACCGAGGTCAGGATGGCGAACACGTAGGCCTGGATGAACGCCACGAACAGCTCGAAGGCGTACATGATGATCTGCATGGCCACCGGCAGGAGCGTCATGACCTTGCCCGCGACCGAAGCCTCGAACAGGATCACCGTGAAGATGCCGAAGATGCCGAGGATGACGTGCCCGGCGAACATGTTGGCAAAAAGTCGGACGGACAGCGTCAGCGGCCGGATGAAATGGCTGATGAGCTCCAGCAGCATGACGAAGACGGCGAGGGGCGCCACGACTCCCTTGGGATAGAAGCTCTTGAGGTAGCCCCACGCGCCGTGCTTGCTGATGCCGATCCAGTTGTACACGAGGAACACCATGACCGCCCACGCCACGGTGGTGCCCATCGTGCCCGTGCCGGGCTTGAAGCCGGGAATCAGGCCGATGAGGTTGTTGAACAGGACGAAGAAGAACACCGTGAGGATGAACGGCAGGTAGGGCTTGCCCTCCGGGCCGATGACATCCATGACGATGTTGTCCCGAACGAACTCGACCCCGGCCTCAGCCACGTTGCCGATGCCCTTGGGGACCATCGCGACCTTCCTGGAAGCAATGAGGAAGAACACGAGGGTGACCGTGAATGCGATCAGCAGGAAGAACCCGTAGTTGGTCAGCGGGAGCCCTGTGATCTTGTGGACCATGAGTTCCTCGAGCAGCACGTTCACGCGTTCGCCGAGAACTTCCACTTTCCTACCGACCTCCCTGATCGCCAGCAGCGCGAGCCGGCCGGCCCGCTGTGAACAACTCGTACGTGAGCGCGCCCAAGAACCCTACGATGAGCGCGATGCCGAACGGTGCCAGGCCCGCGGGCGCGAGGAAGTAGAACGCCGCGAGCATCCCGACCACCACCAGCAGGCGGATGATCATGGCCACGACCACCTTGGCGAAGCCGATCGTGGGATCGTCGGAGGTCACGAACCGGGAGGCCCCCCGAGAGACCAGCACCGCGCACACTCCGACCGCGACGCCCAAGGGGGCGGCGATGATCGGCTGCGCGAGCAGCGGCACGGCGGTCGCGGCTGATGCGGCCAGTGGAGGTGGTCCTTCCCCGTCGGCGGTCCCCATCGACTTCCGCGAACCCGCCCAGACGCTGGAGCGGGAACCCGGGGCGAGGAGCCGAACGAGGGCGTGCGCGCAGTTACGCGGCACTCTCGCGCCGCACGCGAAGCCTACTTGAGCGACCCGTTGGACCCGGGGGAGTCCTCGGAAGCGTCGCAAGTGTATACCAAGCCTCCGGGGCGGACAAGAACGCGCGTTGCCTCATAAAGAATGTACTCGAAACCGATTCGATGCCTCAGAAAGGAAGGTACTCGAACCGGCCCTCGCCGGATCGACCGGCGAAGGGCCAAGAGGATGCCGCTTTCGATGACTGAGAAGCAGGCAATC